>CAZCDC010000005.1:0-32327 GCA_964497195.1 uncultured Rhodobacterales bacterium | reverse complement strand
GATGAAATTGGCGATATATACCGGCAGCTCAATGCTGCTATCAAACGGATGCTTGACCTTTATGCCGGTATCCAAGCCCAGCTTTTCAGCTTTTTCCATTTCCTCAGCCGAGGTGCCCATCTGGCGGCATGTCGCATTAAACGCAGCCACTTTCGGATCAGCCTCCAATGCTTTGGCCAGCGGATGATCCGCCGAGATCGCAGCAAAGCTGGCCCCGAACAACGTATCGGGGCGGGTTGTATAGACTTCGAGCTGCGCAAAACCATCCGGCGCATCAACCGTTTCAAACTTGAATTGCAGGCCTTTTGATTTTCCGATCCAGTTTTTCTGCATCAGGCGGACTTTTTCAGGCCATTTATCCAGACCATCCAGCGCGGATAGCAATTCCTCGGAATAATCGCTGATTTTGAAAAACCACTGGGTCAATTCTTTGCGTTCCACCAACGCACCCGAGCGCCAACCGCGACCGTTTTCGACCTGCTCATTGGCCAGCACTGTCATATCGACCGGATCCCAGTTAACGGAGGCATTTTTGCGATAGGCCAGACCGGCCTCCAGAAAATCAAGGAACAGCGCTTGTTGCTGGCCGTAATATTCCGGATCACAGGTGGCGAATTCAACGGACCAGTCATGCGATAGGCCCAATGCCGCAAACTGGGTTTTCATTTCGGCGATGTTTTGATGGGTCCACGCGCCCGGGTGGGTGTTATTTTTCATGGCGGCATTTTCGGCGGGCATTCCAAACGCATCCCAGCCCATCGGGTGAAACACATTATAGCCCTTGGCACGTTTATAACGCGCGGTCAGATCACCCATGGTATAGTTGCGCACATGGCCGATATGCAGCACGCCGCTAGGATAGGGAAACATCTCCAACACATAATATTTTTCACGTGATTCGTCACGTGTGGCCTTAAAAACCTCGGCTTCTTGCCATTTTTGCTGCCATTTCGGCTCTGCCACGTGGGCATTGTAACGAGACATGTCGTCCGGCTCCTCTATAGATGCGTTGATTTTACACCTGAAATCTATTGTTAAACCCCTATTATCGGCTCAATTCTGCCGGAACAAGCGGGGAATGGCGTAAAACTGTGACATGGGTGCAACAGGTCGCAAAACATATGCGGATATGGATTTGGGTTGCTTGACCAAAAGGGGCGGATAGATGAATAAAGGCTCACTCCTTTCGGGCAATCCGGATTTGGTAAATGTAATTTTAATATAAAATGAGGAAAAACGATGAAAAACGTTCTCTTTACTACAACAGCTCTGGTTGCCTTTTCAGGCGCAGCATTCGCAGCCGGCCACGAAGACGGCCCAGCAGTATCTTTCTCCGGCGCCGTAACCGTTGGTTATAACGACGTTGTCGAAGGTGGCATCTTTTGGGACGCCGATCTTGACATGAGTGCTTCTGTCGACATGGGTGGCAATGTTGTTGCTACGCTTAGCGCTCAAATCGCAGACGGCGACGAAACTGCCGGCGGAACTTTTAATTTCACACCAACCATCGAAATTGCTTACACAGGCAGCCCGGTTAACGCATCGTTGAAAGTTGGCGATCTTGGCGACAAAGGTGCTTCTGAGTACTGGTATGCTGACCGTTCCGGCATGGCTGTTGACGTAGAAAACCATGATGGCTCAACTGACGTTCGCGCGCTTGTTGAATTCGGTAGCTTTGGCGTTGCCCTTGGCTGTGGCCTTAATGGAACCAATTCATGCCAAGGCATGAACATTGGCCTTGGCGCCACATTTGGCTCAATCAGCGTTGGTGTTGGTTATGACGATGCTAACGCCGCAGTCCCAGCTGTAGTCGGACCACCCGCGATCGCAGCTATTCCAGAGCAATATGCTACAACAGCTGTTTCCGTTGATGCAACTTTCGGTGCAATCGAAATTGGCGTATCTTACGCAACAGGCACATCGTCATATGACGTTAAGACTGGTCATGACACTGACGACGCAGATGACACTGTGACAACTACTGACACTAATGTTACCGGCACTGAAAACTCAATCGGTGTAGAACTTGGTTATGAAATCAGTGATTCGCTTAACGTGTCTGCATATTACGCAAACAACAGCGTTCGTGGCGATAACTATGGTTTGTCTGGCACATTCACAACTGGTGCTATTGCAATAACAGCTTATTATGACCTAGAAAGCACTCTTGGTACACCTACCGGTGTTGATGCTGATGGCGACGGATACTTCACTGGTGGTCAAACCACCACAGGAACATCCAGCGTAGCTAGCTATGGTGCTGATGTTGCATACACATTCAACGATCAGATTACTGTTAACGCTGGTGTCTTTCTCCCTGGCGCAGGCGCAGACATGTCTTACTATGTTGGCATGGACTATGCGATCAACGACAGTGTTTCAGCGACTGTTTCTTATGCAACTGCAAACGAAATCTCCGGTCCTGAGTACAAAAACGGTATCACTGCTTTGATCTCTGCATCATTCTAATCCTTAACGGATTATAAGATTATTAAGGGCGGGCCATTTGGTCCGCCCTTTTTCATTACTTGAAGGACAGGTGATTTACCGATAGGCAATAACTGCTATTCGGAGAGAAACATGCCCCTAAACGAAATACAGTCCCGCCTCGAAAATGCTTGCAAAAAAGCCGGGCGCGATATGTCTCAAGTTCACCTAATTGCAGTTTCAAAAGTTCAGCCAAACCAGCGTGTGCAGCATGTATTGCAACAAGGCCACCGGGTTTTTGGTGAAAACAAAGTACAAGAGGCCAGTGCAAAATGGCCGGAGTTCAAAAAAGAATTCAGCGGAATCTCAACCCATCTTATTGGGCCTTTGCAGACCAACAAAGTTAACGCTGCACTGGAACTGTTTGATGCAATCCACACAATTGACCGCCCCAAACTGGCGGCAAAAATTGCCAATGCCATTCAGGCGCGCAGCGTTGCACCGCAGCTATTTGTTCAGGTTAACACCGGCCAAGAGCCGCAAAAAGCGGGAGTTCTGCCAGCTGATCTGGATGGTTTTATTAAGCAATGCCGCGATGAATTTGGCTTGTCGATTTCCGGGCTGATGGTCATCCCCCCAATCACCGAAGAACCAAGCCTGCATTTTGCCTTGCTTGCCAAAATGGCCAAGCGCAACGGGTTAGCTGGCCTGTCGATGGGAATGAGCAGTGATTTTGAATCAGCAATTGCGCTGGGAGCCACCCATATCAGGGTCGGCTCAGCGATATTTGGCGACAGGGTTCTCGCCGCCAAATAAATCTATCGTGGCCAAGGCAATGAGTATGTTTTTACATTGGTAAAAAACTTCATCGCCTCCAGCACGCCTTCTTTTACCGCATTACCGCTGTCTTTGATGCCGCCAAAAGGTGACATTTCAATGCGATATCCCGGCTGTTCCCAGATATTCACTGTGCCCACATCCAGCCCATTTATATAAGCCGTAGCACGGTGCAGATCATTGGTACAAACGCCCGAAGACAGGCCAAAATCGGTGGAATTCGAGATCTCCATCACGGCTGCATCATCATCGGGAACCCGCACAATCGGAATGATTGGACCAAAGGTTTCTTCCATCACCAGCTCGCTGGAATGAGGAACATGATCAACCACAATGGGCGGCAACAGCGCGCCCTGCCTTGCGGGATGGTACAGGATTTTCGCACCTTGTTCAGCGGCCGCTAGCACACGGTTTTCGAAAATCTCAGCCGCTTGGGCATGGATAACACAGCCAAGTTGCGTGTCCGGATCCATCGGATCACCAAACTTGATCAGCTTGGCTTTGGCCAAAACCAGTGGCACAAAACGGTCAGCGATACTTTCCTGAACCAAAATCCGTTTCACCGCAGTACAGCGCTGCCCCGAATTGCCCGTCGCCCCCGCCACCGCAATTGTCGCAGCTTTTTCCAGATCATCCTCAGACAGATCATTGCAAATAATCAACGGATCATTGCCGCCTAATTCCAACGCCGTGCGTTTATACCCAGCCTTTTTGGCAATCATTTTCCCCACCGGCACACCGCCGGTAAAGGTAATGATATCAATATGTTCATTGGTGATCATCTCGTCACCAATATCGGCCGGCAATCCAGTGACAATCTGAAACATCTCGGGTGGCAGGCCAGCCTCATACAAGATATCCGCCAAAGCAATCGCGGTCAGCGGCGTTAATTCGGTCGGCTTGCACACCATACAATTATTCGTGGCAATCGAGGGTGCAATTTTATGTGCCACCATATTTAGCGGGTGGTTAAACGGCGTAATCGCAGAAATCGCCTTCACCGGCTCTCGCATGGTAAAAATCTTGCGGTCTTTGCCGTGGGGCGTCAGATCACAGGAAAAAATCTGGCCATCGTCAATGATCGCCATTTGCCCCGACAGCATAAAAACATCGTAGGCCCGCCCAGTTTCATACAGCGCATGTTGCTGGCAAATGCCAAGTTCAAGCGTCAGCCAATAGGCCAGCTCTTGGCGACGTTCACGAATAAGTTCAGCCGCACCAAACAATATTTGTTGACGCGCATATCGCGTCAATTTCGGCTTATACGCCGCCGCAATGGCAAATGCTTTGGCTGCATGTTCCGCGCCTCCCGCAGGCACAGTCCCGATAACCTCATTGGTATAGGGATACCGGACCTCAACCACTTTATCGGTAAAAACCTTTTCACCAGCAATCCGCATGGCTTCGTGTTTGATCTTAATTTTTGTCATGGCTATTCCTTACAACGCCGCAGCGGTAGTCGCGTAAAAGAACGCATCAAAATTGCGCAAAACCGGCGCTGCGGGCAGGTCAATCACACGGTTAACGATAAACGGAACCACCTGTTCTGTCAGACCACCGTGGGAACGCAAAGGTTCCTTCAATGCCGCCAAATCATGACGATGCTCGGATGTGCCAAGGGTCATGTTCTCACCAGAAATCATTACAATATCGCCAATCCGATCACCGGGCAGTTCAAACCGTTCCATGGCCTCGGCTTTATTTACCACCAACAACATATCCTCAATCGCCTGTAATTCAGCGATAATTGCCGAAATATCTGCACCGTCGGGCAAATATGCCGTGGCAAAAGCCCCCAGCGCGCCGTGATGCACAACATAAGGGTCGGTGATCGGCAGAATCACCCGCGCTGCCGCCTCACCCAGCATTTCGTCCAGTTTATCCTGCACATAAATCACCGCAGGGGTGCCGTCGGCTTTGTGTTTTGGTTTCATGCCGTGGTCAGCCGTGACAACAATCGCGGCGCCCATGGCATCCAGTTCTGTCAGATAACGATCAAACATCTCATAAAAATCCTGCGCCTGTTTGTCATTTGGCGCATATTTATGCTGCACATAATCGGTGGTGGTCAGATACATGATATCGGGCTGCCAATCGCGCAGTAATTTTACCCCTGCCGCAAATACAAATTCGGATAATTCAGCCGAATATACCTCAGGCTGGGCCATTCCCAACCAAGCGCTGGCGGCTTTTTGACCGTGATCTTCCAGCGTTGACCCCTCGGATTTTTCCGCTGAAAAACACCGTGCGCGGTCATCATCAAATGACAGGCCAGCGCCCAGCAAAGCACGCAATTTATCCTTGGCAGTCACAATCGCTACCTTGGCGCCGGCCTTATAGAAATTGCCAAACAATGTCGGCGCGCGCAAGAAACGCACATCGTTCATCATGACTTCTTCGCCGGTATCAGGGTCAAACAGGAAATTGCCACAAATACCATGCACATTCGGGGGCCGCCCGGTGGCAATCGACAGATTATTGGGGTTGGTAAATGACGGAATGACCGAGTGCGCCAGCCGGTCCGTGCCGGTTTCGCGCATCCGTTTTAGGGTGGGCATCAGGCCCAGTTTAATGGCCACCTCCAGATATTCCGGCTCACAGCCATCAAGGCAAATCGCGATGGCGGTTACTTTTGGCGCGGGATAAATACGCCCGTTTGCCTCAACGGAGGAGGTAATGTTCATTATGTTTCCTATCTTAATTATGCCGCTAAGCGGTTTCGTTCAGTCAGTGCCGCGTCAGGCGGCATGGCCGAGGCAACCCCCATTTCCGCCAGCGCTTCGCGCGCGGCATTAACCACCAGTTTCATGGTATTTTCATCCATTTGGCCAATACAGCCAACCCGAAAACTGTCTACCACGGTTAATTTCCCTGGATATATGATAAACCCTTTGGCTTTCAACAAGTCGTAAAAAGCGGTGAAGTGGAATGCCGGGTCAGCCGGACAAAAAAACGTCACAATAATCGGCGATAACCAGCGATCCTCAAGTAAAGTTACAAACCCAAGATCACGCATTCCTGCCACCATTACATCACGATTTTTGGCATATCGCAGCCCGCGCCCTGCAACGCCGCCCTCATTTTCATGGGCACGCAAGGCCTCAAGAAAGGCCGCAACCACATGGGTTGGCGGGGTAAATCGCCATTGGCCGGTTTTTTCCATATGGGCCCATTGCGCATGTACATCCAGCGATATTGATGTGGAGTTACCTTTGGCGGCTTGCAGTTCGGTTTTGCGAGCAATAATAAAACCAAATCCCGGCACGCCCTCAATACATTTATTGGCTGATGAAACCATACCCTCATACCTGATTTGGTGAACCTCTAGCGGCAGCGCGCCAAAGGCCGACATGCTGTCGATCAGCAATTTGCGGCCCGCAGCATAGGTCGCCTCGGAAATTTCCTCAATCGGGTTGAGAATGCCGGATGATGTCTCACAATGAATGGCAATCACATGGGTAATAGCAGGGTCATCCGCCAGAATTTTCGCAACCTCAACACCGCGTGGCGGCAGATAATCACCCTTATTCAGCAGGGTATATTTCCGCCCCAGATAATCGAGCGTTTCAGCGGCGCGCAGCCCGTATGCGCCGTTAGCCAACACCAGCGCCTTGCCATCCCGTGGAATAAACGACCCCAACATGGCCTCCACCGCAAAGGTGCCAGAACCCTGAATTGGCACACAATCAAATTCATCTGTTTTGCCGATCAATGCCAGCAATCGCGCGCGCATTTCTGCGGTCATGACCCTAAAATCATCATCCCAACTAGCCCAGTCACGCAGCATTTTTTCTTTAACGGCATAAGACGTGGTTAACGGCCCGGGAGTGAGCAAATATGGCTCCCCTAAAGACGGCGATTCAATTGGATTTTGCATCATCGGGCTCCGGTTGTTTGTGCTAGATTTATTAGGCCGAAAGATATATTTGTAAAATACCAATAAATGATAGATTAATAGGTTTTTCCGATAGGAGAACAAATGCGCCACAGCCAGCTAAAAGCTTTTCACGCGGTTGCGTATTTTGGCGGGTTTTCCCGTGCTGCCAAGATGGTTCACCTGTCCCAGCCCGTGTTGTCAGAACACGTAAAAACCCTGGAGCGCGACTATGATATTTTGCTTTTTAACCGTGATGGCAAACAAACCAGTCTCACAAAAGACGGTGAATCCTTGTTTCAAATGACCGAACAGTTTTTTGAATTTGAATCAAAGATCAAAGATTATTTGAGCGAATCCAGCAGCTCAATTGAGGGAACATTGCGCATTATTGTTGATTCCGCGTATCATGTTACCGAAATATTGCAGCGGTTTCGCCAGAAACACCCCAAGGTTTTTGTGTCAATCCGCACAGGGAATTCGATTGAAGTATTACAAGCATTACGGGCCTATAGCGCGGAAATTGGCATTGTCGGCGCGGCGCCAACCAGCAAAGAATTTCAAACAGTTGATCTGGGCGCGACATCAATAATTGCCTTTGCTGCCAAGGATTTTTTTACGCAATTACCGCCGCCGCTTGTGTTACAAGATCTTGCCAAGCTACCGCTGGTATTTCGCGAACATGGTTCTCGTACGCGGCAAAAACTGGAACAAAAAGCCGCAGCGCATAAAATAAAACTGCATCCGGTGATAGAGGTCGAAGGCCGCGAAGCCATGCGCGAAGTTGTTGCGTCGGGCGCTGGCATCGGTTTTGTTTCCGAGGCTGAATTTGGCGAAGATAGCCGTCTTGTCAGGCTTGATCTGAACGGTATAAATATGAAAATGCACGAAACACTGGTCTATGTTCAACAGCGCAAAGACGTGCGCCTTATTAACGCTTTTATGAAGTTTGTTTAAGGAATTTAACGGGGCCATAGTGAATCTGATTGACGCACCTCAATTTTGCCGCGTAAACTGCCGGAATTGAGAAAGAGGCCAATGAACAAACCGACCGTCAAAGATGTGGCAGTGGCCGCAGGGGTTAGCCTTGCGACGGTTGATCGGGTGCTTAATACCCGCGCAGGGGTGCGAAAAGTTACGATTGAGCGGGTGAATGCCGCCATCAAAAACATCGGGTTTGTGCGGGATCAAGGTGCCGCAAATCTGGCACGACAACGCAATTATAACTTTGTTTTTGTGTTGCCTGACAGCAAGGGGCAGCTTATTTCGCTGATCCGGCAAATGGTGGCAGAAACCAATAATTCGCTCCATAATGATCGTATTTCCGCCAGTGTTTTATCCGTTCCGGCCAATGATCCGCACGCCATCGTTAAAGCGCTGCAAGGCCTAAAATTGGAAGAAATCAGCGGCGTGGCAATCATGGCGCCAGAAACGCCACAAGTGCGCGATGCCATTTCACGCCTTAAATCATTGGGTATTTCGGTAGTAGCTTTTGTATCAAACCAGCCAAATTCCGAATGCGACCATTTTGTTGGCATCGATAATATTGCTGCTGGAAAAACCGCCGCGACACTGGCTGGGCGATTTACCTGCAACAAATCCGGTGACGTTCTGATTATTGCCGACAGCATGCAATCGCGCGATAGTCTGGAACGGCGATTGGGGTTTGACCAGCAGATTGCCAGCAACTATCCCAATTTACGGGTTTTGCCATCGATGGAAACCTATAATAATCCTGAGCGCACAAAAGCCATCATCAATGCCGCGTTTGCATCATCGCCCGCGATTTGCGCAATTTATATGCTTAGCCCCGAGGTTTCGAATGTTCTAAGCGCCATTCAGGCCGCAAATTGCCCAGATAATATGGTTGTTCTGGCCCATGAACTTACCCCCTCAACCCGTGAAGCCCTGTCTGAAAACCGGATTGATGTGGTGATCACCCAAGATATTGGCCACTTGGTGCGTAGCGCCCTTAGAATCTTGCGGGCAAAGTCAGATGGCAACCAAACCATTGCATCGCAGGAACGTATTCGTATTGAGATAATTTTATGTGAGAACATGAATTAGTATAAAAACAATACGTTACACGATATTCAATCATTAGATTGCAATTTACCATTCGCTCTTGAGGTACGAACCTCAATTTTTCCTTTGCTTGAGGTACGCACCTCATGTAAAGGGTTAACCACGCTTTGCGCGTAATCGATTCGGCAGCCAATATGACCGACAAAACCAGGAGGATTTAATGAAAACTTCAAAATTACTAATGGCGTCCGCGTTGACTGCCGTTGCGGGAATGGGGGCAAGCAGTGCCCATGCCGCAGATCTTACACTTTGCTGGGCTGCGTGGGACCCTGCAAACGCCCTTGTTGAACTTAGCAAAGGTTTTGAGGCCGATACCGGCCACAATATGAGCTTTGAATTTGTGCCATGGCCAAATTTTGCTGACCGTATGCTGAATGAGCTGAATTCAAACGGCACGCTTTGCGATCTGATGATTGGCGACAGCCAGTGGATTGGTGGCGCGGCTGAAAATGGCCAATACCTGAAACTAAATGATTTCTTTGATGCCGAAGGCATTTCAATGGCTGATTTCATTCCAGCGACCGTAACCGGTTATTCCGAGTGGCCCAAAAACACACCAAACTATTGGGCTTTGCCTGCGTTTGGCGATGTTGTTGGCTGGACATACCGCAAAGACTGGTTTGAACGTCCAGAACTTCAGGCCGAATTCAAAGAGACTTATGGCTATGATTTGGGTGTGCCTGAAACATTTGAACAGTTGCAACAAATCGGAGAGTTCTTTCAGGGCCGCGATATTGACGGCATCACGGTTTACGGCGCTGCGATCTATACCGAACGCGGGTCCGAGGGCATCACAATGGGTGCAATGAACGTGATGTACAGCTTTGGTTTTCAATATGAAAACCCAGATCAGCCCTATGATCTTGAGGGTTTTGTAAACTCTGCTGATTCAGTTGCCGGGTTGGAGTTCTATAAGAAATTATACGACACAACCACGCCTCCGGGATCGTCAAACGCCTATATGGGCGCCAATATCGACGCCTATAAATCTGGCCAAGTTGCCATGCAAATGAACTTTGCATTCATCTGGCCCGGCGTTGAGGCCGACCCTGTAACAGGTGGCGGTAATTCCGGTTATTTCCCTAACCCTGCTGGCCCCGACGGCTTGCAATTCGCCCAATTGGGTGGTCAGGGTATTTCGGTTGTGGCCAATTCCGATGAGATTGACGCAGCGCTTGAATATATCAAGTGGTTTGCACAGCCAGAGGTTCAGGCAAAATGGTGGGAACTCGGCGGTTATTCCGCACTTCTTGCTGTGGTCGAAGACCCGAGCTTTGCCACCAGCCAGCCTTATGCGCAGACTTTCCTCGATTCCATGGCGATCGTAAAAGATTTCTGGGCTGAGCCTGCTTATGCATCCTTGTTGTTGGCCACCCAACAGCGGTTCCATGATTATGTGGTTGCTGGTCAAGGCACTGCCCAAGAAGCACTGGACAAGCTTGTTGAGGACTGGACAGAAACCTTTGAAGACGAAGGTTTGCTTTAATATAATCCCGGCTTTGGCATTCGTGCCAAAGCCATCCCTTTCCTGAGTATTTGGAAATCTAATGTCCAAAAATCCCATTGATAAATTGGCCAAAGCCACCCCCGCAAGCGCCGCGCGGCGTATTCGTGGCCTGTCTGATCGCACCATCGCGTGGATATTTGTCGGGCCGTCGATATTTCTGCTGCTTGCCGTAAATATCTTTCCGTTAATCTGGACAATTAACCTTAGCTTTACCAATTTCAAAGCCAACCGGATAAAGGACGCTGAATATATCGGCCTGCGCAATTATGAGCGTATTTTGACCGATGCTGACACTTGGAACACCATGCAGGCCACAGCGCATTTCCTGTTCTGGACCATCTTTTTTCAAGTTTTAATCGGCTTTACGCTGGCTTATCTGATTAATAAAAAATTCAAGGGCAACGATATGTGGACCACAATTATTGTGCTGCCCATGATGCTGTCCCCCGCTGTTGTTGGCAATTTCTGGACATTCCTGTACCAGCCGCAAATTGGCCTTTTCAACTATGTTGTCTCGTTTTTCACTGGCATTGATCCGTCATCTTTCAGCATGATCGGCGATGTTAACCTCGCCCCTTGGTCGATTGTGATTGTGGATACATGGATGTGGACCCCGTTTGTGATGCTGATCTGTCTTGCGGGCCTACGCTCCATTCCCGATTCAATTTATGAGGCAGCGGAATGTGACCGTGCCTCAAAATGGCGGCAATTTTGGAAAATCACCATACCGATGGTGTTGCCATTTTTAATGCTGGCAGTGCTGTTTCGCGGCATTGAGAATTTTAAGATGTTTGACCTTGTGGTGCAGCTTACCGGCGGCGGGCCGGGGTCAATAACTGAGGTCACCTCGATCAACCTCAAACGCGAGGCGTTCGAGAAATGGCGCACCGGCTATGCCTCTGCCTATGCAGTGATTTTGTTTGTGACGGTGTTTGGCCTCGCGTCGATCTATGTCAAAGCCCTGAATAAGGTAAAATCAAGATGAGTTTTTCAGTCACAGAACCATCAAAAAACCAAAAATGGTTTGCCGGAATACTGGTCATTCTTTATGCGCTCATCACCATTATGCCGCTGATCTGGATTATCGCCACCGGCTTTAAATCGCCCAGCGATGCCATCGCGTACCCCCCCAAGGTTCTGTTTGAACCCACGTTGGAGGGCTATGTAAACCTGTTCACCACCCGCACCCGCGCCACACCGGGCATGTTAGAGGAACTCGGCCCGCCAGAAACATGGTATGATACAATCGCACGTGATGCAGGCACGGTTATTTCCGGCCCTTCGCGGTATGGGCAGCGGTTTTTAAACTCGGTCATCATTGGCTTTGGCTCCACATTTTTGTCAATATTCCTTGGTACATTGGCGGCTTATGCGTTTTCACGTTTTAAAATCCCGCTCAAGGATGATCTGTTGTTTTTCATCCTGTCGACCAGAATGATGCCACCCATCGCGGTGGCCATTCCAATATTCCTGATGTTCCGGCAATTGGGGCTAAGCGATACACATCTGGGCATGATCCTGCTGTATACGGCTGTAAACCTGTCATTATCGGTCTGGCTGCTCAAAGGGTTTATCGACGAAATCCCGTTTGAATATGAAGAAGCGGCGCTAATCGATGGTTATACGCGGTTCCAAGCCTTCTATAAGGTTGTGTTGCCACAAGCCGCCACAGGCATTGCCTCCACCGCGATTTTCTGCCTGATTTTTGCGTGGAATGAATATGCGTTTGCGGTGCTGCTCACCAGTGGCAATGCACAAACCGCACCACCGTTTATTCCCACCATTATCGGGGTTGGCGGCCAGGATTGGCCAGCCGTTGCTGCGGGCGCCACCATATTCCTGGTGCCGGTTTTGATCTTTACCATATTGCTGCGCAAACATTTGCTAAGCGGCATTACATTCGGAGCGGTGCGCAAATGATGAACTTTTTGACAGGTTTAATGCGGTTCCGCCGTGGCCCTTGGGAAATGCTGGCGACCATTCTAATTGCGGTTGGCGTGGTGATGCTGATGCAGCCATTTTTCCTGATTGCTTACACCTATTCCTTTATTGTCACGCTGGTTGGCACGCTCATGTTTATGATCGTCGGCCACTTTCCGGAGTAACCCATGGCGCAGATAATTATCAAAAATATCCGTAAGGAATTTGGCAGTTTTACCGCCGTTGAATCCTCCAGCTTTACGGTTGAGGATGGCGAGTTTTTTATGCTGCTTGGCCCGTCTGGCTGTGGCAAAACCACAACTTTGCGCATGATTGCAGGGCTGGAATTGCCCACCTCCGGCGAGATTTTCATTGATGGTGAGGAAGTATCCCAAAAACGCGCCTCGCAACGCGATATCGCGTTTGTGTTCCAGATGTTTGCGCTTTATCCGCATTTGAATGTACGCCAGAATATCAGCTTTCCGCTGGCCTCACAGGGGATGCCGCGCGCGCAGATCAAAGCCAAAGTGGCTGAGGTCGCTGAGATTCTGGGCATCACCGATATTCTAAACAAACCCGTTGGCGGCTTGTCGGGCGGGGATCGCCAGCGCATCGCGCTTGGCCGTGCCATTGTGCGCGACCCCAAGGCATTTTTGATGGATGAGCCGCTCGGCGCGCTGGATGCTGAATTTCGAGAACGCATGTCCGAAGAATTGCGAGACCTGCACGACCGCATGAATGCCACCACGGTTTACGTCACCCATGACCAATTGGAAGCCATGCAAATGGGTGATAAAATTGTGGTGATGAACCACGGTGTGGTTGAACAATTCGGGGTGCCACAGGACATTTACAATTGGCCTGCCACGATGTTTGTCGCTGATTTTCTTGGCTCTCCGCCAATGAATTTTCTGAACTTTTTTGGCAAAGTTGTCAAAGGCACCACCAGTATTTCCCTGTCGGGCAACGGGTTTAACATTCCGGCACAATTATCGGAAACCCGTGGAAAGATGGCATTCGGAGTGCGCCCGGAACACGTAATTCTAAGCGATTCAGGCGATTTTCGCGGTAATATCACCGCCACGGAATATCTGGGCACCACCCAGATTGTCATCATGGATACCCAAAATGGCGTATTAAAAGCCCGGGTGCCTTCAAACATCAAAGCAAATGTAGGTGAAAGCATCGGTATCGGGTTTGCCCCTGATACCATGACCTTGTTTGATGTGGACACTGGCAAAGCCCTGCTGTCCGAGCGCAACAAAGGAGTGCTGAACAATGGCTGAAATTGTACTGAAAAACGTTAGCAAATCCTTTGGCGCTGACATTGCGTTAGATGACGTTTCCATGACCATTCCCGATGGCGCATTTGTGGTGCTTTTAGGGCCAACAGGTGCTGGAAAAACCACCACTCTGCGTATGATTTCCGGCCTTGATAACCCTGATTCTGGCAGTATTTCGATTAACGGCGAGGACATGGCCGGTAAAACCCCCGCCATGCGTGACATGGCGATGGTGTTCCAGCAATATTCGCTTTATCCGCATTTAACCGTGCGGGATAATCTGGCGTTTCCCTTAAAATCCCCGATTTTACGCACCCCAAAAGACGAGATCGAACGCAAAATTGCCGAGGTCGCTGAAGTGCTGCAAATCAGCCATAAAATGGATAACAAAGCCACCGCATTGTCGGGTGGCGAAATGCAACGGGTGAGCATAGGCCGTGCCTTGGTGCGTGACCCGCAGCTATATTTGATGGATGAACCGCTTAGTTCGCTGGACGCAAAGTTGCGTTCTGATCTGCGGGTGGAGCTGAAACGCATCCACAAAGAACGCGGCGCAACCCTGCTTTATGTGACCCATGATCAGGTTGAGGCCATGACAATGGCCACCCATGTTGGCGTGCTGGACCACGGCAAACTGGTGCAATTTGGCCCCCCGAGAGAGATTTACGAAAACCCTGTCAGCATCTATGTTGCCAGTCGTTTGGGTGTGCCACGCATCAATATTCTGCCCGCAGACCTGTTTGGAAACGCGCCAAAAGGCGCCACATCCATCGGCCTGCGCCCCGAACATATTGAGCAAGGCAAAGGCCATGAATGCTTGGTAAAACGTATTGAACATCTGGGCGATCAAACCCGTTTGCACTTAGACTTTAAGGGGGAGATCATTATTTCCTTAACAGATATCCATTCACCTTTGCGGGCCGGCGATACAGTTTTGATCCAACCCAAAAATCCGCTTTATTTTGACGCCAATAATGAGCGTATTTCATCAGGAGAGGCGTAATGTCCCAATTTATCAATCAAAAAGAAACCCTTGTTAACGAGGCAATTGATGGCATGTTGCGCACTGGCTTTGGCAAATTGGCGCGGCTGGATGGATACCCCCATATCCGCGTTGTGTTGCGCGCCGATTGGGACAAATCAAAGGTGGCATTGGTATCGGGCGGTGGTTCCGGGCATGAACCCTCCCACGCGGGATATGTTGGCAAAGGCATGTTAACGGCCGCAGTTTGCGGTGACGTTTTCGCCTCACCTTCCGTTGATGCGGTTCTGGCGGGAATTTTGGCAGTAACTGGCGATGCTGGCTGCCTTTTGATCGTGAAAAATTACACTGGCGACAGATTGAATTTTGGGTTAGCCGCCGAGCGCGCCCGGGCTTTTGGCTTAAAGGTAGAGATGGTAATCGTTGACGATGACATCGCTTTGCCTGATTTGCCACAAGCGCGGGGCGTTGCCGGGACTTTATTTGTTCATAAAATTGCAGGGGCGCTGGCAGAGGCTGGCAAACCCCTTTCTGAGGTTAACACGGCGGCAAGACAGGTTATCCAGGGGGTTGTCTCAATTGGCATGTCCCTGGAGACCTGCACCGTGCCGGGATCCCCCAAAGAAGACCGGATCAAACCAGGATTTGCTGAACTTGGCCTAGGGATTCATGGCGAATCCGGTGTTGAGCAGGTGCCGTTCACAAATGCCAAAACCGCCATGAAAATGGTAATTGACCGTTTGAAAAACCATATTGATGCCACGCCAATGGTGACGTTGCTTAACAATCTTGGCGGCGCTATGCCGCTTGAAATGTCGATATTGGCTGAGGAATTGTTGCAATCAGATATTGGCCCAAACATCAAAATGATGGTTGGCCCCGCGCCGATGATGACCTCATTGGATATGCGTGGATTTTCGGTTTCTTTGCTGCCGCTAACACCTGAATTTGAAAACTGTTTAAAGGCTGATGTCGCCCCGTGGGCATGGCCTGGCTGTCTTGATGTGAATGCTGTTGAAGTGGTCAAAATCCCCGATGGCGTTACCCCCATACAGCCCATCCCATCCCAAAATCCGGCGGTGCAGGATATGATCATGCGCTGTTGTGACGTTTTTCTTGAGGCCGAGGCTGACTTAAACGCCTTAGACGCCAAATCAGGTGATGGTGACACTGGCTCCACTTTGGCGGGGGCCGCGCGCGCCATGAAAGCCGCTGTTAAAAGGCTGCCATTGGCAGACCTGACCCAGCTTTATCGCGCCATCGGGCAAGAATTGAGCCAAACCATGGGCGGTTCATCGGGTGTGCTTTTGGCGATATATTTTTCCGCCGCTGGCGACGCGGCCTCAAGTGGGTTAAATATGAATGCCGCATTAAAAGCAGGGTTGGAAAGGGTCCAACAGGTTGGCGGCGCCAATTTGGGGGATCGCACAATGGTTGATGCATTGTCCCCCGCGCTGGATGCGTTGCCACTGGGTATTCAGCAGGCTGCTGATGCGGCACGTAACGGTGCTGATAACACCGCCAATATCACCATCGCCAAGGCAGGTCGTGCCAGCTATATCGGTGAGGACAAGCTAAAAGGCCACAATGACCCCGGTGCCGAAGCGGTGGCGCGTCTGTTTGAAATGCTTGCAAAAAACTAGGCTACTGCCTCAAGAAAAATGGAAAAGCTGGTGCCGATATCGCGCTGGCTTTTTGCATTTATATGCCCGCCCGCACGGCTGATAATTTTTTGACTGATTGACAGGCCAAGGCCGGTTCCCTCGGATTTTTTGGTGGAGAAAAACGGGTCAAAAACGCGGCTTAAAATGTTTTCATCCATACCAATCCCTGTGTCAGAGATCGTGATAAGCACGCCATCTTGTCTTTCAAATCGGGTGTTTTCTGTGCTTATGCGCAGCTCTCCGCCATTTTGCATTGCGTGAATCGCATTTACGATCATGTTGATCAAAACCTGTTGCAATTCTGTGCGATTTAGACTGACAAACCGGTCGGTATCCAACGCCAACTCCAGCTTAATCCTGACTTTGTTCATCAAATGCCGGACCAAAGGCAAGGTGTCATTGATCACATCATTAGGCGAATGTTGATCAACATTGCCGGCAAATTCCTCTGGTCGGGCAAATTGAAGCAATTTATTTACCAGCGTGTTTATGCGATGCACTTGTTCATCCACCAACGAAAATTCGGTTTTCAGGCTGGTCGCAGTAGCGCCGATTTCTTGGCGAATTACGTCAATATTACCCTGAATTACCGCTACAGGGTTGTTGATTTCATGGGCCACACTGGCGGTGATTTCGCCAATGGTCGCCAGCTTTTCTGATACAACCAGTTGTTTTGTTGTGGCCTCAAGGCGTTGATTTGCCTCATTTAAATCTCGGGTTCTGCTGTCCACACGAGATTCCAGCGTGTCCGTCCATTCGCGCAAGGTTTGGTCTCGTTCCTGCACTTGTTGCAGCAATGTATCCAATTGGCTAGAAACCAGCGATACCTCGTTATTGGCCATATTCAGCCCTGACCGCGCCGATAAATCACCAGCCTCAACCTTGGCAATGGTTTTGACCATTTCCTCCAGAGGGCCAAAAACCCCGCGTGCGAGGCGTAAAAACAGGGGCACCGACAGCAGCAAAAGCACCAAAAAACCGGCTGAAATCAACAGCAATGTCCGTGTTTTTGCCGCCCTAAACGGGCTATCCAGAAACCCGACATATAGCATACCAATGCGATTGCCAAAGCTGTCAACCAGCGGCTCATAGGCCGAAATATACCAGTCATTCACCACAAATGCGCGGTCCAGCCAGACGCGCCCCTCGTCCAGAACAGCGGCGCGCACCTCAATCGAAACCCGCGTACCAAGAGCGCGAACATCTTCAAAAAGACGTACATTGGTTGAAATGCGGACATCCTCAAGAAACAGGGTCGTGGTGCCGATGCTGCCCTCTGTCAAGCTGGCCTCGGGATAGACCAAATCATTGATTGTATCGATAAACCCGAGATTCTGGTTCAGCAAAACCCCGGCAATCAGCGCACCGCCGCTATTCAAAACCGGGGCGGCCGTATGAACCACCATGCCACGGGTTTCCTCGATTCGATTGGTTGGCAACGCGGCTTTGGTAGGGACAAGCGGGATATTGGCTTGTTGGGCCAATTCGGGTGCAATTTTGGCCAATTCTTCGCTGCTGAAAATGTCAATTTCGGTGCCACCCAGCCCCTTAATCGCGCTTTGAACAACCGGCCAATGTGTTGGGTTAATCGGAGCGTTCTGGCCCATCGCAGCTGTGATTTGCCCTGATGCATCAACATGATACAAGAAATCAAACCCATATCGTAAACGCTCAATTGCCAATAGCTCAGCCAAGTTTCCTGTTTCTGTTGCGCGTTCAAATGCTGCCGATGCGCCCAATGCCTGCGCATTCTCAAACGCCCTGAGACGTAAACCCGCCAAATACTGGTGGGCAATTGTCAGTTCGCCATTAACCTTGGCAATCAACAAATTGTCAAATCGCGCGGACCAGTTATAAACAACAATTCCGCCAAAAATCGGCATCACCAGCAGCATCGGGATCAGCGCAATTAGCAGCAATCTTGTGCGCACAGATCGGTGCCACGGGATTTTGTTGCGTTCAGCCATCCCACATTGCGCATTTGCGATCGATGGTTTTGCGCGACACACCCAAACGCCGCGCGGCCTCTGCGCGGTTGCCCCCTGTGTCGTTTAAAACATTCAAAATATGGCGCTGCTCCACTGCGGCCAGCGAATCCACCGCAGCCTCAGCGCTTTGGTTATCGTCACTAAATTCCGCAGGAAATTCCCCCAGAATCAATGAGCGTTCAATAAGGTTGCGCAATTCACGCACATTTCCCGGCCAGTCGTAATTTGACATTTTTTGCACAACGCCGTCGGTCAGCGGCAAAGCAGGCACGCCCAATTCCTCAGAAATACGTTTCATGAACATGCTGGCCAGCTCCAGTAAATCGCCTTTGCGCTCAATAAGCCGGGGCATTTTGATATTTACTACGTTAATTCGATGGTACAAATCAGCACGAAAAGTACCTTTCGCAACGGCTTCCTCAAGGTTGGCGTTGGTTGCAAACATAAACCGTAAATTCAATGGAACTTCGCGAAGCAAGCCAATTGGGCGGATGCGCATTTCCTCAATCACCCGCAGCAAAGTTCCCTGAACTTTAAGCGGCAGCTCAACAATTTCATCCAGAAACAATGTGCCGCCGCGAGCATGAAACAGCAAGCCATCTTGATGGCTATCACCCTTTTCCGGATCATGCTTAATATAGCCAAACAACTCATTCGCGATGGCCTCTGCTGAGAACCCCGCGCAATTCACTGGCACAAACGGTTTTTCGGCGCGGTCTGACATGGAATGCAATGTGCGCGCCACGACTTCTTTTCCGGTGCCGCTATCGCCGGTGAACAAAACCGATGTTGGCAAAGGCGCAATGCGTTCCAATGTATCACGGATTGAAGAAACCTCAGCCGAACGGCCAAGAAGCCGCCCATGGGCACATAATTTTTCCGACGCCAGTTCGTATTTCAAAAGGTAATTCTCGCGGCGTAATTCTTGACGGTCAAAACACCGCGCCACCGCATTCAGAATTTGGTTTGACCGAAACGGTTTAAGCACAAAATCAGCCACGCCCGCGCGCAATGCCTCAATTGCGGTTTCAAGATCGGCAAACGCTGTGATCAAAATTGCATCAGCAAAGAACCCGACTTTGCGTTGCTCCTTAAGCCAGTCCAGCCCGTTCTGGCCGGGCATAATATTGTCAATAATCACGATATCAAAATGATTTTCATCCAGCAATTTTGTGGCGTCAGCCACATTACTGGCTTGCTCCACGCGTTTGCAGCGTGGCCCGAGGATTTTGAACAGGAAATTCCGCATCCCCGGTTCATCGTCAACAATCAGCACCGACGAAAGCGGTAAGCCAGGCCCGAATTCGGAACCGGCTTCGCTGAGGTTGGTTTGCCTTATTGGCGCAATACTGGCCATAAAATCCTCCGGCGGGGTTTATTATTCCGCCGGCGTTTTAGCGGCATTTTCTTTTACCACATCTTCATACCATAAGTCATGATGCTCTTTTGCCCATTGCACTTCAACTGTGCCTTTGGTCATGGAATCCAGCGCGCCTTCCATTCCTACACTGCCCAGATAGATATGGGCGAGGATGATGGCAATATATATAAACGCGATAATCGTATGGAAAATCTGAGCATATTGCATTTCTTCTTGTGGTGCGAGCGTTGTGTTCAACTCCCCCATCCCCAAAACTTGCGGGATATGCAAGAAGTTGAGCGCCTCAAATATTGGGGCCATCAGGTTGATTTGAAACGGAAATATCATTGATAAGCCGGTGGCAGAAATCATCACGCCAAGGATTACCACAGCCCAAAACACGATTTTTTCACCGGCATTGAATTTGCCAGCCGAAGGATGCACACCCTTTTTAAACATGCCGCCACCTTTTAGCAGCCATGGAATATCTGTTCTTTCGGGCAGGTTTTTCCAAGCCCATAAAACAAAAATCAGGATAACACCCAGCATAAAAGGCCACGCGCCATAGTTATGCACAAATTTCCCTACACGGGCAATCGGGGCAAAAGCCTCATGGCCAAATAACGGAATGATCGCAACACGGCCAAATAACATAATCAGGCCAGTAATTGCCAACAAAACAAACGGAATGGCCATGGTCCAGTGCGCAATACGTTCAAAAAGTTTAAATCGAACGATACGTTCGCCGGTTTTTTCGCCTTCAATACGGATGCGCCCGCGAATAAGATAAAACAGCAGCAATGCGCCAAGCATACCCAGCAGCAGATAACCGCCATAGGTCCGCACCGGCCCCTCGCGCCATAATAACCAGCGCATACCGCCATCTTGAATTACAGTTTCGGCGGCGGGGCCTTTGTCAGAGGTCGTTATGTCAGCGGTGCCAAAACGAAACGCGCGCCATAGTTCGGAATCGGATGCACCACCCAATTGGCCAAGCTGCGCGGCAATGGCTGCGGCAGAATTCGGGTCGCCGGTTGCATCACGGCGAAATTGATCGTCTACAGCTTCACCATTTTGGCGGGCCATTATATCAGCCAAAGTTTGCGCGCCGCCAGTTTCGGGGCGCGGCACAGGCGCTTGCTCTGCCATGCTTGGCAAAGCGGAAAACGCCAACCAAAAACTTATCAAAAAGGCCAAGAATTTTTGCGCGAACATCGACTGTGCTCCTAGAATACGTCATCAAGGCGCAGGGAGGTTAACCCCCCTGCGCCATATTTTTTGCTAAAAGCTGTGCTTAGCCGCCGGCTTTTTGGCCATATGCAGTGCCCCAGCCCCATGCGCCAGAACCAAAGCCGCGTGAAACCACACGTTCGCGATAGATGGAGGAAACAATGTCTCCGTCACCTGCCAGCAATGCTTTGGTTGAACACATTTCCGCACAGATCGGCAATTTGCCTTCTGCAATACGGTTGCGACCGTATTTCTGGAATTCTGCGGCTGAATGGTCCTCTTCGGGACCACCGGCGCAGAAGGTGCATTTGTCCATCTTGCCACGGCTGCCAAAATTGCCCGCTTGCGGGAATTGTGGCGCGCCAAACGGGCAGGCATAAAAGCAATAGCCGCACCCGATACAAAGATCTTTGCTGTGCAGAACGATGCCATCGGCTGTTTGGTAAAAACAGTCGGTTGGGCAAACGGCCATACACGGCGCATCAGAACAATGCATACAGGCAATGGATATTGAGCGCTCGCCGGGCTTGCCGTCACCAATGGTGACAACTTTGCGACGATTGACGCCCCAAGGGACCTCATGCTCGTTTTTACAGGCGGTTACGCAGGCATTACACTCAATGCAGCGTTCCGCATCACAGAGAAATTTTACTCTAGCTCCCATCTCTCAATACTCCTTAAGCTGCTGAAATTTTGCAAAGAGACGCCTTGGTCTCCTGCATTTGGGTGACGCTGTCATAACCATAAGTCATGGCAGTGTTGGCGCTTTCGCCTAGCACAAACGGCGCGGCGCCTTCGGGGTATTTGTCCCGCAGGTCTTTGCCTTGGAAATGCCCGCCAAAGTGGAAGGGCATAAAGGCAACGCCTTCGCCGACCCGCTCCGTGACCATGGCCATGATTTTGATCCTACCGCCCTCAGGCCCTTCGAGCCAAACCTGTGCGCGATCACGAATGCCCAGATTATTGGCATCACGTGTGTTGATCTCTACGAACATGTCTTGCTGAAGTTCTGCCAACCAAGGGTTGGAGCGAGATTCATCACCACCACCCTCATATTCCACCAAACGACCAGAGGTCAGGATCATTGGATAATCCTTGCTAAAGTCAACTTTCTGAATGGATTCATACATAGTCGGCAAACGATACGCCTGTTTATCCGCATATGTTGGATAATCCTCCACCAAGTCACGGCGGTTGGTATATAGCGGTTCGCGGTGAAGAGGTACCGGATCCGGGAAGGTCCAGACAACAGCACGCGCCTTGGCGTTACCAAATGGCGCACATTCATGAGCAATTGCCACACGCTGGATGCCGCCCGAAAGGTCGGTTTTCCAGTTTGTGCCATCGCCCGCGCCTGCGGCCATTGTTGCCAGTTCATCAGCGGTTAGTTCGCTATCCCAGCCCAGTTCTTTGAGCATGGCCAACGTAAATTCAGGATAACCATCCTGAATATCCGAGTCCTTGGAATAGACACCTTCAGCCAGCAAATTCACACCCTCACGTTCAACGCCAAAACGGGCGCGGAAGGTCAGGCCACCTTTTGAGACAGGCATAGACATGTCATAAAGGTTTGGTGTGCCCGGGTGTTTGTCCTCTGGGTTGCCCCAGCAGGGCCATGGCAGGCCATAATATTCACCATCAGCAGGGCCACCAATGGCCTGAAGAGTGGTGCGGTCAAACGTATGCTGGTTGGCCATGTGCAATTTAATGCGCTCAGGGCTTTGGCCAGTATAGCCAATGGTCCACATGCCACCGTTATATTCGCGCGTGATGTCCTCAATATTTGGCTGGTTTTCACCATCCATGGAAATCTTGCGGAAAATACGGTCAGCAAAGCCGAATTTAGAGGCAAACAATGCCATAATGTCTTGGTCTGGTTTGGATTCAAACACAGGTTCCATAACTTTATCGCGCCATTGCAACGAACGATTGGAGGCCGTTACCGAACCGCGTGTCTCATATTGGGTTGAGGCAGGCAGCAGATAAACACCATCGGTGCGATCATGCAACACAGCGGAAACAGTTGGGTATGGATCAATCACGACCAACATATCCAGTTTTTCCATCGCAGCTTTCATTTCAACGCCGCGCGTTTGGCTGTTGGGCGAGTGGCCCCACAGAACCATGGCACGAACATTGTCCGGCTGGTCGATGTTTTCCTTGTCTTCCAACACGCCGTCAATCCAGCGCGATACAGGAATACCCTTCAGGTTCATCAAGGATTTTTCGGAACCATCCGCAGCGGTAAGGGTATCAAAACGCCCTTTGAGCCAGTCAAGATCTTCATCCCAAACCCGTGCCCAATGCGCCCAAGCACCACCTGACAGGCCATAATAACCCGGCAAGCTGTGTGAAAGAACACACATATCCGTGGCGCCCTGAACATTGTCGTGGCCGCGGAAAATATTGGTACCGCCACCAGCAACACCCATATTGCCAAGCGCAAGCTGCATAATGCAATACGCGCGGGTATTATTGTTACCCGTGGTGTGCTGTGTGCCACCCATGCACCAAATCAATGTGCCGGGGCGATTATTGGCCATGGTGCGTGCAACACGCTCCATCTGGCTGCCCGGAACGCCGGTTACGCGCTCAACTTCTTCGGGGTTCCAGTTTCTGACCTCAGCGCGAATTTCATCCATGCCATAAACACGGGTGCGAATGAATTCTTTGTCTTCCCAACCGTTTTCAAAGATATGCCACAAGAAACCCCAGATCAGCGCAACATCTGAACCCGGGCGTAAGCGCACATATTCATCGGCATGTGCCGCCGTACGGGTAAAGCGCGGATCGCAAACAATAAGTTGCGCGTTGTTTTGCTCCTTGGCTTTCAAAAGGTGAAGCAACGAAACAGGGTGTGCCTCGGCAGGGTTACCGCCAATAACAAGCATCACTTTGGAATTGTGAATGTCGTTATAGCTGTTGGTCATGGCGCCGTAGCCCCATGTATTCGCAACACCAGCCACGGTGGTTGAATGGCAAATCCGAGCTTGGTGATCCACGTTATTGCTGCCCCAATAGGCGGCAAATTTGCGGAACAAATAGGATTGTTCATTGTTGAATTTCGCAGAACCCAGCCAGTAAACTGAATCGGGGCCGCTTTCCTCGCGAATGGTGTTCATGTTGTCGCCGATTTCGTCAATCGCGGTTTCCCATGAAATGCGTTTCCATTCGCCGTTTTCTTTTTTCATCGGGTATTTCAGGCGGCGTTCGCCATGCGCGGCGTCGCGGGCTGAGGCACCCTTGGCGCAATGTGCGCCCAAATTGAACGGGCTGTCAAAGCCGGGTTCTTGACCCACCCAAACACCGTTATCCACTTCGGCCAAAACCGTACAGCCAACGGAACAGTTACAGCATACTGATTTAACAGTTGCCACAGCGCCGTTTACCATTGCGTGCGATTCAGCCTGTGCAACCGTGCCACCCATGGCGCTTACGGCCGCAAGTCCACCAACCGTCAGGCCGGAATTACGTAAAAAGCTGCGTCGATTTACCGATTTTTCGGCAATATTTGACAAGAGGCTTGTCCGCTGGGGGCGTCTCGCTACCCCGTTGGTTTTTTTCCTCAGCATTATATTCTCCCTAGGATTTTGAATTTTTGACGTAGGCCGGTGGGCGTCTCGCAACCGGTGGCCTTTGGCAAAAACTCAGCTAAAATTTAGCGCTATCGAAATAGGCTTGTGTGTGCGCGGTGTCTTGCAACCCTGTGCCATTCTCATTCAACTCAACCGCTTGTGCAGCGGTGCCGCTGACAGCGATTGCCGCCACAGCAGGTGCCGAAACAGCAGCAAGTTTTAGAAAATTGCGGCGGCTTGGTGCCACGCTTTCGTCTTTCTTACTCATCTGGTCTCCTCCAGTTTTTTCGGGCTTTGCAGCCCATTAAGCGGTTTAACCCGCATCCATTCGAAACGCTTCGCGCTCGATCTCCATAAAGGCTTTTCCAGCGCTGCCCACAGGGGCATAAAACACCGAAGATTTCGCAGCCTCTAAATCTGCAAAAAAGTGACCGGCCCAAGAGCCGATATGTTTGTTGAAAAACGTCGCCTGAGCTTCAATCGTGGCAATCTCGCCAAAACGCCCGGTAATCATGCCACCCATCATTTCCAGCAAGCTGGCGATGTTGTCCTCAGGCTCATAAACATTTTTAGCGCGGGTAATCCGCAAGATCACCATATCCTTACGCAAAGCCGCCAATGGTTTTTCGTTCAGGAAACCCGTGAGGTAAAAACTGGTATAGGGCAGCAATTCACCGCGCCCCAACCCGATAAACAACGCCGTAAATTCTGATTCCACCGCAGCGGCTTTGGTGGCATTCGCGACCCGTGCCATGGCGTTTATCGCCTCGCCCATTTCGCTTTCGTCACCCGCAAGAGCTGCGGTTTTGTCCAACAATTCTTTAGGGGGCGGTCCCGACAATAGATTCCCGAGGAAATAATACATGTCGGCGCGCAGCTGGTCTTCTTCTGCAATATCAAATTTTGGGGCCGTCTGGGTCATTAAGTTTCTGTTCCTGCTGTAGCGCTGTCAAATTCAAACCGCATGCGGCGCCGCGGCGCCTCTGCTTTGGCGGCTTCAATCACGGGCAATTCTGCTTTTTCAATTTCCGGCTCTGGCTCAACCTCGGCGGTCTGCTCAATTTCTTCAGCCTCAACGGTGTCACCTTCCAGCTCCGGCTCTTCCTCGCGCAAATATCCTTTGCCAACCTGATAGGCGGTTTTGATCGCGCCAATTACATCACCCTTGCCGGTGAAATCTTCGCCATAATCCACCAGCATATCAACATTGGCCAATATCGGATCGCTGCGCCACAAGGTCCGTAACGCCCGATTGCGCAAAGCACTTGGCACGGATGTTTTCATAAACGCGCTAAAATCATCGCCCGATTTCATTTCCTCGGGCATCGGCAAATCCAGCTCCGCCAACACTTCTTCCTCGGGCTTTTCCTCAAGCGCTTGGTGCTGCACGGCAATGGCTGCGTTGGTTTTGGCGAGGTCCGTCGCCTCGGCCTCGGCCGCCACTGCCGCGCGTCTCTTTGACCATGCTGATACAGGTTGCGCGCTCAATGGATCGCCTCCGATTTGCGGCGCGGGGCACGGTAAACATCTGAAATCTGCATTATCCGTGTATCACCAACGCCATCCTCGGACAGATCAACATGTTTTTTATCGCGTTTGCGTTTGATGAATTTTTCCTCAACATGGTGCTGTTCGATCCAATTTTCGATCAATGCAATCAATGCGGGGGGCATTGGCACAAGCTCAACGATATCCTCGCCGTTATCCGCATAATCCTGCCCATCAAAAGGCGAGGCTGTT
The DNA here is from genome assembly GCA_964497195.1 of uncultured Rhodobacterales bacterium. GTDB lineage: Bacteria > Pseudomonadota > Alphaproteobacteria > Rhodobacterales > Rhodobacteraceae > UBA3077. The sequence continues at coordinate 5,855 of CAZCDC010000005.1, read as the reverse complement.
GCCAGCAAAATTTCCAACCCCTGCTCCGCATCGACATTTTCGCGCATCACCACATAAATCGACGGTTTCTTGGTGGACAGTTCAGTTTTATAAGCCTCGGTATCGGTGCGCCATAGTTCCAGCGGCACGGTTGCCGCATGGAATTCGGTCACATCACCCTCATGGCGCAATTCCCGCCAATTTGCAGGGCCAGCCCCGGGCAACACCGCAACCGCCTGCCAAACCCATTTCGCCCAGCGCGTCACACCCGGAGATTTCCGGAGCACGATCCCAAGTGGGAGAATGAGAGATTTTTGCGACAAATTACCACCCTGTGTTTTACATTCACCCCAACAATGACAAGCCACCAGATTTTCGCCAGCAATACTTTTCATTTTTGGTTAATTTCTATGATTACTGGACAATTCGACCAAGCAATTTTGGCGCTTAGCCACACATGGGACAATTTGTCCAGTTGCCTTAATTCCGAGCAATTTAGTCGGCTTTTTATCATATCAAATTTCCGAATCACTTCGACAAAATCACACGGGGGCTTCAAAAATAAAAAGCCTTTACTAAGCGTAGAAAACCAGCCTAGTTAATTTGAACAAGACGTGGTTTTGTGCAGCGAATAAGGGGAAAAATCTTGGCTAATACATTGATTTTATGTGATTGTTCCGGCAGTCAGTCACTGGATGCCAAAGCCTTGTCAAAGGCCTGTGATATGGTCTGTTCACGGGTTCACACCAGTCTTTGCACCTCCGAATTGCCTGATGCGGCTGCACTTTTGCAAAAAGGTGGCGCCATGATTGCCTGCCTGCAAGAGCAACAAGTTTTTGAAGAATTAGCAGATGAATTACAGGTAGAAATGCCCCAATTTGTCGACCTTCGCGACCGTGCCGGTTGGTCAGATGAGGGCAAAATGTCCACTGCCAAAATGGCGGCCTTAATTGCCGATGCACAGCTGCAACAGCCTGCCGTAAAAATGCTTGATATCGCATCGGACGGCCAATGTTTGATCATAGGTTCTAGCGAACGGGCACTTGCCGCAGCCCAGCAGCTCTCCGAGGTTTTAACCGTAACCGTGCTGTTGGAAAGCGCTGAAAACATCTCCTCCAATCGCGATTTTGACGTGGTTTTGGGGAAATTGCGCGGGGCATCGGGTGGCCTTGGCCAATTTTCGGTCAGCATTGATGCATTGCAGCTCGCCAATCCGGGTGGGCGCGGTGATTTGCAATTTATGCCCGCGCGCGAAGGTGGCAAAACCGAGTGCGATATCTTGCTGGATTTGCGCGGTGAAACCCCGCTTTTCCACCATAAACGTGACGGATATTTGCGCCCAGACCCACGCGATCCAAACGCAGTGGCCCGCGCGGTTTTTGAGGCCAGCCAATTGGTGGGTGGTTTTGACAAACCGTTTTATGTGGCGTTGAATGAACCCATTTGCGCCCATTCCCGCGCCCAAATCACCGGCTGTACCAAATGTATTGACGCCTGCCAAACCGGCGCGATCAGCCCGGATGGCGAGCATGTCAAAATTGACCCATTGGCCTGTGCAGGCTGCGGCGGCTGCGCCTCGGTTTGCCCATCGGGTGCCATCACATATGAGTTACCGAATTTTGGATATTTGCTGCAACGTATTGAAACCATTGCCCGTACTTACCGCAAAGCTGATGGTAAAAACCCGCGGCTTTTGGTACATGACAGCGATTTTGGCGCAGAGATGATTTCGCTTGCTGCCCGATTTGGACGCGGCCTGCCAGCGGATGTTATCCCGCTGGAAATTGACAGCCTGACCAGTTTTGGCCATGCAGAAATTCTGGCCGCGCTTGGCGCTGGATTTGCGGCGGTTGATCTGCTGATGGCGCCAAAATCCGAACGTGAAGCCCTGCAAAACGCCCTTGATCTGGCGCTGGCGATCAGTGGCAATGCCGATATTCGCCTGCTGGACATAAACGATCCTGACGCGCTTAGCGACATTCTGTTTGACCAACAAATCAACGATGCCCCCGCGCCAATTCTACCCATTGGCGACCGTCGCCAAGTCACGCGACTGGCGGCCAAAGCCCTGCATGACAACCATGACACCCCCATCATATTGCCCGAAAACGCGCCTTACGGAGCGGTTTTAGTCAACCAAGATAGCTGCACTTTGTGCCTGTCTTGTGTGTCGCTCTGCCCGTCCGGTGCATTGCTGGATAACACCGATGTGCCGCAATTGCGGTTTCAGGAAGACGCCTGCCTGCAATGCGGGATTTGCGTTAATGCCTGCCCCGAAAATGCCATCACATTGCACCCCCAACTGGACCTGTCAGACAACGCATTGGCCCAGCGGGTTTTGCACGAGGAAGAACCGTTTGCCTGTATTTCCTGCGGATCACAATTTGGCATCAAATCCTCAATTGAGCGGGTGATGGACAAGCTGGCAGGTATCCACCCGATGTTTAAAACCACTGAGCAAAGCAAGCTGATGCAGATGTGCGATAAATGCCGCATTGAGGTGCAATTCCTGAACACCAGCAACCCTTTTCAGGGTGGTGAGCGCCCCAAAACCCGCACCACCGATGATTACTTAAAGCGGCGCGATCACTGATGTTCAACCAGCGGCGCGCCCAGATCCACCGGTGTGACGGTGGCGACAAATGTCAGGATATCCTCCAGTTGATCAACGGTCAAAAGCAGGGGTTCAATGGTTGGCGGACGGCTGGGGTCAAACGGTTCGGTTATGCCCTCAATCTGGGTGATCGCCGGGTGTGGCGCGCGGGCATAAAACGTCATGAAACGTTCCTGCCAGTCAGGAAATCCGCGCAGCAATCCAAACGACGGGGTCGAGCCGATACCTTTCATCAGATTGCGCGTGCCGATTACATGGCACCGCGCACAATTGATAAAGGAAAGCTCTTCGCCGCGCGTCAAATCACCTTGAAAAACCATTTCGATTTCGGCAATTTCTTCGGCTTGTGCCGCCACAAATATGACATCCCCCGAGGCGCTGAATTGCTCAATCGTGCGCCGGCCAACCTCCGAAACCAGCCAATCCGCAAAGCGCTTTGCCTTTTGGCTGCGCTCATTTCCGGCATCGTTCAGGGTAATAAACCACTGCATATCCAGCCCGTCCATCACCAGTATTCCAGCGTCAGAATTAAACACCATTTCCGCCTGCGGAGCATCAATTTGCACATCAGCCCTGACACCGGTTTTCAACGAAAACCGTGGCAACAAAAACTGCAACACACCGGAATCGTTCAATATTTGTGGCATAGACAGGGTAAAATCTCGTTCTTGCGCGCTGGCCAATCGGGGCATCAAAAACACGATCAGAACGCTGATAATTATTGGTCGAAACATCTCAAAAACTCCTGCCTTTTGGGTGGGACACAATTTTGGGGGCCGAATTCGCCCCTGTCAATCCATAGATTTGAAAGGACAAATCATGAGCGAAGCATTTAACATGAGCATGCGGAAATTTCTGAAACAAGTGGGGGTGACCTCACAACAGGCGATCGAAAATGCCATGCGCGAAGCGGGCGCAGTTGAGGGCAAAAAATATGCTGCCAAAATGGTGCTGACGATTGAGGAAATCGGGCTGGAACATGTGGTAACCGGCGAGATCGAGGGCCGCGACGCGGCGGATAGCTGAATGGCAACGCGCAGTGATGTGCTGGAGGCGCTGGGCACCGTTGGCACCCCGTCGGGCAGCGATATTGTAACGGCTGGCATGGTCAAAGCCCTGACAGTTGATGATGGCGCGGTGCGTTTTGTGCTGGAGGTTTCCGCCAGTCAAGCGCCGGCAATGGAACCCGTGCGCCTAACGGCCCAAGCCGCGGCTGAGGCTGTGGAAGGTGTCACATCCGTGTCGGCAATAATGACAGCCCACAGCGCGCCGGGTGCGCCGCCTGACCTTAAAGGTGGTAAAAAATCCGAGCCAAAAGGCCCGCAAAAAATCCCCGGGATTGACAAAATTATCGCGATTGCCTCGGGCAAAGGCGGGGTGGGGAAATCAACTCTTTCGGCCAATTTGGCGGTGGCTTTGGCGGCTGAGGGCAAAAAGGTTGGCCTGCTGGATGCTGATGTTTTTGGCCCCTCACAACCGCGTATGCTGGGGGTTTCTGGCCGCCCTGCTTCGCCCGATGGCAAAACCATTTTGCCGCTGCGTAATCACGGTGTGACCATGATGTCGCTGGGGTTGATGGTAAACGAGGACGAGGCTGTGGTCTGGCGTGGCCCGATGCTGATCGGCGCGTTGCAACAAATGCTGATGCAAGTGCAATGGGGCGCGCTGGATGTTTTGATCGTTGATCTGCCGCCCGGCACGGGAGATGTGCAAATGACTTTGTCACAAAAAACCCATGTTGACGGCGCGATTATTGTCAGCACGCCGCAAGATGTGGCCTTGATTGATACCCGTAAAGGCATTGATATGTTTAACAAACTCGGCACGCCCATCATCGGGATGGTTGAAAACATGTCTTATCAGATATGCGAAGAATGCGGCCATAGAGGCCACCCGTTTGGCCATGGCGGCGTGGCGGCTGAGGCCAAAAAGATCGGTGTGCCTTTGCTGGCAGAATTACCGCTGCATCTGGATATTCGTATTGCATCTGACAGCGGCGCGCCTATCGTTGTGTCAAAACCCGATACGCCGCAGGCACAGGCCTTTCGCACACTGGCAAAACGGCTGATAAAGGATGGCACCATATGATAGACAACATTTTTGAGGCGCCCCTGCCCATCAGCTTTCCGCCGCTTTTTACCGGCGAGGCTGTAACTGGCAACACCGACCCGTTTGCCAAGGCTTGTACCAAAGCCATGATCGGCGTTGATGCGGGGCTGCTTGTGCATAACATCACCCCCGATCATATCCGCGCCGCGATTGTGTTTGCCCCTGAACAGCCGCTTGAAAATGCAATGCATGTGATGATCGCCTGCGGGGTTGGTTTTCAAAATGCGATGGGCGCACTGGCCCCGCCCGAGGTCGCGGTGCATCTGGGCTGGCAGGGCGATATTTATATAAATGGTGGCCAAGCTGGCCGGCTGCGGGTTGCAGCCTCGGGCAACAATCCTGAACTGACGCCCGATTGGCTGGTAGTGGGGTTGGAAATTGATGTTCTGCCCCAAGGCGACGGCGAAACTGGCGATAACCCCAACCAGACCTGCCTGATAATGGAGGGCTGCGGTGATGTCTCACCCCTGCGTTTGCTAGAAGCATGGTCACGCCACACGTTGGTCTGGATCAATGATGTTGACACAGACGGCTTGCAGACGCTGCATGAACAATGGCGCGGCTTGGCCAAAAATATTGGTAAAGAAACCACGCTGTGTGGTGAAACTGGCACATTTGTTGGCGTTGATGCTGATTTCGGAGCATTGCTGCGCCAAAATAGCGATACAAAAATGCTGCCGCTCTCAACCGTTTTGGAAAATGGAGATTCAGCATGAACCTTGCACGCGCCATTCATTTTGACGAAAGCGACACAATGGTGTTTCACAGCCCTGCCCGTACAGGCGAATGGGCAGTTTCCGGCGGGTTCGAGTTTTCAAACTGGGAACAAGGTGATCTAAAAGGCAAAGCCCGCCAAGCGTTTGCCAATGGCTGGATGGGGCTAGAGACCTTTGGACGGGTTACTTTTGTTGCCGTCACCAAAATTGAACAAGCCGAATATGATGTTTTGCTGGATAATCTAGCGCAACATTTTGTCGATATTTACGGCGCCCCCTCACTCGAGGATGCCCGCCCGGTAGCGGCGGATGAGCTGTCACACATGGCGGAACTTTGCGTGGGCCATGATGCCAACACCCTGCTGACCGTCGCGCGGGAATTGTCAGATTCCGGCCTGAATGAGGCTTACCGCGTCATCGAATCACCCGAGGCAGAG
>CAZCDC010000004.1:53338-66095 GCA_964497195.1 uncultured Rhodobacterales bacterium | reverse complement strand
TTTTGTTTGGTGATCCCGACAGGACTCGAACCTGTGACATTCTGCTTAGAAGGCAGACGCTCTATCCAGCTGAGCTACGGGACCGCTTCTGCTTCTTACGGGGTTCATCCGGGAATGTCAGGATAAATTTCTTTTGGGTCCAATTGTCGCTTTTTGGATGCTGACTCTCACTTTATTATCACAATAACCTGAATATTAACCATATTGGTGCAGTTTGCCCTTGAAGAATTGTCAAAAAGGCCAAAGTTTAAGGGTAAGCAACGGTGCAAGGCTATTACGCTGGGCATCAAAAGGAAAAAGGGGTTCGTTATGCCGTCATTCTCAAATTCACTTGAGGCCGCAATTCATTCTGCACTTAGCCTCGCGAATGAGCGCCATCATGAATTAGCCACGCTGGAGCATTTGTTACTGGCGCTGATTGATGAGCCGGACGCTGAAAAGGTTATGGTGGCTTGTGGCGTTGATCTTGAGCAGCTGAAAAAGGCGCTGATCAAATTTGTGGATAACGATCTGGAGTCGCTGGTGTCGGATGTTGAAGGCTCCGAGGCTGCGCCAACAACCGGATTTCAGCGGGTCATTCAACGCGCTGCGATCCATGTCCAAAGCTCTGGCCGATCAGAGGTCACGGGCGCAAATGTGCTGGTAGCGATTTTCGCGGAGCGTGAAAGCCACGCGGCATATTTCCTGCAACAGCAGGATATGACTCGTTATGACGCGGTAAATTTCATTAGCCACGGCGTGGCCAAAGACCCGAAATTCAGCGAAACAGTTGAATTGCAGGGCGCAGATAATGCGGAAGATATTTTTGGCGAAGAGCCAAAGGAAAAAGAAGAAACCGCGCTGGAAAAATACTGCGTGGATTTGAACGCAAAGGCACGCAAAGGCGATGTTGACCCGCTGATTGGCCGCCAGATGGAGGTTGATCGTTGTATTCAAATTCTGTGTCGGCGCCGCAAAAACAACCCGCTTTTGGTCGGTGATCCCGGCGTTGGCAAAACTGCCATTGCTGAGGGACTCGCACGTAAAATTGTTGATGAGCAGGTGCCAAAAGTATTAGCGGAGGCCACGATTTATTCGCTCGATATGGGTGCGCTTTTGGCGGGCACGCGGTATCGCGGTGATTTTGAGGAACGCCTTAAGGCTGTGATGAATGAAATGGAAGAGCATGACGACGCCATTCTTTTCATTGATGAAATTCACACAATTATTGGCGCGGGTGCCACATCTGGCGGGGCAATGGATGCCAGTAATTTGCTGAAACCTGCCTTGCAGGGCGGTAAATTGCGTTGTATGGGATCAACGACTTATAAAGAATTTCGCCAACATTTTGAGAAAGACCGTGCGCTGGCGCGGCGGTTTCAGAAAATTGACGTAAATGAACCGAGCATACCGGATTCGATCAAAATTTTGATGGGATTAAAACCCTATTTTGAAGAACATCACGACATTCGTTATACCAACGACGCCATCAAAACCGCGGTTGATTTGGCGGCGCGCTATATCAATGACCGCAAATTGCCGGATAAGGCAATTGACGTGATCGACGAGGCCGGGGCGGCGCAAATGTTGGTGGCGGAAAGCAAACGCCGCAAAACCATTGGCACCAAAGATATCGAGGCTGTGGTGGCGCTGATTGCGCGTATTCCGCCGAAGAATGTGTCCAAAGGCGATGCAGAGGTTTTGCGCGACCTTGAGAAAAACTTGAAGCGGGTTGTGTTTGGTCAGGACAAAGCGATTGAGGCCTTGGCAAGTTCGATCAAACTGTCGCGCGCTGGCTTGCGTGAACCGGAAAAACCCATTGGCAATTATCTGTTTGCGGGGCCAACCGGGGTTGGTAAAACCGAGGTCGCAAAACAATTAGCTGATACATTAGGCGTAGAATTGCTGCGCTTTGATATGTCGGAATATATGGAAAAACATGCGGTTAGTCGCCTGATTGGTGCGCCTCCGGGCTATGTCGGTTTTGATCAGGGCGGGCTGTTAACCGATGGGGTTGACCAGCAACCGCACTGTGTTTTGCTGCTGGACGAAATTGAAAAAGCCCATCCGGATGTGTATAATATTCTGTTGCAGGTGATGGATCACGGCAAGCTGACCGACCATAACGGCAAGGCGATTGATTTTCGCAATGTTGTGTTGATTATGACCAGCAATGCGGGCGCGGCTGAGCAGGCTAAAAACGCTATTGGTTTTGGTCAAGACCGTCGCGAGGGCGAGGATATTGCTGCGATAGAACGCATGTTCAGCCCTGAATTCCGCAATCGTCTGGACGCGGTTATTGGCTTTGGCGCGCTTCCAAAAGACGTCATCCAACGTGTGGTTGAGAAATTTGTGCTTCAGCTTGAAGCGCAATTGATGGACCGGAATGTGACGATTGAACTGTCGGATGCCGCAGCTGAATGGCTGGGCAATAAGGGGTATGATGATCGCATGGGCGCACGACCATTGGCGCGGGTAATTCAGGAACACATCAAAAAACCACTGGCGGAGGAATTGCTGTTTGGCAAATTGATGAAGGGTGGCGTGGTCAAAGTTGGTGTCAAAGATGGCAAAATCGATCTGATTTGTGAAAAGGCCGAGGCACGCAAAATTACCACTAAAAAGCCGCCGCTTTTGACTGCTGAATAGGTTTGGCAAACGCCATAATTGCATGATATCATTTTGCCAGAAACCCTCTGGCAAAGTGGAAAACCGATGACAAATGTAACCACGCATCAAGCGGCGGATGACCAGCGCAATCTGGACATAAATATCTATGTGAACGGTGAAATTGTACATCGGGATGATGCCAAAATTTCCGTCTATGATAGTGGTTTTATGCTGGGCGACGGTATTTGGGAGGGCTTGCGGTTATATAGTGGCAAATGGGCGTTTCTGGATGAACATATGGATAGGCTGTTTGAGGCCAGTAAGGCGATTGATCTGGAGGTCGGCATGGACCGCGCGGATGTAATTGCCGCGCTGGAATCCACGCGGCTGGCCAACGGAATGGAGCGCGATACCCACGCAAGGTTGATGATAACGCGAGGGGTGAAAATCAAACCTTTTCAACATCCTAGCCTCTCACAATCTGGCCCGACGATGGTGATAATTTGTGAACATTCAACGCCCTCTATCCCACGCCCGATTCGGCTAGCGACTGTGCCACACCAGCGCGGGCTACCAATGACCCAAGACCCGAAATTGAATTCACACTCCAAATTAAATTGCATTCTGGCTTGTATTGCTGCGGAAAAAGCTGGCGCGGATGAGGCCCTGATGCTGGACATACATGGCTTTGTGAACACCACAAATGCCTGCAATTTTTTCATCGTTCGATCGGGCGCGGTTTGGACAAGTACGGGTGATTATTGCATGAACGGGATCACGCGGCAAAAAGTAATTGATATTTGCCGCGCGGATGGCATTCCGGTTTTTGAACGCAACTATTCGCTGGTGGATACCTATGGCGCGGATGAAGCATTTTTGACCGGCACATTCGGGGCGCAAACCCCGGTTTCGCAAATAGACGGACGGCAAATTGGCAGCGGAGAGCTGGGGCCAATTACCACGCGCATTCGTGAACTTTACAAAGATTTGGTGGCAAGGAACGTGATGTAATGCGGATCGCGATGTGGTCCGGCCCGCGAAATTTGTCCACCGCGATGATGTATTCTTTTGGTGCGCGGGATGATTGCGCTATTTGGGACGAACCATTCTACGCGGCATATCTAGCCGCCACGGGGTTGGATCATCCGATGCGCGCAGCGGTAATTCAAGCCGGTGAAGTGAGTGCCAAAATAGTTGCAGGGCGATGTGTTGGTGACATTCCCGGTGGGCGGCCAGTGTTTTACCAAAAACTGATGACCCAGCATATGTTGCCGGAGTTTGATCAGGGCTGGTTGGACAAAATGACCAATGTTTTTTTGATCCGGCATCCGGCCAAAGTCATGCAAAGCTATGCCCGTAAACGCGAAAGCCCCACGCTTGACGATATTGGATTTGTTCAACAAGAGGCGCTGTTCAATCAGGTCGCGGATAGCACCGGAATTGCGCCGATTGTGGTTGATAGCGATGATATTTTGGCAGAACCGGCAATAAAAATTGAAAAATTATGCGCAGCAATTGGATTGCCGTTTCAAGCGCAGATGTTAAATTGGCCCAAAGGCCCGCACAAAGATGACGGGGCGTGGGCGCTGCACTGGTATAAATCTGTCTGGCAAAGCAACGGGTTTTCAACCAAGGCATTGGCAGAGCCAGACATTACGGGCTTAGACGCAGCAATACTGGATCGTGCCATGCAAAGCTATGAAACCTTGCGCGAATTCAGGATTTAGACCACGCCATCCGCAATTAGCCCACGGGCAATATCCCGAAATGCTTGCGCCTGTTTACTGTCAGGATCGGTCGCCACAATGGGCGCGCCGGCATCCCCCGCAAGGCGGATATCAATGTGCAGCGGCACCTCGCCAAGGAACGGGAAATCAAAACGCTTGGCCTCGGAACGCATGCCACCATGGCCAAAAATATGTTCCTCATGGCCGCATTCGGAACAGATATGGGTGGACATGTTTTCGATCATGCCAATGACCTTGGTATTGGTTTTGCGGAACATATCCAGTGCTTTGCGTGCATCCAAAAGCGCGACATCTTGCGGTGTGGAAACCACAATTGCACCATCAATTTCAGCTTTTTGTGACAGGGTTAGCTGCACATCGCCTGTGCCGGGTGGTAAATCGACCAGCAGCACGTCCAGCTCGCCCCATTGGACCTGCATCAATAATTGGGTCAACGCGCCGATAAGCATCGGGCCGCGCCAGATTACCGCCTCGTCGGCTTTGACCATAAGACCAATCGACATCATGGTAACGCCATGATTTTGCAGGGGAATAATTATTTTACCATCCGGAGAGGCCGGTTTGCCGGAAATTCCCATCATGCGGGGTTGCGAGGGGCCATAAACATCGGCATCAAGCAGACCAACGCGTTTGCCTTCAGCCGCCAAAGCCACCGCCAAATTACTGGAAACGGTAGATTTTCCAACTCCGCCTTTGCCCGACGCAATGGCAATGATTTTTGCGACACCAGCAATTTTTTGCGGCCCTTTTGGCGCAGGGCGTTTTGCCCCGCCCGTGCCCAGATTTGGTGCGGGTGCCTGCGTGGAATGGGCTGTTACCATCGCTGAAACTTTGCCAATACCGTCAATTTTTTCAACGGCTTCGACCGCTGATAATCGTACGGTTTCCATGGCCATACCTTGCTGGGCTTCCACTTCCATCACAAAGCGCACGTTGTTTTTGTCAATGGTAACGGCGCGCACGATATCAGCAGAAACAATGTCCTTTTTGCTGAACGGATCTTTGATTTGGCGCAAGGCATCCAACACGGTCTCTCTGGAAATTGTCATTTTGGCGGCCTTTCAAAAGCAAATAGTCTGGTTCATAGATGCGCATTAATCAGGCGCTGGCAAGAGCCTGACAAGAATACTAGAAAAATTTTGACCCCATGACTGCATTTGGGCGGCTGTGTCGCAGGGAAAGGGTTAACTGAATTGCGCTTTTAGTTTGCAAGCATCACACATGCAGATCAGTTTTGTGCTGGCGGAATGGTCGTTTCCGCTGTTTTTAAGCATGATCAGAATGCGGTCAATCGTGGATTTAATGCCAAAGGGCAGGCCGCATTCAAGGCAAGTGAACGGCGTGGCTTGATAGATAGATTTTGATTTGTTTTCACTGATTTGGGGCACCAGAGTGATCGCGTTTTCGGGGCATCCATTGGCGCATAACCCACATTGAATACAGCTATTTTCATCAAATAATATCTGTGGTTTCAGCGGGTTTTCACCCAGTGCTTGGGTGGGGCACAGGCTGGTGCAGGCAAGGCAAAAGGTGCAGCTTTCGGTGTTGATTTTTATCGCGCCATATGGTGCATTTTCTGGCAGCGCCATGGTGCCACTGATATTCAATGCGCTGATCGCCATTCGGGTAATTTCGGCATTGCTACCAAGTGGATTGATCAATGGATTATTTTGCGCAGATATGGCTGCGGTTTTGCTTAACAGCGCGTTCAGCTCATCAGGATCAGCAGGCTCTAAAATAGTGATCCGGGCTGGGTTTTTTGCGCCAAGCATGGCTTTTGCCAATGTGACCTGCTGGGCCAGTACAGGGTTTTCTGCACGCGGATTATGCAAAATATTGACAATTTGGAACCCAGAAGCGAGTGCAAAAAGCATGTCGGCGTGGCTGAAAATATCTATGTTCTTAAGCATAACGGGCAGCACAACGGGGCCAATACTCCCCTCAATTAACGCCATCATTTCAGCGCCATAGCTACTGTCATGCACCAAAAGTATTGGTGCAACGCTGCTGGTTTTGGCAAAGGATCCTACGAGGGTTTGCAGTTTTTCGCGTAAATGTTCAGCGCTTGGATCAGCGTAAACTACGGCGTTGCTTGGGCAAACAGCGCTGCATGCTCCGCAGCCCGAACAAATGGTGGCGTCGATGCTGACAGTGTCGCCATTACTGATGATTGCGCCGGTTGGACAGACATTAAGACAGGCATTGCAACCGCGTTGAGATTTCCGACTATGGGCGCAATTATCAGGGTCAAAAGTCACAAAAAACGGTTGTTCGATTATGCCATGCAATTGTGCTGCCTCGGTTAAAATATTGGCAATCTGGCGGGGTGATTTTGGGTCAGCGCGTAGATACCCTAATCGCGATTTATGTTCGGGAAACAGCGGTGCTTTGCCGCTAAGATCAACTATAATCCCGCTTTGAAAAACATCGGTTTCAACGGTAATTTCAAACCGGCCAAGCGCACCGGAAATTCTGAAATTCTCAGCCACGATTATCTTGATGCCATTTGGCGTGGTGCCGGGATATTTATCCGGTATTAGACAGGTGATATTTTTACTGGCCGAAAGGATTATTGCGGCTGGAAAAACAATTTCTGAGCGTCCGAGGATCAAACATTCCCCGCCGGTTTCGATTGAGAATGTTTGTGGTGTTCCCGAATTCATATTGGCCACGGCTGCAACCGCATTTTTATGTGCGGCGTTTAAAATTTCATCCTCAACAGGGGGCGATTCGTGCATGTTCTGGTCCAATTATCTGCGCTAAAGGTGCCAAGGATTTCCCCCAAAAGCAACACGGCAAAGCCGCGCGGCTGATACTGAAATTGTTGAGGAAATCAGCAAGACACAAAAATGAGTTGACGGGTATAATAAATGCTGCATCAATTGCTGAAACAATAGGAGGTTCGCATGGCACAACACGCAGCGGCGGGTACGCTTGAAACGACGCTCAAAATTCTGTCTTGGAACCTGTGGTGGCGCTTTGGCCCATGGCAGGAACGGGCCACAGCTATCATCTCCACGTTAAAAAATATCGACGCAGATGTTATTTGCCTGCAAGAGGTTTGGGATGACGGCGACCGGAATCTTGCAGCCGAACTGGCCGCAGAGCTTGGATTTCATTATGTATATGCGCCGGGGGCAAAGCCAAATAAAGTGTTTATGGGTAACGCGATATTGTCTCGCTGGCCGATCTTGCGCCACGAAATTTGTGGGCTTTTTGACCCCAAAGGGGCTGAGGAAATGCGGGTGGTGATCTTTGCCGAAATTGACGGGCCGCGTGGAAAAATCCCGGTGTTTTGCACGCATTTGCATTGGCAGATGCATCACAGCCATATTCGTCAACGACAAGTTGCGGATTTGACCGCATTTATTGACAGCAAACGTCCTTGGAAATTCCCACCCATCTTGGCAGGTGATTTTAACGCAGACCCACAAGCCGAGGAAATTCGTATGCTGACGGGGCAGACATCTTGCCCAACGAAAAACCTGGTATTCCATGATGCCTGGGCATTTTTGCACCCTGACAAAAGTGGATTTACATGGGATAACGCCAACCCGTATGTGGCGCAGGAGTTTGAGCCGGACAGGCGTATTGACTATATTTTTGCAGGCTGGCCGCGGGCGCGCGGGGCTGGGCATGTTGTGTCTTGTGAGGTGGCGGCGGTTTTAGCCATTGATGATGTGCAGCCCAGCGACCATTACGGGGTTTTGGCTGAACTGCGGTACTAATGTTTCTACGATTTAGACATGCTGGCCAACATATCAGATTCGGTGATTTCGATCAGGGTTGGAATTCTGGATTTGATGGCTTTTTGCAAGGCGGTTTTAAGGTGTTTGAGGGTGACGGCATGTGTTGCCTCCATGCCATAGGATTTTGCCAACATGACAAAATCCGGGGTGTGGAGGTCAACGCCAATGGGGGTTACGTTGCGGTTTTGCATGGCTGATTTGATTTCACCATAACCGTTATTGTTCCAGCAAATCACGATAAAAGGCCCAGCTATTTCCATAGCGGCACCAAGTTCTGCGATGGTGAATTGCAGGCCTCCGTCTCCGGCTAAACAGATTACCGGAGTGTTGGGGGCGGCTACTTTTGCGCCGATACTGGCCGGCAAGGCATAGCCAAGCGCGCCAAAACCACAGGCGGAATTATACCAGCGGGCAGTTGAATTGACAGGGAAATACATGTTGCCAGCATAAGAAAGCTGGGTGGAATCGCCGATGATATAAGCATCCGGCACAGTATTTTGGAGGGTTTCCAGCAAGGTAATCAGTTTTTGATATTTGTCCGGTTGCTCAGCCAATGCTGCTTTGCGCGCTGTGGCTGCGCGGGCAGCGCCATTATTGCGCGATGGCTTTAGACCAGCAAGCAAATCGTGCATGGCCTCACCGGCATCACCGACCAATGCCACGTCACAGGCGGTATTTCGGACCATTTGGATGGGGTCGATATCACAGCGGATCAATGGGGCTTTTACAGCAAACGGCTCACGTTCAAACACGTTATAATCGGTGCGGCCCATTTCAGTGCCAAAGGCCAGCACCAGATCAGCATTATTGGCAAGATCACGGATGGCATTCAATGAGGGGCTGGCGGAAATTTCTAACGGATGGCCAGCGGGAATAATACCACGGGCGTTGATGGTCATCACTGTTGGCGCGTCTAGCCGCTCTGCCAGCTCCACCGCGATTTCAGCGTTTTTCCGGCAGCCACCACCCAGGAAAATCACCGGGCTTTTGGCATTTTGGCACAAGGTGATGGCCTGTTCCATCGCCGCCCGGGCAGGACGGGCTGGCAGAATATTGGCGGCACGGTTTAACGGCAGATCATCGGCATTTGCACCAAATAAATCCACAGGAATTTCAATGTGAACGGGGCGGGGCCGAGCTGCCTCAAATTGGGCAAATGCCCGTGCAATGGCTTTAGGCAAATCGGCGGGCACATTAACCCGAAAACTGCTGGCGCTGACTTGTGCCGCCATTTGAGACTGGTTGGGACTTTCGTGGAGTTCGCCTTCTCCGTGGCCGATTTTACCCATGTGGTTCACCGCAGAAATTACCAGCATCGGGATTGAATCCGCATATGCCTGCCCCATCGCAGTCAGCGCGTTGGTCAGGCCCGGACCGGTAATCAGCAAGGCAACCCCGGGTTTGCCACAGGCGCGCGCATATCCATCAGCCATAAAACCGGCGCTCTGTTCATGGCGCGGCGTGATATGGCGAATTTTGGAACCAGCCAAGCCGCGATACATATCAACTGTATGCACGCCGGGAATGCCAAACACCGTGTCTACACCGTAATTTTCCAGCAACTTCACCAAATATTCGCCAAGGGTCATATTTCCATCCAATCGAGTCGTATTTTATGGGGCATAATGCAGCTAATCTGACAGGGTTTGACCTGACAAGCCCAAACGCGCAGGAAAAAACCATGAATCAGACATTTACCGATTTTGTTCAGAACTTGCGGTTTGAGGATATTCCCAAGCAGATCACAGCAATAATGCAGCGTAGCCTGTTGGACACCTTGGGTGTGGCGGCAATTGGCAGTACAACGGAAATCGCGCGGATCACACGAAAATTTGCACGGGGGCATATGCCGTGTGGCGTTGAAACATCCAAGGCGCGGATGCTGTTCGGGGGCACACAGGTTAGCCCGATGGGGGCGGCAATGGCGGGGGCATTTACGGTGGATTCGATAGATGCACATGATGGTTTTACGCCCGCCAAGGGTCATGCCGGCTCAGCAGTTTTGCCGGGGGTTTTGGCTGTGGTTGATACGCTTGAACACACTGTTTCGGGGCGGGAATTGATTGTGGCATTGACGATTGGTTATGAGGCGGCCTATCGCGCGGGGCTGACATTACATGCCACCACACCGGATTATCACACATCGGGCGCGTGGACAGCGGTGGGGGTGGCCGCCGCCGGAGCGCGCTTGCTGGGTTTGAACGATACGCAGTTGCGCCATGCGGTTGGTATTGCCGAATATCACGGGCCGCGCAGCCAGATGATGCGGTGCATAGAGCATCCGACAATGCTGCGTGATGGCGTTGGCTGGGGTGCACCAACGGGGGTTAGTGCTGCGTTTCTGGCAGCAGAAGGGTTTACCGGCGCGCCGGCGATTACCGTCGAAGGTCAGGATGCTGCGCCATTCTGGAACGATCTGGGAACCCAGTGGCAGATTGAAAATACCCATTACAAAGCCTATCCGGTCTGCCGCTGGGCGCATCCGGCGATTGATGCGGTGCGCGATCTGATGCAAGAACATAACCTGACCAGCGATATGATTGAGCGGGCGCGGATTTCGACGTTTCATTACGCTACTAAATTGGCGGGGCACGCGCCAAAAACGCTCGACGAGCTGACATATGCCTTGGCTTATCCGTTTGCGATTATGGCTGTGCGTGGGCAAATTGGTGTGGCAGAATTGCAGCCGGATGTGTTGTCCGATCCAGAAATATTGCGTCTTAGTCGTGCCACGGAGCTGCTGGAAACCGCGCATTACACCAAGATCAGCGTTAAGAAGCGCTGGGCGGATGTAACGCTGTATTTGAAAGACGGGCGTGCGCTGCAATCAGAGCCGTATTTCCCGCGCGGAGATCCTGATAGCCCGCTGTCGGACATTGAAATCAGCGCAAAGTTTCATATGTTTTCTGATGATGTATTAGGGGTGGCGCGTGCGAAAGCGATTGAGGATCAGGTTGCGCGGGTATGTGATAACTGCTTTGATATCTCAAAGCTTTTGGGGCTGGTTTATGCGGCGCCGTAATTTGGTCTTGTCAATTTTATGCCAAGGTTGTTTGGTCAGCACGACTATTTGAAAGGTATCTTCATGGCAAAACTTAGCAGTTTAATGGACGGTTTTCAGCCCTCGGCAATTAGTGAGATATTTAGTCTGGCAAACAGGTTGAAATCCGAGGGGTGCGATGTGATTGATCTGAGCGTCGGAGAGCCGGATTTCCCGACGCCTGATAATGTCAAACAGGCGGGGATTGATGCGATCAATGCTAATGTCACAAAATATACCGATGTTTCGGGCACTGCGGATTTGCGTGCGGCCGTAGCGCGGAAATTCAAACGCGACAATGATCTTGATTTTTCGCCCAGCCAGATCGTGATTGATGCAGGGGTTAAACCGCTGCTGTTTCATAGCCTGCAAGCGATGCTGGAACCGGGTGGGGAAGTGGTTTTGCCAACACCTTGTTGGGCGTCTTATGGCGGGATGATTAAGCTGGCGGGGGGCATTGCGGTGCCTGTACCTTGCCCGCAGGCCAAGGGGTTCAAATTGCAGCCCGAGGACCTGGAGGCGGCAATTACAGCGCAAACCAGCGTGGTGATGCTGAATTCTCCCAGCAACCCCACGGGGGCGGCGTATAATTGGGGTGAAATGAAGGCCCTGACCGATGTTTTGCTGCGCTACCCGCATGTCTGGGTGCTGGCTGATGATATTTACGAACATATTGTTTACGGTAATTTTGTGTTTGTGTCGCCTGCGCAGGTGGAGCCAAGGCTGGCGGAGCGCACCTTGACTTTGAACGGGGTCTCAAAAGCATATTCCATGACCGGTTGGCGTATTGGGTATGCGGGAGGGCCGCAGGAATTAATGTCTGCGATTGTTAAAATCCTGTCGCAAAATAACGGTAGCCCCCCGTCGATGAGCCAAGCCGCTGCGATTGAAGCGCTGGACGGACCGCAAGATGTGTTGGCAGAACGGGCTGCGGATTTTATGCTGCGGAGGGATTATTTTCTGGACCGGATGCGCGATATGCGCGGGCTGAAATGCCATGCGCCCGAGGGGGCGTTTTATTTGTATCCGGATTGTTCTGAACTCATCGGGTTGAAGACGCCTTTCGGTGATGAGATCACCTCGTCAACCGATTTGGCACGGTATTTTCTGGCGGAATACAATTTGGCGGTGGTGCCGGGGGCTGCGTTTGATTTTGATCCCAATATTCGAATTTCCTATGCGACATCAATGGAAAACATTGTTGAGGCTTGTGATCGAATGACAGAGGCTTGTGCTGCGTTAAGCTGATGGCGCAGCCATCGCTTGGCCGAGCGAAGCGAGGCCATGCCCAACCGAAGGGCGGGAGTGCCCCTTGCTTTAAGCGCTATGTATTTTAATTGAAGGAGTACTCCCGCAGTCCGGCGCCGGAATTGCTTACGCAATTCGACCCCTCCCTTTGGGCTTGGCCTCGCTTCGCTCGGTGGCCTCCGGCGGGAGTATTTTTGCAACAAAGAAATGGGGTTAGATCGCGACGGCGTGTTTTGCCAGTTATGGCCTTTGGCAACCACTGAATGCACAAGGCTGACAGCGCCCGGGGCGTCAGCACCATAGCCGTCGGCGCCGATGACATCCGCAAATGACTGGGTCACGGGCGCGCCGCCGACAATGATCGGATAGGGCTCATCCTCGGA
>CAZCDC010000004.1:46487-53238 GCA_964497195.1 uncultured Rhodobacterales bacterium | reverse complement strand
TTTGCGCATTTATGGCTGATGCCACGTTTTCCGCGATGCAGCGAATGATGCCGGAATATGAACTGCGCATGGTCACAGCGGATTCGCGCATGGTGTTTGATCTGAACGAGGTGGATTTTGCTTTGCGGTTTGGCGATGGAAATTGACCCAAAAATGGCTCAGTGAAACTGTTTGAAGAACAACTTTTCTCCGTATGTTTCCCTGAATTTGCCAAGCAACATTTTGCTGGCGTTGACACTGTAGTGCCCGCAATACTCGCCGAAATGCCTCTTATTCATGAGCGCAAATGGCGCAGGCGCAAGGGTGATCAACGCGGGCCGTTCTCGGTTATGATTTTGTCGAAACTGGTTTCATCAGCGAATTTTGCAGCACTGGCTTTGCCGAATTTGCTTTCATCCACCACCAGAATGGATTTTTGCGCCCGTTGTATGGCGCTGCGTTTTTGGCTGGCTTCGTGGAACGAACTGCATGTTACGCCAAGCAGTTGGTCAATGCCTGCGGCAGACAGGAATGCCAGGTTGATAGCCAGAGCATCATAGGTCTGGTCGTTTTGCAGCAGGGCAAATGACGCGGTTTTTTTGTGGTATTCGCCGCCCATCAGAATCATTTTGACCTCTGTTTTGCGCATGGCTCGATCCGCAACATTCAGGCTGTAACAGATGATTGTCAGGGGCAGGTCATCGGGCAGCAGGTCAACCAGATGCACCAATGTTGTGCCGCAATCGATGAATATTGTGTCGCCCGCATTGATCAGCCCCAAGCAGTGTTTGCAGGCAGCTTTTTTACCGGCTTTATTCAGGTCAACAGCATGACCAAGATCATAGGGCGCAGGGCCGCTTGTTGCCATAATATGACCGCCAAGATAATCAAATTCGGCTGAATTTTCGCGAATGTCACGGCGAATGGTCATTTCAGAAACACCCAGCAATTCTGCCGCCATCTTTACGTGCAGGTTACGGTGTTCCGACACCAATTGTCGGAGCATTATAATTCTGGATTGCTTGCTCATCATACCTTCCTTTTGTTGTAATCATAACAAAATTTGTTTACTTTACAACATCAGTGGCGCATATTTGCGCAAATGAAATACGAATCGACCGGTGCCACATGAAAAATAATACTGTCCCAGACCACCCAAAGCGCAATCCGGGCATGCCGCTGGACATGGCTGTTGTTGACGCGGTGCGCGTTAATAAATCAGCATCCGAACGGCGGGTCATGTCATTATCCGGTCGCCGCGCGGTTAAAAAAGACGCGCAGGCGGCTTGGTTGTTGAGCGCGGTTACGTGCATTGATCTCACAACGCTAAGCGGTGATGACACGGTTGGGCGGGTGAAACGGCTGTGCGCCAAGGCGATGCAGCCGGTGCGGCCAGATATTCTGGCGGCGATGGGCATGTCTGAATATCGGATCAAGACGGGTGCGATTTGTGTTTATCACCGGTTTGTTTCCACTGCCGTGGAGGCATTGCAGGGTAGCGGTATTCCGGTGGCGGCTGTTTCTACAGGGTTTCCTGCGGGGTTAAATCCGCACGCGCAAAAGCTGGAGGAGATCAAGGCATCGGTCGCGGCAGGTGCCTCGGAAATCGACATCGTAATCACCCGCGAATATGCGCTGACCGGAAACTGGCAAGCGCTTTACACCGAAATTCAAGAATTTCGGGCGGCTTGTGGCGCGGCACATATGAAAGCCATTTTGGCAACTGGCGAACTGATGACGTTGCGAAATGTCGCCAAAGCCAGCCTTGTTTGCATGATGGCGGGGGCGGATTTTATCAAAACCTCAACCGGAAAAGAGCCGGTGAACGCAACCCTGCCTGTGACATTAACGATGATACGCACCATTCGCGATTACCAAAAGATGACTGGATATAAGATCGGGTATAAACCCGCTGGCGGGATTTCAAAAGCCAAAGATATTCTGGTATATCAAAGCCTTATGAAAGAGGAGCTGGGCGACGAGTGGCTGCGGCCCAATCTGTTTCGTATCGGCGCCTCCAGTCTTTTGGCGGATATTGAACGGCAATTAGAACATAATATCGACGGGGCCTATTCGGCGTTGCGTCGTCACCCGATCGGATAAATCATGACAATAGCGAGCTATTTTGAAACTATGAATTATGGTCCTGCAACCGAAGATGACACCGCCGCCCGCGAATGGCTGAAGGCCAACAAAGCTGCGTTTGGGCATTTTATTAATGGTGCGTTTACTAAACCGGGCAAAGGTTTTGCAACCAATGAGCCTGCAACTGGCGATGTGTTGGCGCGTATCACGCAAGGCAAGCAGGCTGATATTGACGCAGCTGTCAAAGCTGCGCGAAAGGCACAGCCGGAATGGGCGGCGCTTTCGGGGCATCAGCGGGCGTTGAAATTATACGCATTGGCGCGAATTATTCAGCGAAACGCACGGCTGATTGCGGTGGTTGAGGCACTTGATAACGGCAAACCTATTCGCGAAACCCGCGATATAGATATCCCGCTGGCGGCGCGGCATTTTTATCATCATGCGGGGTGGGCGCAGATTTCGGGAACAGAATTTGCCGACCATAAGCCGGTTGGCGTTGTCGGCCAGATTATCCCGTGGAATTTCCCGTTTTTGATGCTGTCATGGAAGCTCGCTCCGGCGTTGGCGCTGGGTAATACTGTGGTGTTGAAACCTGCGGAAAATACGTCATTAACCGCGCTTTTATTTGCTGAATTGGCGCAGGCGGCGGGGCTGCCGGACGGTGTTTTGAACGTGGTAACCGGAGACGGTGAAACAGGCGCGATGCTGGTTGATGCAGATGTGGATAAAATTGCTTTTACCGGGTCAACGGCTGTTGGCAAATTGATCCGAAAAACCACGGCGGGCAGTGGCAAGTCGTTGACATTGGAACTGGGCGGAAAGTCTCCGTTTATTGTGTTTGACGACGCTGATATTGATGCGGCGGTTGAAGGCGTGGTGGATGCGATTTGGTTTAATCAAGGTCAGGTTTGCTGTGCGGGATCTCGGATTTTGGTGCAGGAAGGTATTGCCGCCGATTTCCATGATCGTTTGCGTATTCGCATGGGCAAGCTGCGAATTGGCGCGTCGCTTGATAAAACCATTGATATGAGTGCGATTGTATCGCCGGATCAGCTGCAACGGATATCGGATATGGTGGACGAGGGTGTCAAATCAGGCGCAAAGATTTTCCAACCAGATATCCCGTTGCCAAACGCAGGCAGCTTTTACCCGCCGACCTTATTAACCGAGGTTCAGCCAACATCCGCCGTAGCAACAGACGAGATTTTTGGGCCAGTCGTTGTGTCGATGACATTCCGCACACCGCTTGAGGCCGTGCAACTGGCCAACCATTCGCGATATGGCCTGTCTGCCAGCATTTGGAGCGAGTCCGTGAACCTGTCATTGGAGGTCGCTGCACAAGTTGAAGCGGGTGTTGTTTGGATAAATTGCACCAATCAACTGGACGCTGCTGTGGGGTTTGGGGGCCGTAAAGAAAGCGGGTTTGGCCGCGAAGGTGGGCGCGAAGGGTGTTTTGATTATCTGAAACCCAAGGTTTGGGCTGATGGGAAAATGCGCAAATCCGTGGATGCCGCAAAGCCCGCAGGATTTAGGGTTCAATCGGTTGATCGTACTGCAAAATTATTCGTTGGCGGAAAACAATCTCGGCCCGACGGGAATTATTCCCGCACGGTTCTAACCCCCAAAGGCGTGGCGATTGCAGAGGTTGGAATCGGCAATCGCAAAGACATCCGCAACGCTGTTGAAGCCGCGCGGGCCGCAAAGGCTTGGGGCGCAAAAACCGCTTATAACCGCGCGCAAATCCTTTTTTATATGGGTGAAAATCTTTCTGCGCGCGCAAACGAATTCGCTAATCGTATCAGTGATATGACTGGCGTATCTGGCACA
This sequence comes from uncultured Rhodobacterales bacterium, assembly GCA_964497195.1. Classification (GTDB taxonomy): domain Bacteria; phylum Pseudomonadota; class Alphaproteobacteria; order Rhodobacterales; family Rhodobacteraceae; genus UBA3077. The sequence goes on along the minus strand of CAZCDC010000004.1, from coordinate 49,347 downwards.
GCGGCAAAAAACGAGGTCGATTTATCGATCTCGCGTCTTTTTACATATGCTGCATGGGCCGATAAATATGAGGGCGCAATCCATATGCCGCCAATGCGCGGCGTGGCGCTGGCAATGCCCGAAGCCTTGGGTGTGGTTGGGGTTATATGCCCCGAGGAGGCGCCTTTGCTGGGGTTCATCAGTGCTGTTGCGCCGCTTTTGGCAACGGGAAATCGTGTAGTTGCTGTGCCTAGCAACGCGCATCCGATGTCAGCCACGGATTTTTATTCGGTGCTGGAAACCTCGGACGTGCCTGCTGGTGTGCTAAATATCGTGACGGGTGATACGGCCGAGTTGGCCAAAACACTGGCGCAGCATAATGATGTTGATGCGGTTTGGGCGTTTGGCTCTGCTGAGCTGTCAACACAGGTGGAGCGCGATTCGATTGGTAATTTGAAACGCACATTTGTTGATTATGGCCGCGCGATTGATTGGTTTGATGCCAGCGGTGAGGGCGAATTGTTTTTGCGCCGTGCCACCGAGGTTAAAAACATCTGGATTCCCTACGGTGAATAAATTCTGTCTGATGGGGGCTGTCTCGGCTATTCTGTTATCAGAATTGATTCGAGAGGGTTTCCATGAGCAAAACTGCATTAATCATCAGCGCCCACGCGGCTGATTTTGTCTGGCGGGCTGGCGGGGCAATTGCCCAGCATCAGGCCAAAGGCTATGAGGTGACGGTGGTTTGCCTGTCATATGGTGAGCGCGGCGAGAGCGCCAAGCTGTGGAAACAAGAGGGCATGACCTTGGAAAAGGTCAAAACCGCCCGCCGGATTGAAGCAGAAAATGCCGCTGCTGCGCTGGATGTGCATGACATTCAATTTTTTGATCTCGGGGATTATCCGCTGCATCTGGAGCGCGCTGACAAGGACCGTTTGGTGGATGTTATTCGTGCTGTTCAGCCAAATTTCATGATGAGCCATTCGCAATATGACCCCTATAATACCGACCACATGTATACCACCAGTGTGGCGATGGAATGCCGCATGATTGCGCAGGCTTGGGGGCACAAACCGGGCGAAAAAGTGCTTGCTGCACCACAATTATATCTGTTTGAACCACACCAAACCGAACAAATGGGCTGGAAACCAAACGTTTTCTTGGACATTTCGAACGTCTGGGATAAAAAACGCGCTGCTATTGAATGCATGCAGGGGCAAGAACATTTGTGGGATTTTTATACCAATGTCGCCGAAAATCGCGGCAACCATTTCAGACGAAATTCGGGTGGAATGGCTGGAGGAACACCCGCGCGATACGCCGAGGGCTTTCAGGCGATATATCCAACCACGGTGGATGAGCTGACATGAACGTTGTTGTGCAAAATATTGAACGAGCAGACCCGAATGTTGTAAAGGCACTGGGGGAATGCGGCGTGGCGACTGTGCATGAGGCGCAGGGCCGGACAGGGTTGCTCGCATCCTATATGCGCCCGATTTATCGTGGTGCCTCGGTGGGGGCGTCTGCTGTTACTATTCTGGCCGCGCCTTGTGATAACTGGATGCTGCATGTAGCGATTGAGCAAATTCAGGAAGGTGACATTTTAGTTTTGGCGGTTACTTCGCCCTCGGACGCCGGATATTTTGGTGATTTGCTTGCGACCTCAGCAAAATCGCGCGGTTGCGTTGGGCTGATTATCGATGCGGGGGTGCGCGACGTTGTTGACTTGGAGAAAATGGATTTTCCGGTTTGGTCAAAGGCAATTTCAGCGCAAGGCACTGTGAAAGAAACGCTTGGCTCGGTTAATGTAGCGATCATTTGTGCCGGCGCAATGATCCATCCCGGTGACGTGATTGTTGCGGATGATGACGGGGTTTGTGTTGTGCGCCGTGGTGATGCTGCAACTGTTCTGGAAAAAGCGCAGGCGCGGCTGGTTCTGGAAGATGGCAAACGTAAGCGGCTGGCGGCAGGAGAATTGGGCTTGGATATGTATAATATGCGCGAACGCTTGGCTAAAAAAGGCTTAAAATATGTCTGAGGCGCGCTGCATGTGGATGCGGAGCGGGACCTCAAAAGGGGCGTATTTTCTTGCAAAGGATTTACCTGAAATTATTGCTGAACGGGACGCATTTTTGTTGCGGATTATGGGGTCGCCTGACCCTCGTCAAATTGACGGTATTGGTGGTGCAAACCCGCTGACTTCAAAAGTTGCAGTGGTGCAAAAGTCGCTTAATGGTGCAGATGTCGATTACCTTTTTTTACAAGTTTCGGTCGATGCCGCTTTGGTCAGCAATGCGCAGAATTGCGGTAATATACTGGCTGGTGTTGGGGCTTTTGCAATAGAGCGCGGCTTAATTAAAACCGAAATTGATCAAACAAAAGTATCTGTTTTTATGGAGAATACCGGCAAGTTGGCCAGCTTATCTGTGATGACGCCGAATGGGGAAATTAGCTATCACGGCTCTGCTTCAATTGATGGCGTTCCGGGGTATGCAGCGCCGGTAGCGATTATTTTTAAAGACATTGCAGGCAGTAGCTGTGGTGCTTTGTTGCCCACCGGCAATATTGTTGATTCGATTGACGGTGTTGCTGTGACCTTGATTGATAATGGCATGCCTTGCGTTGTGCTGCGGGCCTCAGATTTGGGCATTTCGGGGTATGAAACTGTTGACCAGTTAGAGGATAATTCGGATTTACGTACAAAACTCGAAAAAATCAGATTACAGGCCGGAGAATTGATGAACCTGGGTGATGTACACCACAAAACCGTGCCAAAAATGACAATGGTGAGCGCGCCAAAATCCGGTGGTGCAATTTGCACACGAACCTTTATTCCACATCGTTGTCATGCCTCTATTGGGGTGCTTGGCGCAGTTAGCGT
>CAZCDC010000004.1:43635-46387 GCA_964497195.1 uncultured Rhodobacterales bacterium | reverse complement strand
CCTTTATTCCACATCGTTGTCATGCCTCTATTGGGGTGCTTGGCGCAGTTAGCGTCGCCACAGCATGTGCAATGCAAGGATCGGTTGCGCATCGTGTTGCAGCTTTACCGCAAGCTGGAAATTCCGAAATTCGTATTGAACATCCGATTGGCATGACGCCAATTAACATGACTGAAAATGGCGCTGCGGTGTTAAGAACCGTGCGTAAATTGTTTGATGGAATTGTCTATGGCTGAGCCACAAAAAATGGACAAAAACTGGCTGGAATTCCATGCAAACCCCAAAAGCCCAGCCTATTGTGCGCCCGCTGGTGCTGTTGATGCTCATTGCCATGTGTTTGGCCCGTCTGAACAGTTCCCTTATGCAAAAACACGCAAATATACGCCTTGTGACGCTGGAAAAGATCAGCTCTTTCAATTGCGGGACCATTTGGGGTTCTCTCGAAACGTGATCGTGCAGGCGTCTTGTCACGGTCATAACAATGATGCGTTGCTGGATGCGCTAAACGCGGCGGGTGATATGGCGCGCGGTGTGGCGGTTGTTTCGCCTGATATCACAGATTTTGAACTCGAAAAAATGCATAAGGCCGGGGTTCGGGCCGTGCGATTTAATTTTGTCAAAAGGCTGGTGGACACCACGCCGCGATCGGTATTCTTGAATATTGCTGAACGAATTTCTGCGTTTGGCTGGCATATCGTAGTTTATTTTGAGGCCCCGGATTTGGGCGAGCTCATCCCGTTTCTGAAACAATTGCCAACAGATGTTGTGATTGACCATATGGGCCGTCCAGATGTATCAAAACCAGTTGATCACGTTGATTTCAAACAGTTTATTGAATTGATGCGCGATACTAAATTCTGGACAAAAGTCACCTGCCCAGAACGGTTAACCGCCATTGGTCCGCCTTATGATGATGTTGTCCCCTTTGCCAAAACGCTGGTGGAGCAGTTTCCGGATCGTGTTTTATGGGGCACGGATTGGCCGCATCCAAACATGAAATCGCATATGCCGGATGATGGCGTTTTGGTGGATATGATCCCGCGTATTGCGCCATCAGTCGATTTGCAAAAATCATTGTTGGTCAACAACCCAATGCGGTTATACTGGCCCGAAACCAAAAGAGGATAATATGGAACTTGACCCCCACGCAGATATTCCCGGCACCACATTGTTTGACGGCAAAATGGCGATGATCGGCTATCCGCTGAACAAAATGTGTTACTCATTTAATGGCGCAGATGCCCGGGCTGAATATCTGGCAGACCCTGAGGCATATTTTGACAAATTTGGCCTGACGGAAACCCATAAAGCCGCCTGCCGGAATAAAAATGTGTTGGAGATGATCAAAGCGGGTGGCAATGTTTATTATTTGGCGAAATTTACCGGGATTTATAAAATGAATATGCAGGATATCGGCGCGCAGCAAACCGGGCTAAGTGTCGAAGAATTCAAAGAAAAATTACGTAAGGCGGGGGAATAATATGGCTAGAATTATCGGCGGGTTGACCACATCGCATATCCCCGCAGTGGGCAACGCGATTGCTAATAATATGCAGGATGACCCTTATTGGAAGGGCTTTTTTGATGGCTATCCGCCGGTGCGAAAATGGCTGGATAAACATAAACCCGACGTCGCGATCATGATTTATAATGACCATGGCTTGGCGTTTTTTCTGGATCAAATGCCAACATTTGCGATTGGCGCCTGCCACGAATACCATAATGCTGATGAGGGCTGGGGCCTGCCGGTGATGGAACCTTATCCGGGAGATGCGGCGCTGTCTTGGCACATTATCGAGGGCATGGTGGAGGATGAATTTGACATAACATCCTGTCAGGAATTGCCAATTGATCACGGGTTTACCGTGCCAATGCAACTGTTTTGGCCAGATCGTGGGCCAGACATGCCGCGGGTAATCGGGGTTAGCGCCAATACCGTGCAACACCCGATTCCGACCCTGAAACGGGCGCTTGATTTTGGTAAATCCATGCGGCGGGCAATTTTGGCTTATCCGGAGGATATCAAGGTGGTGGTGCTGGGCACGGGCGGCCTTTCGCATCAATTGGACGGCGAACGCGCGGGGCATATCAACAAAGAGTTTGACCAGATGTGTATGGAAAAAATCGTAAATGACCCAGAGGCACTAACCAAAATTTCCCGCCGTGAACTGGTCGAAAAAGCCGGCGCGCAGGGCACCGAATTTTTGATGTGGCTAATGATGCGTGGGGCGTTGGGTGACAATGTTAAGGCGTTGCATCAGAATTATACCATCCCAATTTCCAATACCGGCGCGGGGACAATGATTTTGGAATGTGCGGATTGACTTTGATTTGTTTAAAATTTGCAAGGAATTGTTAACATAGTTATTGCAAAGTCGGGCCATGAATAAAAATTCAAAACCAGCGGACGAATTAGCTTTCATTCGTGAGCAGATGAAAACCCTTAAGGCTCGAGAGCAGGAATTACGCCAATTTTTCCTTGAATCCGGCGACGGTGCCGTGATCATGGGAGATGACTATTTGGTTGAGGTCAAAGCATTGAGCCGACGTGTGATTAACAAAGACGCGCTCCCAAAAGAAATTTTGGAAAATGATAAATATTACAAGAAATCGACAACGCTTTATGTCAAAGCCAAACTTATCAAAAAAGCTGAAGAAGATATTTTTGATCTGATTGATGATGACTAACGCCAGCCGTTAAAACGCGCCGTTTTTCAAGAAATTAATGGTGGCTTTGATCACCCGTTTATCT
>CAZCDC010000004.1:35974-43535 GCA_964497195.1 uncultured Rhodobacterales bacterium | reverse complement strand
TTAAAACGCGCCGTTTTTCAAGAAATTAATGGTGGCTTTGATCACCCGTTTATCTACGGTCATCAGGCTGTGGCTTACAGGAAAAGCGATGCGTTTTTTGATCGAGGCGTGCCCCCAGGCACTGTCTACGCTGACTTTTCCATCATTATCGCCGGGGATGCCGGTGATTAACCCATAGGCGGGCAGGGCGGCCGTTCCGGCGATGGCGCCGATATCCAGTCCTTCGTCGTCTTCACCAGAATTTGGCTCTAGTTCAACCAAGGCCGGGCCCATTGGTTCACCAAATGTGTTGGCGCGCTCTGCGATTTCACTGCCAAAATTGGGCGCGCCAAGCTGCACAATGCGGCCGCGCCGTGCCTCTGGCAGGCGTTTTGCCAAACGTTTGGCCAGAATGCCGCCCAAGGAATGGCCGACAAAATAAATAACATCATCTATGCGCGGCATTAGCATTTCAACATGGTCAACCAGTTTTTCAATCTGGGCGGTTTTGGATGGGTAATCCAGCAAAAATGGCTCAAAACCGGAGCGTTCCAGTTGCCACGCCAAGATGCGCAGTGACGTTCTTGAGCGGCCAAGGCCATGTAAAAGGACAACTTTTTTCATAAAATGCGTTCTGTAATAATGTATCGAAAAGGGTTATTTCACCAATGCGGCGGTTTTTGGTCAGTTAAAGGCGCGCCCGAAACACTGTCGGATTCTTGTTCGGCCGCACGTTTCATCAACAGCGCAAGGCGGCGTTGTATGGTATCGATTTGGCCCGATTGGCTGGTGACAACGCTGTTTAGCTCGTCCAGCATCTGGGTTTGATGGGCTAAAAGCTCCTCCAGTTTATCGATACGCGCGGTGGTCATTTGGTCTCCGGAAAGAAAATTGGCGGGTTATTTGCATGCCATACCGGAAATTTTTGCATGATGAAAGCAAAACGGTCAGATTTCAGGAAATCCTCCAGCCAGTTATGCAGGTTTTCCCAGCTTTGGCTGTCAAACCAGTCTCGGTCAACATTGGCAAACTGGCGGATGAATGTCACAATTGCCATATCGGTATAGCCGATATTTTCACCAGATAAAAAAGGCTGGTTGGTCAGAATTTCCTCAAGGTCGCGCAGGAAAACACTGGCGATGGCACGTTCGGTTATTTGGCTGACGCCCTCATATCGCGTGGTGTATTTATAACGGTCAAGCGCGTCTTTGAAGGTGGTTTCGCAGGTTTCGATCAGTGGTATGTTAACATTAACCAGCCAGCCCTCCGGGTCGTTTTGCGCCAGCGACCAATCCATGATGTCACGGCTTTCGTCGATGACTTGGCCATCGGAAATCAACACTGGAACCGTTGCCTTGGCAGAGGCATCAACCATTTCAGCGGGTTTATCCCGGAGCAGAATTTCGCGCATTTCAACCTGAATGCCCGAACTAACCAACGCAAGGCGTGCACGCATCGCATAGGGGCAGCGGCAGAAGGAATACAAAATAGGTGTCATGCCACGTGTCTAACCTGCCTTAAAGTGATTGTAAAAGCATGGTTTCATTCGCCGAAAGCGTTGGGCGTGCATCGGGGAAATCCGGGTCAAGGTTGGGGAAAATTGCAAGAATTTCAGCTTGGGCTGCTTGGTCAAATCCGTCAATATTGGCACGAAAGGGATGAAAACTTTCGCTTAGACAGCCATTGGAACGGACGATTTCATGTTTATCAAACAGCATGTGGAAATATTCAACTTTCTGTACCTGCTCTCTAACTATGTTGTAATCATTTACTAAATCAGTCGCATGGGCGAGTATTTCTGATTTTCCAAACAAGATTTCAGCCCGCCAACCCGAAACCAGCATTCGGTGCATTGGGGACACGTGCAAATCTGCGGCATTTCCCACAGCGCCCGCTTTGAATAAAATTGGCGCCAACCGCCCTGTGCCTTCGCAGCATTGTGACCCAATCCAAAGCAGCCGTTGAAAGCCGTGATCGCGGGTCCAGATTTGATCATCAACATTTAGGGTTTCAATCAGTTTTTCGCCCTGATCCGTCAAGATTTTTGTGCCGCGGGTGAAACAGGCTACTTCGAGTTCATCGTAATCTATCGATTTCGGTGTGCCCACCCAAGGCGTCATAGACAGGCTGTCGCCGGGGTTAAGGTCGATGGTTGTGGCATAACCAACCGCGACGCTATTCACTTGGATTGTGATTAAATAGCCAACGTCGCCGGTTGTCATATTTGTTACGGTGGATTGGCCAAGATTAATGACGGTGTCACCTGTGCTGCCCACCAGAACGCCGTCGATATATAAATCTTCGGTCAGGGTTTGGTCGGACCCACCACCTTCATCCTCCAACAATAAATCATCATCGGACATTTCCAGTAAATCGCTGGCGACACTGCCAGAAACCGTGCTGCTGGGGCTGGAAAACCAGTTGGCAAACGTGTCGGGCAGGCCAACATCAGCAGCGGAATACAAGTTAAAATTTGGCACGATTGGCTCCACCGAAAAAACTGGTTTATATATGGTTAACGTGAATTCCCTAAAATTTCCCTAACAGCCGATTAATTAGTTAACATTGGCAAGACGCGGTTGAAACTTGCGAGATTTGCATGGTTGGGTTAGAACGCGGCAAAGCGTAAATAACTGGGCAATACCATGGCAAAAAACAAAAAAACTAAGGTTAAGCGGCCGCGTGCGGCGGCCCCGCGGGGCTTTCGTGATTATTTTGGTTCTGAGGTGTTGGAACGCAACAAGATGCTGGGCCAAATCACCGATATTTACCGCGCTTACGGGTTTGATCCGCTGGAAACCAGCGCCATTGAAACGGTTGAGGCCTTGGGAAAATTCCTGCCCGATGTTGACCGCCCGAATGAGGGTGTGTTTGCCTGGCAGGACGAGGACGAGGCGTGGATGGCTTTGCGTTATGATCTGACCGCCCCTTTGGCGCGGGTTTATGCGCAATTTCGCAATGATCTGCCCTCGCCTTATCGGCGCTATGCGGTGGGGCCGGTTTGGCGCAATGAAAAAGCCGGCCCGGGGCGGTTTCGGCAGTTTTATCAATGTGATGCGGATACAGTTGGCACGCCGACAATGGCGGCGGATGCAGAGATTTGTGCCATGCTGTCGGATACATTGGAGGCCGTGGGAATTCCGCGCGGTGATTACATCGTGCGGGTCAATAACCGCAAAGTGTTGAACGGCGTGATGGAGGTCGCAGGGATTTTTGACCCCGCAGAACCCACTAAATTTGAAGCCGAACGCGGTATCGTTTTGCGGGCGATTGATAAGCTGGATAGGCTTGGCCCGATGGGTGTGCGCGCCCTGCTTGGTGAGGGCCGCAAAGATGACAGCGGTGATTTCACCGGCGGCGCTGGGCTTGTGGATGAACAGGCCGAGATTGTCATGGGTTTCATGGATGCAAAACGCGATACCGGCGGCGCGACTTGTGCGCGGTTGCGCGAACTGGTTGCCGGGTCTGACATCGGGTTGGCAGGGGTGCAGGAACTTGAAACCATTGCAGAGCTGACCGAAGCGCAGGGTTATGGCGCGGATCGTCTGGTGATTGACCCGTCTGTTGTGCGCGGCCTTGGTTATTACACGGGGCCGGTTTACGAGGCCGAACTGACCTTCGAGATTTTTGACAACAAAGGGCGAAAACGTCAATTTGGTTCTGTTGCGGGCGGTGGGCGTTACGATGATTTGGTAAAACGGTTCACAGGCCAAGAAGTTCCGGCAACCGGCATTTCCATTGGGGTTGACCGGTTGCTGGCGGCGCTTGGCGAAAAGGGCCGGCTGGATAATACCTCGACCGGTCCGGTTGTGATTACGGTGATGGATCGGGATCGGATGGCGGATTACCAAACCATGGTGGCGGAATTGCGCAATGCTGGCATTCGGGCGGAGGTCTATCTGGGCAACCCCAAAAATTTCGGTAATCAGTTGAAATACGCTGATGCGCGCAATTCGCCCGTGGCGGTAATTGAGGGCGGCAATGAGAAAGACGCAGGCGTTGTACAAATCAAAGATCTGGCGTTGGGCAAGGTGTTGGCGGCAGGGATCACCTCGAATGAGGAATGGAAAGCCCAGCCCGCACAGATGGAAATCAAACGCGAGGATTTGGTGGCCGAAGTGCGTAAAATGATTGCGCGGGCCGGATGATTGCTGCGCGGGCATATCTGGATAACGGGCGTATCGGGGCTGGTTTGGCTGCGGTGAACGTTGAGGTTGCTCGTATTTTGACGGCTTTTGGTGCTGCGGAATTGGTAGAACCTGCGGCATTGCTGCCCGCCGATGTACTGATCGATCTTTACGGCGAAGATTTACGGGCGCGGGCTTATACCACGCAGGACCCTGTTTTGGGGGAGCAAATGCTGCGCCCCGATTTTACGGTTCCGGTGGTGCAAATGCATATGGCGGTGGGCAATGAACCGGCGCGATATTGCTATGCGGGGCAGGTTTGGCGCAAGCAGGAACCGGAATCGGACCGGCCTGTGGAATATTTGCAAGCTGGCTATGAGGTTTTTGACGGCAAAGATGTGGCCGCTGCGGACGCAGAGGTTTTCGCACTGATCGCAGGCGTTTTGGCAGGGCTGCCGGTGCAACCGGTGACCGGTGATATTGGTATAATTCTGGCCGCTATTGATGCTCTGGAAACCAATGACCGGCGCAAAGCTGCGTTGCGCCACCATGTCTGGCGACCGACACGATTTAAACGCCTGTTGGCGCGCTTTTCTGTGGGGGCTGTGGTCTCGGCTGAACGTTCAACATTACTGGCAGCAGCAAAATCCGGCGAATTGGCCAAGGTTTTTGCCGCGAATGCACCGGAAATCGGCTTGCGGAGCAATGCAGAAATTGCTGAACGTATCGAAATATTATTGACAGAATCCGAAGCTGTACCCATTGCAAAAGAACAAGTTTCAAGGATGGAAAAAATCTTGGCTGTCAAAGGCTCAACAGCGGAGGCGATTGATGCGTTGACCAAACTAAACGCAGACACAGCTAACCTAAACGCACGTGCCAAGGCACTGGAAACTGTGGGCATAAACGGTTTTGAATTGCCCTTTGACGCCAGTTTTGGACGCACATCGCTGGAATATTATGACGGGTTTGTTTTTGGGTTTTACGCACCCGATCGTGCTGATCTGCCGCAAATAGCCCAAGGCGGCAGGTATGACGCGCTCACCCGTGTTTTGGGGCATGGCAGCGGCATTCCGGCCGTTGGCGGCATCGTTCGGCCAGAGGCGATTTTGGCCTTGAGGGCGGCGTTATGAACCCGTTGAAACTGGCAGTGCCCTCCAAGGGCCGCTTGCAGGAACAAACCATTGAATGGTTCGCAAAGCGTGGCATTACGCTGGAACGCACCGGGTCGGGCCGCGAATATGCGGGGCGGGTATTGGGCATCAAAAATGTCGAACTTGTGTTGCTGTCGGCGGGTGAAATCCCGCGTGAATTGGCGGCGGGGCGCATTCATATGGGGGTGACAGGCATCGATTTGGTGCGTGAAAAACTGCCCGCATGGGAACGTGCTGTGACAGAGGTTTCGCAGATGGGATTTGGCCATGCTAACCTGATTTTAGCTGTGCCAAAAATCTGGGTGGATGTCGAAAATCTGGATGATCTGGCGGCGGTCACGGCAGCGTTTCGGCGGCATCACGGCATGCGGCTGCGCATTGCTACCAAATATCATAATCTGGTGCGCGAATATCTGCGTGATAACGGTGTAGCGGATTATCAGCTGGTGGATAGCCAAGGCGCAACCGAGGGCACAATTAAAAACCTGACGGCAGAGGCGGTGGCGGATATTACCTCAACCGGTGCTACGCTTGAGGCTAACCATTTGAAAATCTTGCCGGGCGCGCCGATTGTCAAAAGCCAGGCGACTTTGTTTATGTCTCATGCCGCTGATTGGCAGGCGGAGGCCACAACCGCACGACAAGAAATATTGGATATTCTGGAGCAACACAATGGCTGAAAAACACCCCGAAGTTTTGGAGTTTTTACGCTCACGCCGCTCGCGCCCCGCAAAAATCCTGACAGTGCCTGTGCCTTTACGCGCCGAAATTGAACAGATTTTGGAGATGGCAGCCCGCACGCCAGACCATAAAAAGCTGGAGCCATGGCGGTTTATTGTGCTGGAAAAAGCAGCAATGCCAAGGCTGGCAGAATTGGCGGTTAAAACAACCACAGCGTTGGGAAAGCCCGCTAAAAAAGTTGAAAAATTCCGCCAGCAATTTGCCAATGCTGATTTGGCAGTGGTGGTGGTTTATGCGCCCGTCGCGCACCCGGATGTGCCTGACGCAGAACAGGTTTTGTCTGCGGGCGCGGTTTGTCTGGCACTGTTAAATGCAGCCCTTGCCAGCGGCTGGGGGGCGAATTGGCTGACGGGGCCAATGGCATTTGACCCTGCGTTTTTGCAACAAGGTTTGGGGTTGACGCCACGGGAATATGTTGCCGGATTTATCCATATCGGCACCGCCAAAAGCATACCACCTGATCGGCCACGGCCAGATATGGCGGCGAAAACCAGCTGGGTTACTGAATGATGTTGGCTGATTTTGGCAAAGCGGTGGCGCAATTCAAAGACCCGAAATTTACTAAAACTGTGATCAAAGCACTGGTGATAACTGGCGGTGTTTTGTTTCTGACAATTATTCCGTTTTACTGGATGCTTGAAATTATCCTGCCCGAAACTCTCAAAATTCCGTTTTTGGGCGTTTACCATCCGGAGGCATGGCTGAACCAAATCGCCTTTGGTTTTACCATATTTGCGATTGTGTTTTTAATGTTTCCAATTGCTTTTCTGGTGGTTGGGTTTTTTCTTGACGATATTGCCGAGGCTGTCGAAACAAAACATTATCCGCATCTTCCAAAGGTTAAGCCGTTGAAGATTTCTGAAATAATAGGCGATGCTATCCGTTTGTTTTTCATCATGATTTTTGCCAATCTTGTGGCGATCATCATATTTTTTGCAATCCCGCCGCTGGCGCCGTTTATCTTTTATATTGTGAATGGTTTTTTGCTGGGCCGCGAATATTTTCAGCTGGTGGCGATGCGGCGCCTTGGTGAAAAAGCCGCCACAAAAATGCGCAAAATGTATCGCGGGGAAATCTGGATCGCCGGAATTCTAATGGCAATTCCGCTGACCATTCCGATTGTGAATATTCTTGTGCCTTTATTGGGTGTTGCCACCTTTACCCATATGTTCCATCGCCTAAGCGAAAGAACCTAATACCGGTCCCAAACATCGACATCTTCAATCGTTAGAACGCCAGCCACGATAAACCAAACCAGTGGTATCCATAAAATAACGGTGATGATTGTCACCCATTTCATTTTCTTGCCAATCATCGGATTAATTGGCGCAGATGCCGGCGTGCCGGGCACGCGTTTGCCATCCTCATGTTGGGATTTCTGGCGTAAAGGTAGCGCCATGAATAACAGCATGAACCAGATAACGGCAAATAAAACGAGGGCGGATGTGACGGTCATACTTGTTCCAACTCTGTCAGGGTTCCGGTAAAATCTTTAGGGTGCAGGAATAACACAGGTTTGCCATGAGCGCCAATTTTGATGTCGCCAAGCACCCGTGCGCC
>CAZCDC010000004.1:34297-35874 GCA_964497195.1 uncultured Rhodobacterales bacterium | reverse complement strand
GCGTTTGTCATGCCAAAATCACACCCAAGGCGGGTTTTTACCCGTCCGGCAACGGGTTCTTTTAGCATGATAACCAGCCGGTTTCGTCTCATGCGAAATAGTCTTGCAATATTCGCGTATATATTTGTTTGAGCTGCACAATTTGGGCAATCGGCACGCATTCGTCCACTTGGTGCATGGTTTTACCAACCAGCCCAAATTCCACAACAGGGCAATGATGCTGCACAAATCGTGCATCGGATGTGCCACCAGAGGTGGACATTTTTGGCATAATGCCTGTTTCGGCCCGCACAGCATTTGCGATCAAATCGCTTAGCTCTCCGGGCGCGGTGATGAAACTCTCACCTGATACTTTGATCGTTTGGGTGATTATCACGCCTGTATCTGCCTGAATGTCACCCGCCATTTTTGTTAACAGCGCGGTCAAACCCTCGGAATGATGCGCGTCATTAAAACGGATATTAACGGTTGCTTTGCACGTCGCGGGGATAACATTTGTTGCGGTGTTACCGGTATCAAACGTCACAACCGCCAGTGTCGAGGCGTCAAAATGTTCGGTGCCTTGGTCAAGGTTCAGATTAACCAGTTGATCAACCAGTGCCGCCAGCGCATGAACCGGATTTTTGGCGCGGTGCGGATAGGCCGAATGACCCTGCACGCCAGTGGCTGTAAAAAATACGGTCATAGACCCGCGCCGTCCGATTTTCATCATTTCGCCCATGGTGTCGGGGCAGGTTGGCTCACCGACCAGACAATGATCCATGCGCTGGTTATTCGCGCTCATCCAATCCAGCAAGGCCACCGTGCCGTCGGTTGCATCGGCTTCCTCATCGCCCGTGATGGCCAGAACAATTGAGCCATCGGGGGGGGTATCAGCAACAAAATCAATCGCCGCCGCCGCAAAAGCCGCCACGCCGGATTTCATGTCGGTGGTGCCACGCCCATACATAATACCGTCTATGATTTTAGCGCCAAACGGATCTTGGCTCCAATCGTCAATATTGCCCACGGGCACTACGTCTGTATGGCCATTAAAGCCAAATGTGCGGCCATTTGCGCCCATACCCCAGCGCGCAAACAGATTGCAAATACCGCCACGATCAACGCGGGTGGTTTGGAATCCTGCATCGGATAACAGTTTATCCAGCAACGGAATTGCCCCGCCATCATCCGGCGTGACTGATCGACAGCGCACCAGCTCCGCTGTTAGTTTTACCGGATCAACCGACATCAAAAAACGGCGAGGTCATGGCCACGACAACCGAATTTTCATCCAAGGCACGTTGCATCATGCCGCGCTCCTCGTCATTAATATCATGCCCGTCATCAAGGCGTTCCTGCATTGTGCCATAGCTGGAAACATCCAGCGGCGCGAGGCCGCCTTGTTTTAAAATTGCCACAGTTTCGCGCACTGCCTCTGCTTCGGTTTTGGCAGGGCAAAAACACATCATCGCGGCACCAGTGGCATTTTCGGGCAGGCCATCGCCCTCAAGCCGGCCAATTTCAACGGTCAGGGTGAATACTTCGATTTTGTCAGACATATCTTAATCTCTCAGCAATTCATTGATCGAGGTTTT
>CAZCDC010000004.1:28175-34197 GCA_964497195.1 uncultured Rhodobacterales bacterium | reverse complement strand
ATTTGCGCACAAGACCCAACCGTGGCCCAGCCATCAACCATCGAACCCTCGCCAACATATGCACCGATATTTACAAAACTGGGCATCAACACCACACCCGGCGCAATATAGGCCGAGCGGCGCACGATAGACCCCGGAACCGCGCGAAAACCGGCGGCCTTCCACTGGTTATCACCCCAGCCAGCCCATTTATTTGGCACTTTGTCCCACCAGCTTGCGTTGCTGTTACTGCCCTCAATCATTTGCATTTCATTCAGGCGAAACGACAAAAGCACGGCTTTTTTGGCCCATTGGTTTACATGCCATTTGCCATTCTCGCGGGGTTCCGCGACCCGCAATTTACCGCTGTCTAGCGCGGTTAAGGTATCTTCGATCGCTTCGCGAACCTCGCCTTTGGTTTCGGTTGAAATGGTATCGCGGGCTTCCCACGCGGCTTCGATGGCGGTTTCTAGTTGAGCATTTGACATGATGGTCCCCAATATGTGACTGGTCTTGTTTGCAAAAAAGCTATAATTCGGAAATAGAATAGGTGCAATGTGGCAGATATGACAGTCAGGAAAACAATATGAACGCGAAACCAAGAAGATTTCCCGACGCCAAAGGGGATATTACTAAATCCAAGGAGGTCGAAGACACTCCGCAAACCCGCGCCCCGACTTATCGGCTAGCATTTGCGGACTCCGATTTCATGTGCCGCGAAGAATTACGCCCCGTGCGGTTGCAGCTTGAATTGCTAAAACCCGAAATGGCATTAACCGAGGCGGGCATCGACAGTACCGTGGTGTTATTCGGCGGCGCACGCATTCCTGACCCGGAATTCAAGGAAAATGCCCGCACAAAAACCCTTGCGAATTTGTCGAAATATTATGACGAGGCCCGCAAGTTTGCCCAAATTTGCACAAATGAAAGCATGAAAAACGGCGGCCATGATTATGTGGTCTGTACAGGGGGCGGCCCCGGTGTGATGGAGGCGGGAAATCGCGGTGCTGCCGATGTCGGCGGGCGTTCCGTTAGCCTCAATATCGTGCTGCCCCATGAGCAATCACCAAACCAGTACGCCACGCCGGAATTATGTTTTAATTTCCATTATTTTGCCATTCGCAAAATGCATTTCTTGATGCGCGCCAAGGCAATCGCAGCGTTTCCGGGCGGTTTTGGCACCATGGATGAGCTGTTTGAGGCTCTGACATTGATCCAGACCAAACGCATGGAACCGCTGCCGATCCTGCTGTTTGGGTGCGATTTCTGGAAAAAAATCATCAACTGGGACGCGCTAGCGGATGCAGGTACTATTTCGGATGATGATCTGAACCTGTTCCATTTTGTTGATACCGGCGCTGAGGCGTGGGATATTATTCAAAACTGGAACGGCTAGAATTCAGGATTTTGTCAGCAGCATTTTGCGCCCCCGTGTCGACGCCGCTGCCCTCAAACGCACCGGGAATTTGGGTGGCAGCAATAAGCGCCTGTTTGAAGTTTTTGGCCAAATCTGCATCGGGTTTTTGGGGATTGTTCCAAAAACCTTGCAGGGGCCGGGAATCCACCAGCCCTTTGACGTTATAAATTGCTTGGCCCAATACATGCGTAGCAATACCCAGTTCGACTGCCCTAAGCCCCACTGTAGAATTTACCGTGATGCATCCCGCACTATTTTTCAGCAGTGATTCCAAATCACCGCCTTGCAAGAACACCACCGGTTGGCGGCATTCCCGGGTCAACGCCGCGATTTCGGCCTGCCAGTTCTGATGGCCGTTATCCAGCGGGTGGATTTTGAAAACCAGCATCGTGTCAGCCTTTGCAAATTTAGCAAAACTGGTAATCGTATCTTGCACGGCCCCCAAAAGCCCATTTGGCGGGCCGTGCCGCCGGATTTGGTAATCAGTCGCCAGTTGCAGCGGAAATAGAAATACTGGCCCCTTATGTTTCTCGATTTCTGCCATATTGGCGTTGATTTTTTTGCGGGTTAAGTTACTGCGAAACGCCTTTTTGATCCAGCCAAACCATTCTTTTATCGGGTGGTCCAGCGCGTGGGTTTTGAAATGTGGAAACCAAATTGGCGCCAATAGAACATTCGCCAAATTCCAGCAAATATCCAGCGTTGCGTAATGTAAAAAGGAACTGTCGAAGGTTTGTGAAATTGGCGTATTCGCTTGCGCCGCGATTTGGTCAATAAGGCTTGGTTGGCGCGGAAAAGAGCTGTTTGCGTTAATGCCGTCCCGTTCCAGTGTCAGCCAGCCGGGCCGGAAGTATCCATGTTCAATGATGTGGATTTTAGGTGGGTCCGGCAATTTCTCACAGACCTGAATGGCCCTGCTGTGCCAAAAACGCCCGTCGCCAAGGCAAACAATATCTGTAATTTCTAGCCGTGTTATCAACTGTGCCAGAAACGATGGATAGTGTTCGCGTTTTTTGCGAAAGGCCACCCGATTGCCAGAAGATCGCCGCCAAAAAATATGATCGCCGGGGCAAAAAGTAAGCCGCGTTACTTGTGCGCCGTGCTGCATTAAAGCTGCGCCAAGCGTGGCAAAAAACATCGATGCCGGTCCCTGTAAAACCAGTATATGCGATTTATTGTTCATTTTACTCTTATTCAACCTAAACGTTATGATTTTCGTAACATATTGCAGATTAACTGGCTTTACCACGATCCTTGGTGAAAGAAATCTGTGACCGAATTCAAATCATTTCTGTTCCTTCAAGGCCCGCCTAATGGCTATTGGTCCCGGCTTGGTCAAGGGCTGGAATCATCTGGCCATCCGGTGAGGAAGATTGATTTATGCCTTGCTGACAGCTTGTTTTGGCGTGGGTCAAAGGCGGACGCGTATCGTGGTAAATTTGCAAATTGGCACAAATGGCTGGAAAAATATGTTATAAAACATGGTATTACCGACATAATTTATTACGCAGATCAACACCCGTATCATATTGTTGCGCGTGATTTGGCGCAACAATATGGCATAAAATGTTGGGCGGTTGAATTTGGGTATTTGCGCCCGGATTGGCTAACGCTTGAGCGAAACGGCATGGGGCCACTTTCATGTTTTCCGCGTACAAAACCCGAAATTGAACTGCTGGGTGCCAAATATCTGGCGCCGGATATGGCCTGTCGATTCCCGCATAAGTTTATTCATGAGGCATTGGGAGAGGTGGTTTTCCATCTTTTACAAACCTTTGGCAGGCCGCTTTACCCGTTTTTCAAATCTGACAAAACTTATTGGCCGGTGGTTGATTATCTGGCGTGGTTGCCAGAATTTTTGCGCGGGAAAAAGCAAAAATCCGCAACGCAGGTGGTCGAAAAGCAGTTTCTTTCAGGCAAACACCCGTTTTGGTTGGTTGGCTTGCAAATCCACGCTGATTATCAAATTCGCAGCCATAGCCGGTTTGACCATCAAGAAGAAATGTTGGCCGAGATTTTTCAATCATTTTCGGCGCGTAACATCGCAGGGGATTTGGTGATCAAAACTCACCCGCTGGATAACGGGTTGGAAAATTGGCCAAAAAAGGTAGCGCGGCAGGCTGAAAAATATCGGCTTACGGGCCGTGTCCATCTGATCAAGGGGGGCGATTTGGGGCGGTTTTTCAAACATACCAACGGTGTGATAATTGCAAATTCCACGGTTGGGTTGCACAGCGTTGCGGCGGGGGTTCCAACCCTGAATATGGCCAAAGCGCTTTATGATATTGCCGGGCTAACCCATCAATCGGGTTTGGATGAATTTTGGCAAAATCCGGAAATTCCGGATGTAGAATTTGCAAAAACATATCGCCGCGCCTTAATGGACATTCAGATAAAGGGGTCTTTTTATAATCGGTTGGGGCAAAAAGTGGCGGTGGCGCAAATGGTCAAACGGCTTTCAAAAACTGAAAACCCTGCAAAATTGCCATTGCAGTTTGATCATGAACCCATAATAGTTGCGGCTGAATAACAGCCCCGAGGTTCGCATGCAAAATCTGCCCCAAACAGCCGCAAATCATGCGGCGTTGACCCCTGTTTCGTTTATCCACCGTGCTGCAATGACATTTCCAAACAAACCCGCAGTGGTTTACGGTGATATTACCCGTAGCTGGCTGGAAACCTATGGGCGGTGCCGGCAGATGGCTTCTGCTTTGGTGCAATCCGGGCTTCAAAAAGGCGATGTTATCGGGGTTGTAGCAGCCAACACCCCCGAGATTTACGAGGCGCATTTTGGTGTACCGATGGCGGGAATGGTGTTGAATACATTGAATTGCCGGCTGGATGCCAAGACGATTGGCTATATTATTGAACACTCGGAAACCAAACTATTGTTTGTAGACGGGGAGTTTTCCAAAACCGTTCAGGCCGCCATCGCCACGCTGAAAAACCCGCCAGTAATTATTGATATCGTTGATCCTCTTGGCCCTCAGGGACCAAGGCTTGGCGATCAGGATTATGAGACATTTATCGGTGCAGGTGATCCTGAATTTGCCTATATCACGCCGGAAAACGAGTGGGATACAATCAGCGTAAATTACACATCGGGCACCACCGGCAACCCAAAAGGTGTGGTGTATCATTATCGTGGTGCTTACTTGAATGCGGTCGGCAACACGCTGGAATGGAACATGACAGCGCATCCAAAATATTTGTGGACCTTGCCGATGTTTCATTGCAACGGTTGGTGTTTTCCTTGGACAGTGGCGGCCAAAGCTGGCACAAATATTTGTATTCGTAAGGTAACTGCTGCAAATATTTATAAGGCGATCGCGGAAAATGGCGCGGATCATTTATGTGGCGCGCCGATTGTGCTTAGCTTTATGATTGATGCCACCGCAGATGAAAAACGCCCGTTTAAGCATCTGGTAAAGGTGATGACAGCCGCCGCGCCGCCTCCTGCCAAGGTATTGCAATCTATGAAAGAAGAAGGCTTTGAGGTGACACATGCTTATGGCCTGACCGAAACCTATGGCCCGTGCATTTCTTGTGCGTGGGATACCGATTGGAATGGGCTGCCGATTGGCAAACAGGCCAATCTAAAGGCCCGTCAAGGCGTGCCGTATTTGGTGCAAGAAGACATGAGTGTGATGAACCCCGAAACCATGCAGCCCGTACCGTGGGACGGTGAAACCATGGGCGAAGTGATGATGCGCGGCAATATTGTGATGAAGGGATACCTGAATAATCAGGATGCCACCGACGAGGCATTTTCAGGTGGCTGGTTCCATACAGGCGATCTGGGCGTGATGCATCCGGACGGGTATTTGCAACTGCGTGATCGCGCCAAAGATATCATTATCTCGGGCGGTGAAAATATTTCAAGCATCGAAATTGAAGGCGTTATTTTTGGCCACCCAGACGTGGCTGCGGTGGCTGTGGTGGCGCGTCCCGATGATAAATGGGGCGAAACACCTTGTGCTTTTGTGGAATTGAAACCGGGAAAAACCGTTACTGATCAGGAAATAATGGATTTCTGCCGCGATAAACTGGCGGGTTTCAAACGCCCTAAATCGGTATTTTTTGAGGAATTGCCAAAGACCTCAACCGGCAAAATCCAAAAGGTGGATTTGCGCAAAAAAGCCAAAACGCTTTAACCGGTGCTCCACGCACGCGGTTGTTTCATGCCGGCCATCTTTACGGCTTGTTTGACATAACCATAGGGGAATAAGGCGAAAAGCGCGGCTTTGGCGCCTACTTTATCGGTGTTGTGTTTTTCTTTTAGCAGATTAAAAACGTGGCGCGCATCGACCGCAACACCGTTTTCTGCCCATGATTTCCGCATAAATTCCAGAATTTCCCAATGGGCGGGTTGCAGGTCAATGCCCTCAATCTGCGCCTGATGCTCCACGAATTCGGGGCTCCATTTTTCCGGATCCACAAGAAAACCGGCCTCGTCAAGCTGTACAACACTGCTGGGCAGGCGAAGTTCGGTGATGATGTCAGGGCGAAACCGCATCTGGCTAACCTTTTTCAAAGAATTGTTGTGAGCATATATTCAATATGGTTTATGTATCTTTGATATAGAATAATTGAGGTAAAAATGGAAATCTGGATTCCGATTACGAT
>CAZCDC010000004.1:17964-28075 GCA_964497195.1 uncultured Rhodobacterales bacterium | reverse complement strand
TAATGCTGGTATTTTTGCGGGCAAAACAGCGAGGGCAGATCGCACAGGTTTTTGCCAATTGGCGTTTGGCTGTGCCTGCTGGAATGGTCGGGGCGATTGCCTCGCTTGGCTGGTTTACCGCGATGACATTGCAAAACGCCGCCTATGTAAAAGCATTGGCGCAGGTGGAACTGGTGTTCACCATTCTTGCCACGTGGTTTATTTTCCGCGAAAAAATTGCCGTCCGAGAATTGCTGGGTATTGGCTTGGTTGTTGTGGGAATATTGTTGTTATTGTTGCTGCGCTAAACCTGCCAACCACAATTGCGCGCCATGTTTAATATTGTTTCAACAGCGTTATCACGACCTGCATTGATGCAATTCATCTGCAAATACCAATAGATATATTTCTCAAAATCCGGGCGGGTTTCGCTGATTTTCTGGAAGGCCTCTGCTGCTTGATCACTGGTTTTTACGGTTTGACAAATATGATGAAAATCTGCATTTGCAAACAGAATGGCCGGTTTTTGATACAGAAAACCGGTAAATGCCACAGCAGAATTTTGCGTCGCGACATACGCGCATTGGCTGAGCAAACTAAACGTATCGCGTTCTGTGATGGTAATACGTGGATATTCGGACAGCGCCTGAATATAGGATTTTTCTGCTGCTGTATAATCTTCGCGCGGGTGGGGTTTAACCAGAATTTGACGATTGGGTTCTTGGGCAAGGACTGTATTTATCATGTCGTTTGTCGTGGAAAACTGCCATTTTCGTTGCTTTAACAGGCGACCTTGAAGTGGAATAAATACGAAATCATCTTTGGGTAAGATTTCAGGATGTGCAGGCAAGTTACGCACGCAAATTTTGTTAAAAAAATCCTGTGCGACAATGCCATTGATTTCCGATGGGTTAAATTCGAGCTGGCTGATGCGGGGTGCATATCTGTTTCCAGCATTTTCGAGTGACCAAAACGGGTAAAAATGGGCTTTTCGTACGTTAAGGCTACGCGGACCACTGGCACCGTTTATGTCAAAAATATGATAGTGACGATCCAGACGCGCGATGGTGCCACCATGTTTGGTTTGTAATTTTGTTGCGGCTGTAAACCCCTGACCTTCAAACGCTTTCTGCAAAATATTGAAGAAGTTATGCTGGCCGGAATCAACAGAATTTTGGGTGTGCTTGGGCAAATGGAGGAATAATTTTTTGGGCATAATGATGCTTTTTACAACTGGTTTTACAGAGTTTTGCACATAACCAATAGTTTGTGAAGAATATGCGTGCATTCCGTGAATAATACCGCCATCATTTGAAAAAAACATGAGGAAAACATGTCAGAATTTAAAATTCGCGCTGGAATTTGTGATTTGAACGGCATTTGGCGCGGTAAACTAATGCCGGCAGCTCAACTGGAGAAATTGCAAAACGGGATGATGAGGATGCCGTTTTCTGCGCCTACGCTGGATATTTGGGGGCATGACATTCGAGGCAGTAAACTGGTTTTTGAAACCGGGGATGCTGACGGAATTTGCTTGCCAACGGGGCGCGGGCCTTTGCGCGAAACATGGCTTGGCAGTAGTTCCCGGTTTTTACCGGTTTGGATGACGGATGAGAACGGCGCCCCGTCAATGGTGGACCCTCGGCAAATATTGGCGCGGGTTATTGGCATGCTGGCTGAACACGGATTAACGCCAGTTATGGCCTTAGAGATGGAATTTTATCTGGTTGATGCAAGTGATGTGCAGCCGAAATCTCCGAAATCGCCGATCTCGGGGGCTACTCTGGACGGCGATTCTATTCTTTCGATGCAGGATATTGATCATTTTGATGGATTCTTTGCGGATGTTTACGCTGCTTGTGCCGATTACGGTATTCCGGCAGATGCAGCTATATCTGAGAGTGGAGCCGGACAATTCGAGATCAATTTATTGCACATTAATGACCCGCTGCGCGCAGCGGATAACGCACAATTTTTCAAGCGAATTGTTAAAGGTGTGGCGCGCAAGCACGGGATGGCCGCCAGTTTTATGGCCAAGCCATATCTGGACCGTGCGGGCAGTGGTATGCATGTACATTTTAGCATGCTGGATGCCGCAGGAAATAATATTTTTGATGATGGCGGCGAGGATGGAACGCCGGAATTACGCCACGCCATTGGGGGGCTGCTTGATAATATGGCCGCCTCAACCCTGATTTTTGCACCGCATTTGAATTCATATCGCCGCTTAACGCCGGGGGCACATGCGCCAACCGGCATTGGCTGGGGCTATGAAAATCGTACGACAGCCATCCGAATCCCCGGGGGGCTGCCGGCCGCGCGGCGCATTGAGCACCGCGTGGCCGGCGCTGACGCCAACCCGTATTTGCTGGTGGCGGCGATTTTGGCTGGTGCTTTGGATGGCCTTGAGCGTCATGCAGCGTCA
This sequence comes from uncultured Rhodobacterales bacterium, assembly GCA_964497195.1. Taxonomy (GTDB): domain Bacteria; phylum Pseudomonadota; class Alphaproteobacteria; order Rhodobacterales; family Rhodobacteraceae; genus UBA3077. Next base: position 25,671 of record CAZCDC010000004.1, on the reverse strand, counting down.
GCAGAACCAATTGCTGGCAACGCATATGAGGCAGGGTTGCAACAATTGCCAAATAATTGGGAAGCCAGCACAAGTGCATTTGAACAGAATGATTTTATTTCCAAATATTTATCGCCGCTATTTCACCAGATGTTTGCCAGCATCAAGCGCCAAGAATTGCAGGAATTCAACAATCATATGACTGATTTTGAGATTTCCACCTATTTGGAAAGTATCTGAATTGTTGAATTATCTTGCTTTTGGTATGAATTCAGGCCCCAATATATCGAGACATCACCTAGGGAGACAATGATGAGATTAAATCTATCACTTACGGTTGCGGCGCTGCTGCTTGGCACATCTGCAATGGCGCAAGACAATGTTGTAAATATCTATAACTGGTCGGATTATATCGCCGAGGATACGCTGGAAAAATTCACCGCTGCCACTGGCATCGAGGTGACATATGATGTGTTTGATAGCAACGAAGTGCTGGAGGCCAAATTGCTGGCTGGTTCCAGCGGCTATGATGTTGTCATACCGACCTCTGATTTCTTGCAACGCCAGATTGCGGCAGGGGTTTACCAACCGCTGGATAAATCGCTGTTGCCCAATCTTGTGAATATGGATGCTGATCTGATGGCGGGCGCCGCCACTTATGATGCGAATAACGAACATGCGGTGATCTATATGTGGGGCACCACCGGCATTGGTTATAATGTTGGTATGATTGCAGAGCGTTTGGGCGAAGATTATGTGGTTAATAGCTGGGATTTGGTGTTTAACCCCGAAATCGCTGCCAAATTGGCGGATTGCGGGATTTCATTTATTGACTCTCCCACGGAGATTTTGCCAGCCGCGATGAATTATCTTGGGCTTGATCCGCGTTCGACCGACAAGGCGGATTTTGAGGCTGCGGCAGAATTGCTAAAAACCGTGCGCCCGCATATCCGTTATTTCAATTCTTCGCAGTATATCAATGACTTGGCGAATGGTGATATTTGTGCTTCCGTTGGCTGGTCGGGTGATGTGTTTCAGGCACAGGCCCGCGCGGCCGAGGCCGAAAACGGTGTTGAAATTGCGTATGTGATCCCAGATGAGGGCGCTTTACAGTGGTTTGACATGTTGGCAATTCCGGCAGATGCGCCAAATGTTGCCAATGCGCACGCGTTTATCAACTTTATCATGGATGCGCAGATCACGGCGGATATCACCAATTATGTTTGGTATGCCAATGCCAACGCGGCGTCGATGCCGATGGTTGACCCTGATATTACCGGCGATCCGGGCATTTTCCCGACCGAGGCCGCCAGCGCGGGCCTGTGGGGAGCAAAGGTATATGATGCACGCACAGACCGCATCGTTACGCGGCTTTGGACCAAAGTTAAAACCGGTCAATAATATCGGTTCGGGGGCGCATTTTGCGCCCCCGTTCATAACATTGAGGTTCTTATGAATAACCCTGAATTGGCGTCAGAAACCAAACCTTGGCGTGCGCAATCTGAAAAACCGTTTGTGCGCATCAAAGGCATTACCAAAAAATTCGGTGCATTGTCAGCTGTCGATGATGTGTCGCTGGACATTTACAAAGGCGAGCTGTTTTGCCTTTTGGGCGGTTCGGGCTGCGGAAAATCGACGCTTTTGCGCATGTTGGCAGGGTTTGAAACACCAACTTCAGGCGTGATCGAGATTGACGGCCAAGACATGGCAAATGTTGCTGCCAACCAACGCCCCACCAATATGATGTTTCAATCCTATGCGCTATTTCCCCATATGTCGGTGGAAAAAAACATCATTTACGGCTTGCTGCGCGAAGGTGTGGCCAAAGCCGAGGCGCGCGATCGTGGTGCCGATATGCTGCGTTTGGTTAAGCTCGACGGCTTTGCCAAGCGCAAACCGCATCAGCTTTCGGGTGGCCAACAACAAAGGGTTGCGTTGGCGCGCTCCCTCATCAAACAGCCCAAATTGCTGCTGCTGGACGAACCATTGGGGGCGCTGGATAAAAAACTGCGCGAGGAAACCCAGTTTGAGCTGATCAAAATTCAGGAAGATCTGGGCGTGACATTTATTGTGGTAACGCATGATCAGGAAGAAGCGATGACCCTTTCCACCCGTATCGGCGTGATGGATGCGGGGCGGATTGAACAGGTGGGTGAACCGCGCGAAATTTACGAGACGCCAAATTCAAAATATGTGGCGGATTTCATCGGTTCGGTGAATGTGTTTGACGCATCCGTTGAAATTGCCGCGCCAGATATGATGCGGGTTCAGGCAGATTTTGGCCCCATATTAACCGAACCAATGGACGGGCTGACTGCGAACCAAAAGGTCCATATCGCGGTGCGCCCCGAACGTATTCATCTGTCGCGTGATCCGGTTGAGGCGGTGAATAACCTGCAAGGTGTGGTGCAGGAAGTGGCGTATCTGGGCAATATTTCAGTGTTTCATGTGCTGTTGGACGGGGGGCGGATAATCAAGGTTTCGGCCGCCAATTCCTTGCATGATGACAACCCGATCACATGGGATGAAAAGGTGCATGTAAGCTGGAGCGCGGCTGCCAGCACTGTGTTAACCCGATGAGCAAACGCAAAATCAGCTTGGGGCGCGGATTTGTAATTGCGGTGCCAAACCTGTGGCTGGTGCTGTTTTTCCTGATCCCTTTTCTGGTGATTTTGAAAATTTCATTTGCAGAGCCGCGCATCGCCATTCCGCCCTATTCCCCCCTGTGGGAAACGGTTAATGGCACGCTAAAGTTCAATATTAATTGGGGAAACTACGCCTATATGTGGGAGGATAGCCTGTATCTAAAGGCGTTTCTCAATTCGCTAAAAATCGCGGCAATCTCGACCTTTCTGGCGCTTTTGATCGGCTATCCGATGGCGTATTATATTGCGCGCAGCCCCGAGCCAAAACGCTCGATCCTGCTTTTGCTGATTATTTTGCCGTTCTGGACCTCGTTTTTGCTGCGGGTTTATGCGTGGATCGGGATTCTAAAAACCAAAGGTATCTTGAATGAAATCCTGCTAAAGATCGGCATTATTGATCAGCCGCTAATCATGATGCAAACCGATTTTGCGGTTTATGTGGCGATTGTTTATACCTATTTGCCGTTTATGATCCTGCCGCTTTATGCCAATCTGGTAAAGCTGGACAATAGCCTGCTGGAGGCCTCGAGTGACCTTGGCGCCAGCAAGGTTTCGACATTTTTTCGCATTACCCTGCCGCTTTCATGGCCGGGGGTTTTGGCGGGGTCGATGCTGGTTTTTGTGCCGGTTATCGGCGAATTTGTTATCCCCACCTTAATGGGCGGCCCCGACAGCCTGATGATCGGCAAGCAATTATGGACCGAGTTTTTCAGCAACCGAGACTGGCCAGTCGCCTCGGCTGTGGCCATGGTGATGCTGGTAATTATGGTCATTCCGATCATGGCCTTGCGCAACGCCCAGAATAAAGGCGCGGAATTATGAAGCTGCGATTCTTGCCCATCGCCGCCTTTCTCGGCTTTGTTTTTCTGTATGGCCCGATCCTGTCGCTGGTGATTTTCAGCTTTAATGAAAGCAAGCTGGTGACGGTCTGGGGCGGGTTTTCAACCAAATGGTATGGTGAATTATTCCAAAACCAGCAAATCATGGATGCGGCGTGGCTTAGCCTGAAAATCGCGGCCATCAGTGCCAGCGTGGCGACAGTGCTGGGCACGATGATTTCCATGGTGCTGGTCCGGTTTGGCCGGGTGCGTGGCCGCGCGATTATGACCGGCATGATTACCGCGCCGCTGGTCATGCCCGAGGTCATCACCGGCCTGTCGTTATTATTGCTTTTTGTGACCATGGAGCGGCTGATCGGCTGGCCTGCGGGGCGCGGAATGCTTACCATTTTAATCGCCCATATCACCTTTTCCATGGCGTTTGTGGCGGTGGTGGTGCAATCGCGCTTATCCGATATGGATAATTCAATCGAGGAAGCCGCGCTGGACCTTGGCGCCAGCCCTTTGCGGGTATTTTTTGACATCACCCTGCCGATGATAGCCCCGGCCCTTATCGCGGGCTGGTTGCTGGCCTTTACCCTTAGCCTCGACGATCTGGTGATTGCCAGTTTTGTGTCTGGTCCGGGCGCGTCTACCTTGCCGATTGTTATTTTCTCCAAGGTGCGTCTCGGGGTTAGCCCCGATATAAATGCGCTGGCCAGCCTGATTATTCTGGTGGTATCTTTGGGTATAATCGCAGCCGCGCTATTGATGCGCAAAGGAGCAAAAAAATGAACCACGGCGACCAAGCCTTTCGGGCAAAGCAAAACAACGTCAACTGGCCGGAAATGACCTATGGCGGTGCGCTGTCCTTCCTGCGTCGGCGCTATTCGCGCGATCTTGCGGGGGTTGATCTGGCGGTCAGCGGTATTCCGTATGATGCGGCGGTAACCAATCGTTCGGGCTGTCGGCTGGGGCCGCGCGCTATTCGCGCCGCCTCAACACAATTAACCGAGCTAAAGGCATTTCCCCAAGGGTTTGATCCGTTTGAACACCTCAATATGGTTGATTACGGCGATTGCATATTGGACCCGCACCACCCAGAAACCATCCCTGGTGCCATCTATGATCACGCCGCGACAATCATCAAAAACGGCACCAAAATGCTGACCTTTGGCGGCGATCATTTTGTGGCTTATCCGCTGCTAAAAGCCCATGCGGAAAAATACGGCCCCATCGCGCTTATCCAGTTTGATGCCCATTGCGACACATGGGAGGATGACGGCCATTCCTTGGACCACGGCACCATGTTTGCCCGCGCGGCCAATGAGGGCATTATTGATGTGGCGCGCTCCACCCAGATTGGTTTGCGCACTTATAATGACAGCGATTGCGGCTTTGAAATTCTGACAGCGCCTTGGGTGCATCGCCACGGCATAGACGCGGCATTGGACATTATAAAAACCCGCGCTGGTGATGCGCCGGTTTATATTTCTTTTGATGTTGACGGGCTAGACCCGGCTTTTGCGCCCGGCACCGGCACCCCTGTTTCGGGTGGTTTGGCCAGTTGGCAGGCGTTGGAAATGATGCGCGGATTGAATGATTTGAACCTGATCGGGATGGATGTTGTCGAGGTCTCGCCGCCCTATGATCACGCTGAAATAACCGCGCTGGTGGCGGCCACGGTGGCGTATGCTTTTGTGGCAATACTGGCCGAGAAAAACGGTGCAAAACGAGCTGAAATAGGGAGGCTTTGATGGCCAGTCCAGAATACATCACCAAAATGCCAGCGGCATTACAAGAATGGCTGGCAGGCCGTCGGGTTGAGGAGGTTGAATGTATTATCGGCGACATGGCCGGAATTTCGCGCGGCAAAGCCATGCCCAGCAAGAAATTCGCCCGCAATGAGCGGGTTTTTATGCCGCAATCCATATTTTTCCAAACCATTGACGGCAATTATGTCGATATGGATATTGAAAACCAATGGACCGAAGCCGACATGCAATTGGTGCCTGATTTCAGCACCGCCACCGCCGCGCCTTGGGCCGGAGACGTTACCATTCAGGTGATCCATGATGTGCTGGATATGCAAGGTGAGCCGGTTGAAATCATCCCGCGCAATCTTTTGAAAAAGATCATGGGTCTTTATGCTGCTGAGGGCTGGACACCGGTGGTGGCGCCTGAATTGGAATTTTATCTGACCCGCCCCAACACCAACCCCAACCACCCGATCGAACCCCCGATGAGCAGAACCGGCAGGCGGGTGGCCTCGCGCCAAGCCTATTCGATGGTGGCGGTGGATGATTACGGCAAAGTCATTGATGATATTTATGATTACGCCGAGGCACAGGGCTACGAGATCGACACAATTATCCAAGAAGGCGGCGCTGGACAGGTAGAAATAAACCTGGTGCATGGCGACCCTGTAAAGCTGGCGGATCAGGTGTTTTTCTTTAAGCGCATGATCCGCGAGGCGGCGATGCGCAATGATTGTTATGCGACATTTATGGCCAAACCCATGCAGGACGAACCGGGTAGCGCCATGCATATTCATCAAAGCATTCTGGATGAAAGCGGCAACAATATTTTCACCGGTTCGGATGATGGGCCAACCGAGCTGTTTTACAACTACCTCGCCGGTTTGCAAAAATATGTGCCCAATGCCATCAGCCTTTTTGCGCCATATGTAAATTCGTATCGCCGGTATGTGGCGTCGGGTTCGGCGCCGATCAACCTTGAATGGGGCGAGGATAACCGCACCACCGGCATTCGTATTCCGGTTTCCAGCCCCGAATCCCGCCGCATTGAAAACCGTGTTGTGGGCATGGATTGTAACCCTTATCTGGGTATCGCCGCCACGCTGGCTTGCGGATATCTGGGCATGAAACAAGGCTTGCAGCCGCGCAAAGCCATGACAGGCGAGGCATATGGCGCCGATTACGCCCTGCCGCGCAGCCTGTTGGAGGGCTTGGATGCTTTTGACGAGGCACCCGAATTAAAAGCACTGCTCGGGGCGCAATTTTGCCATGCCTATAGCAGCCTGAAACGCCATGAGGCTGAGAGCTTTTTACAAGTCATCAGCCCGTGGGAGCGTGAACATCTGTTGCTCAACGTCTGATGGACCTGCTTTACGCCAATGATAAACGCGGCGAATATCCCGATTCCTATTGGGCAAGTGTTGCAAAACCCTTGCCCGCATTCCCCCCCCTGAACGGTGATACAAAGGCAGATGTTTGCGTGATTGGCGCGGGCTATACCGGCCTGTCCGCCGCGTTGCATTTGGCCGAGGCGGGGTTTGATGTGGTGGTGCTGGAGGCCCAGCGCGTGGGTTTTGGCGCCTCGGGGCGCAATGGCGGCCAAGTCGGCACCGGCCAGCGGCTGGAGCAGGATGAACTGGAGACCATGGCAGGGCAAGGCCCTGCGCGCGCGTTGTGGGATATTGCCGAGCAAAGCAAGGCTTGCGTGCGCACACTTATTGCCAAACATAACATAGATTGCGATTGGCGCGATGGTATTATCCACGCCGAGTTGCGCCAAAAAAACCTGCGGCACGGCTATGAATATGCGGAAAAGCTGGCTAGGGAATATGACTATCACATCACCCCGCTGGATGCCGGGCAAATGCGTGCAGAGCTGGGCACAGACGCCTATTGTGGTGGCACCAAAGATATGGGGGCAGGGCATCTGAACCCGTTCAAATATGTTATCGGGCTGGCGCGCGCGGCGCAAAAAGCAGGGGTGCGGATATTTGAAGGCTCCAAGGTGATTGATTTTACCAAGGGGGCTAAACCCAAAACCATCACCGACAAAGGGCAGGTGGTTTCGGATTTTGTGGTCTGGGCCGGCAATGGATATATCAGCAAATACCAGCGCGATGTTGAAAGCCGGGTGATGCCGATCAATAATTTTATTGTGGCAACAGAACCGTTGGGAGAGGCGCTCGCGACTGAGCTGATCCAAAATGATCTGGCGGTGGCCGACAGCAAATTTGTGGTGAACTATTTCAAACGCTCACCGGACCATCGGCTGGTTTTTGGCGGTGGCGAAAGCTATGGCTATCGTTTTCCCAAAGATATTGCCGCCAAGGCTCGCAACCCGATGCTCAAGATTTTTCCACAGCTTGAGCATGTTAAAATTGATTACGCATGGGGCGGCACCTTGGCAATTACTGTAAACCGGATGCCAAATTTTCAACGGCTGGGGGGCAATGTTTTTTCAGCCTCGGGCTATTCGGGGCACGGGGTGGCGATGGCGACTTTGGCTGG
>CAZCDC010000004.1:0-17864 GCA_964497195.1 uncultured Rhodobacterales bacterium | reverse complement strand
GCGGGCGGCATTGAGCGCACCAGCCAGTCTGTGGATATTATTTTCGAAGAAGGCAGCGTTGTTGAGTTTTCGCTATCCTACGCAATGCCTTCGGTTTCGGGCGTTGCATTTGCTTCGGACACCGGCATTATGTCACCAAATTATCTGTCTTACGCGGGCGGTTACAAAACCGACATCAACGATAAAATCGGTGTGGCAATCATCTTTGACCAACCGTTTGGATCTTTGGCGGAATATACCGCTGGGGTTTATACCGGAACCACAGCAGATCTGACATCCTCGGCCATTACCGTGATCGGCAGTTATGATGTGAGCGACCGGATTGTTGTGTTTGGCGGCGGCACCTATCAAAGCATGGCGGCAACCGCAGCAGTGCCCGGTGCGGGCGCTTATACAATTGTTGCCGATTCTGCGGCGGGCTTCGGGTTTGTTGCCGGTGCAGCATATCAAATTCCTGATATTGCATTAAGAGTGTCGTTGACTTACCGCTCAGAAGTAGCAACGACCCATGATACCATCGAAGATAGTGCTGTGATTCCCGATGACACCATTGATATTACCACTCCACAATCCCTGAATCTGGAATTCCAAACCGGCATTAACGAAAAAACCCTTGTTTTCGGGTCAATCCGCTGGGTCGAGTGGTCGGAGTTTGATATAACGCCAGCTAATTATCTGGGTGGTTCTCTTGTTGATTATGACGATGATCGCATCACCTATAATCTGGGTGTCGGGCGCAAATTATCCGATACGCTCTCAGCAGCGGTTACCATCGGCTATGAGGGAAGTCTGGGTGGAGACCCAACTCCGCTAGCCCCGACTGACGGGTTTTTCAGCGTTGGTGCCGGCCTGACCTATACCATGGACAACATCAAAATTACCGGTGGTGCCAAATATATCTGGCTGGGGGATGCGTCCGGCCCGGCTGGCACATTTGAAAACAACACAGCCTTGGGCTTTGGGGTTGGCGTTTCAATCGCGATGTAAGGCTAAATACCACATAAAAATGGCCGGGGGTTTTCCGGCCATTTTTCATTGGGCCACATGAATTGAAACACCGTTTTCAGCGCAAAGCGTTGAAATGGCCGCCGGCGGGGTTTCATCGGTAAAAAACGCATCCATATCCGCCAAAGACCCAATGCGCACCGGCGCGTGGCGGGTATATTTAATGGCATCTGCCAGCAAAAACGATTTGCGGGCATTCTGGATGATCGCCTGCGTTACCCGCACCTCGCGAAAATCATGGTCCAGCAAAATCCCGTCTTCGGCAATGGAGGCAATGCCGATCACCGCATAATCTACCCGAAATTGCCGGATAATCTCGGCCGCCACATCGCCCACCAAACCGCCATCCGAGCGGCGCAAAACCCCGCCGGTAACAATCACTTCGGAATGGGGCGAGGTTGCCAATATATTGGCAACATTCAGATTATTGGTAATTACCATTAGGTTTTTATGGTTTAGCAAGGCGCGCGCCACGGCCTCGGTTGTGGTGCCGATATTCAAAAATAACGATACCCCGTCGGGGATTTGTGCTGCACACATCCGCGCCATGGCTTCTTTTTCATCCACCGCCAGATGGCTGCGTTCCTCATAGCCCGGATTCAGCACGGTTGAGGGCGGAATAGCCCCGCCATGCACCCGTGTTAAATGGCCGCGCTCACATAATTCGCCAAGATCACGGCGGATGGTCTGGGTGGTGACATCAAAATGCAGCGCCAGCCCCTCTACCGTGACTTTACCGCTTTTGCGGGCGATTTGCAGAATTTCGTCATGTCGGAAGTTTTGGGCCATGATGTTGCTTTTTGTTCAGTTTGATCGAATTATACCCCTTGTAAGGTACAAACTAACAAATGGAAATCGCAAATGCTACAGGTATTAGATGTTTTTGCGAGAATTTAAATAATTCAACTTAAAAACTAAACATTATTGAATATTTTTGAAAATAAACTATTGACGTTTGCGTGTTTTTAGTCGATTTTAACGATGTTATCAGGGCAATGCTTTGACAACACGCGATATGATCTTATTGGGCCAAGGTCATATCATTATCTGCGAGGGTCAGGATTTTCCCCAAGGAAACCTGACCCTTGTGGAACTTTTCAAAACTCAGATCGCGCGGCTGTGCATTTGTCCTCAGACGCTAAGGAATATCCATGCGTTGCTGACCAATCATTACCTTTTATGGAGGTGCTATAATTTACGGTGGTGGCATTGTTTTGAATAAACCCCCGAGAGCCACTCATCAAATTCCGCACAACTAACGCCAGTGTGGAAATATGGCGCAGTTGGATAGCTGGTGTAACGCGGCACGTTGCGGTCAAAAAACCAGCTGATCCTAAGTTACCGCGCCACGGGTTTGGAAACGCTCATTACGCCAAATGCCTGAATGCAGGATATCTGCAATGATTTCAACAGCATTTGCAACATCTGCATGGCTGTTATACAGCGGTGAAAACCCGAAACGCATAACGTCCGGCATACGGAAATCACCGATTACGCCGCGCTCTATCAAGGCTTGAATAACCGCATAAGCCCCTTCAAAATTCATCGAAACCTGTGATCCGCGTTGCGCTGAATCGCGTGGTGAAAATACCGAAAGTTGGGGGCAATGCCTCTCAACCAGCTCAATGAAAAAGCCGGTGAGCGACATGGATTTGGCGCGGATAGCCGTAACGGAAAGCGGCGTAAATACATCCAACCCTGCCTTCATCGCGCGAAAGCTAAGGATCGGCTGGGTGCCACACAAAAATTTACGGATGCCAGCATCGGCTGAATACCCAGTATCAAAAGCAAAAGGTTTGGCATGCCCCCACCAGCCCGAAAGCGGCTGTTGAATATCCGCCAAATGCCGTTTGGCCGCAAAATTAAATGCCGGAGACCCCGGCCCGCCATTCAGGTATTTATAGGTACAACCAACAGCCAAATCGACATTATGCTTGTTAAGATCAATCGGCATATTGCCGGCGCTATGGCAAAGATCCCAAATCACCACCGCACCCATTTTATGCGCATGTTCAGTAATGCTCACCACGTCACAAATCTGACCCGTGCGATAATCCACATGGTTCAGCAGAACCACTGCGGTATTCGCATCAATCAATTCCAAAATATTGCCGTCTTCCTCCAACCGCATTTCCAAGCCGGAGCGAGAGGCCAGCACCCCCTCAACCATATACAAATCTGTCGGAAAACTACTGGCCTCAGCCACAATAACATGGCGCTCAGGGCGCAAGGATAGCCCTGCATAAAGCGCCTTGTAGATATTGAGTGAAGTCGTATCGCTGATAACGACCTCACCCGCATCAGCGCCAATCAGCGGCGCCAGAATATCACCATAATCGGTTGGCATATCAAACCATCCAGCCTTGTTCCAACTGGTAATAAGGTCATTGGCCCATTCTTGTTGCGCGGTTTGGGTAATGTCAGCCATCGCCGATTTTGGCATACAACCAAGCGAATTTCCGTCCAGATAAATTATGCCTTCCGGCAACACAAACTGTTCTGCGACATGGCGCAACAGGTCAGTGGAATCGAGGGTATGGGCTTTGGTATGGGCAGTGCTGAAATCAGGGTTTGGCATTTTGGCTCCGATGCTTTATACTTAAACTATATCTGCAAAACTCACGGCTCGCCAGTGCCAATTTCTGCGCGACGTTTTATGACATATGCGTCCAATTCCTCAAGAATAGCAGAATCCATCGCGGGTTCCTTATATTCGGCCAAAGCCTTTTGCCAAATTTCTGTGGCACGGGTGAGCGCGGTTTTGGCTCCGGAAATTTCCCAGTTTTCATAATTTTGCCAATCAGACAGTATCGGCTGGTAAAATGCGGTTTCATACCGTTCCATCGTATGTTCCGTGCCAAAGAAATGCCCGCCGGTTGGCACGTTATTGATGCTGTCAAAAGCCAATTCATCGGCATCAAATTTCATAGGTTTCATGAATTCAATCATGTTCTGGATAATCTCGATGTCCAGCACAAATTTTTCATAACTGGCGGTCAGCCCGCCCTCCAGCCAGCCCGCTGCATGATGCACAATATTGGCGCCGCCCAGCACCGCGCCCCATGTTGACATCATGGTTTCATAGGTCGCCTGAAGGTCCACACAGTTGGAAGCATTGGCATTACTGGTGCGATAGGGCACGCCGTATCGGCGGCAAAGCTGGCCGCTGATTATGTTGGCTTTGGTGTTTTCCGGTGTGCCAAAAGCCGGTGCGCCGCTGCGCATATCAACATTGCTGGTGAACGCCCCGTAAACCACCGGTGTGCCGGGGTTGACCAATTGGGTCAGCACAATGCCAAACAATGCCTCAGCGTTTTGTTGGGCTAGTGCCGCTGGCAAAGTCACAGGGGTCATCGCCCCCATCAGGCAAAACGGCGTAATGGTTACGGGCTGCCCATAAGTGGCCATAGCGATCAAGCCATCGCCCATTGCATCATCAAACAAACGCGGAGAATTCACCGAAATAACCGAAATCACCCCGGGCGAGGATTTCATTTCCTCAATCGAAATACCGCGCGAAATTGCCATCATTTTGATACCGTCAATCGCCCGCCCGGCACCAATGGCCTGGCAGTTGAATGTCAAATCCGAGAGGGTCAAATTGGCATAATAAGTATCAAGATGGCGGTTGTTCGCAGGCAATTCTACTGGCGGTACAATTTGGTTGCCGATCATATGTATGGCATTGAAATGATGCGCTAATTTGACAAAATTTTGGTAATCAGCAAGGTTCCCGGCACGGCGTCCGTTGATCTCGTCATGTACATTCGGTGGGCCGGACACCAACCCGAAATTGATGTGATTACCCCCGATAATAATCTGTTTGGCAGGGTTGCGCGATGTCATCATAAAAGTATTTGGAACAGTCATCAGCGCCGCATTTACTATGCTTTCATCCATCCGAATGATCTTGTTTTCACGGTCAACAATCGCGCCAGCGTGTTCAAAAATATCCATGACATTTTCACCCATCACACGAATACCGGCCTCAGATAAAATGCGAATAGAGGTCGCGTGAAGCTGGTCCATTTGGTCCGGATTCAGCAACTCCATCGGTGCGTTCGGGTTGATGACCTGCTGCCAAGCAAGCTGCGGAATGCCCCCCGTACTGCGCCCAGATTTGCCGCGTCTACCGCCAGAGCGTCGTTCTCGTGCCATCTTTATGCCCTCAACCGTTTGCCAGCAGGATCAAACGGTGGTTCTGCCAGAATGCGTGCCTGATGTGGTTTTCCCAGCACAAAAACCTCAACTGTATCACCTGCCACAGCGGTACCATCCTTGATAAAACAAAGCGCCAGAGATTTCCCCACCGAGGCCCCATATGCACCCGACGTTACACGGCCAGCCGCCGTGCCATCCCGCGTGAATATTGGTTCACCACCCGTTGCATCTGCACCGTAAGTCACATCAATTTCCAGCAATAAGAGCCGCTCACGTGGTGTATTATCCTTGATTTTCAAATAGGCATCTTTGTTCAGAAAATTCTTTTCCAGTTTGATAAGGCGGTCCAATCCGACCTCTTGGGGCCAATATTCCGGTGAATATTCGCGCCCCCAACTGCCATAACCTTTTTCAATGCGCAAAACCCCAAACGCCCGCCCGCCAACGGGGCCACCCCCGAGATCGCGGGCGGCACCCAGCAGGGCTGTATAAAGTTTGACCTGATCGTGTTGGTCGCAATGCAGTTCCCAGCCCAGATCGCCTGTAAAACTGACACGAATAGCCAGAACCTTAACCCCTGCCACCTCCATGGTTTTAGAGCGCATGAACGGGAAAGCCGGCGCAGAAAGATCAATGTTTGTAAGGTGTTGCAGCAGGTAACGCGCCCGCGGGCCAGCAATATTAAAGCCGCAAATATTGTTGGTTTTATGGGTAAATGTTGTGCCCTTGGGTAATGGAACCATGTTGAAAAACCGCTTGTGATAACGCTCAGCCATGCTTGAGCCAACCATCATAAAATCGTTCTCAGCCAGCTTTGTAACGGTGAAATCACCTGCAATACCACCGCGCACACCGATCAGAGGTGTCAGGCAGGAACGCCCGATTTCTTGTGGCATATTGTTGGCCAAAAGCGCGTTTAACCAGTCCTCCGCGCCATCGCCTTTGATCTCAAAATTGGCAAAATTCGAGATATCGATCACGCCAACCGCATCGCGCAGCATCTTGACTTCAGCACAGACCGGATCAAACCAGTTTTGCCGCGTAAAACCATTGGTTTCAACAATATCGGGTCTAGAGGCGAACCAGAGCGGATGCTCCCAGCCGCAATTAAGCCCGAAGACCGCACCCATTTCTTTTTGCATTTCATAGGCTTGACGGGTGCGGGCAGGGCGGCCCGCACTGCGCTCCTCATTCGGGAAATGGATTTTGAAACGGTGCGTGTATTGATCCTCAACCCGCGCCTTGGTGAACTTTTTATCCGCCCAATCATCAAATCGTGCCAGATCCCACGCAAAAATATCCAGTTTTGGCTCTCCTTCGATCATCCATTCTGCCGCCAGCAACCCCAGCCCGCCAGATTGTGAGAACCCCGGAATAATACCGCCACAAACAAAATAATTCCGTAATTCGGGCATTGGCCCAAACAGGGCAGAACTGTCCGGAGACCAGATCATCGGGCCGTTAATGACCCGCTTTATACCCGCCTCAGCCGCCACCGGAACCCTGTCCATCGCACGCATAACATTGTCCATAATCCGGTCAAGATCGTCTGGGAACAGCTCATGCCCAAAACCTTGGGGCGTGCCATCTTCAGCCCAGAATTTCATGTTTTTCTCATAAGCACCGATCAGTAATCCGTTGCCTTCCTGGCGCATATAATACTCACCGTCACGATCAGCGATTGACGGCAACCGAAACGACAAGCCGTTGATTTCTTTAATGGTTTCAGTAACAAAATACTGATGTTCTGTCGGGATAAGCGGCAGTTTTAGCCCCGCCATGGCCGCTACCTCGCGCCCCCAAAGCCCTGCGGCATTAACAACCCATTGCGTGTGAATATTGCCTTTTTTGGTTTCGACAATCCAGCTTCCATCCGGCTGTGCGATCGTTGCTGTAACGGGGCAAAACCGCTCAATCTCTGCGCCCATTTTTCGCGCCCCGGCGGCATAAGCCATGGTTACGCCCGAAGGGTCAACATTGCCGCCATCGGGTTCATACATGATGCAGCGGATGCCGTCAAAATTGGCTAACGGATGTAGTTTTTCTGCCTCTTGGCGAGAAATCTCATAGAATTTCATGCCATAATAACGTGCCTTGGCTTCTTGCAAACGCAGTTGATGCTCCCGTTCTGCGGTTTGTGCCAGATAAAGCGATCCGGGTTGAAATACGCCGCAGCCTTGGCCGGTTTCGACCTCTAACTGCTTGTAAAGGTTCATTGTATAGTGTTGGATACGGGTGATATTTGTGTTGTCATGCAGGCCGTGAATCCCCGCCGCCGCGTGCCAAGTTGACCCCGATGTCAGCTCATCCCGCTCCAGCAATACGACATCATTCCAGCCAAGTTTGGCAAGATGATACAGGATAGAGCAGCCAACCAATCCGCCGCCAATCACAACTGCTTGCGCATGCATTTTCATTTGAAATCAACCTGTTATCACTTTCATCAGCGCAAGAAATTACGTGACTTCTGATAGTGAATTGTAATGATAGGGCCTCTCACGTATGCAGTTTTTGCGACCAAAAGCTGTCAGAATTGTCCTAAAATTATGGTCGTAGCGGTGGATTTGCGCGTGAATGTTGTTCTGGCTAAATCATGCGCAATTTTCGCCCCTCAAGCAGGTGTTATTCGACTGGAAAAACGCCGCCTCGTTTTTCCCCAGCTTCGATATAGGGTATAATCCGCTCTATCCTGTCAGCACTATTTGTCGGGGCTTGAAATTCATCAAGGATTTGTTTCCAGACAGCAGTTGCCCGATCAGCCGAGGTTTTTGCACCGGCTTCTTCCCATGCGCCAACATTGCGCAGGTCAGCAACAAGCGGTTCATAAAAGGCGGTTTCATACCTGTCCATTGTGTGTTTTGTGGCAAAAAAATGACCGCCAGGTTGCACGTCTGTAAGCGCGTCAAACCCGATTTCTGCGTCATCGGCAATCGGTTTTTGACAAAGCTCTGCCAATGTCTGCAACGCCTCCACATCATTGATAAATTTTTCATAACTGAACACCAGCCCGCCCTCCAGCCAGCCCGCGGCATGCAGGGTAAATGTGGCGTTGGCATTCAAACAGCCCAGCAGCCCTGCGTTGTTTTCATTTGCCGCCTGCATGTCCGGCGCGTTACTGGCTGACCCGGCCGCAGATCGCCACGGCAGGTCAATCAGGCGTGCCAACTGCCCGCCGCCTATTTGCATTTTCATATGTTCTGGCGTGCCAAAAGCCGGCGCGCCGGATTTCATATCAACGTTGGAGCTGAAGCCGCCATAACTAACAGGTGCGCCGCGTTTGGAAAGTTGCGACAGGGTAATCCCCATCAGGGATTCAGCGTGCTGCAATGTCAGCGCGCCAGCGATTGTGATCGGGGCCATCGCGCCCGCCAGACAAAACGGCGTTATGACAGCCAACTGGCCGTTTCTGGCATAATCAATGATGCCTTGTGCCATCGGATTATCCAACATGCGCGGGGAATTGGTGTTGATGATTGTTGTAGCCCAAACGCCGTTTTTAAAATCATCATCCGAGAGGTTGAGCGCGAGCTGTATCATCTCAAACCCCTCCAACACCTGCCCCCGCCCACGCGCATAAAAATGCATGGGTTTATCTGCAAATTCCAGTGCGGCGCGGGTCATGGCGTAATGGCGAAGCTGGATCGGCACATCCTGGGGTTCGGCTGATTGACCAAGCATATGGATGACGTCAAAATGCTGGGCCAGTTTGATTGTTTCAATATGGGACGTCAGATCACCGGGCCTGCGACCGCGTGTTAAATCTGAAACATTGGGGCAGCCAGAGCCGGGGGAAAAGATCATTGAACCTTCGACATAATCCAGTTCATTCAAGGGGTTGGCCGCGCGGAGCCGGATATTTTTTGGCGCAGTTTTCAGCGCTGTGGTGATGATATCACGGCCAATATATACCATTTCATCAATGACTTTTGCGCCAGCCTTTTGGAAAATTTTACGCGCCTCAGGTAGCAAAACCTTGATTCCCAGCTCCTCCAATACGCGCAACGCTGTGGTGTGGATGTTATGAATTTCATCATCAGAAAAGATTTTTTGCGGTGTGAACGGGTGTTTCAGCGCTTTGTAATTGGGCGTGCGTTTAACCGTCGGTTTGGTGTTGCGGCGGCGGCGTTTCCGGATTGTCATGAGCGCATCTTTGACCCTGTGGGGTCGAATAACGGTTCCGAAATTATCGTGGCGGGCTGGCGGATACCAAGGATTTCAATCTCGAACATGCCGGATTGGGTTTGGCTTGAAAGGCTGGCGGGCAGATATCCCTGCGCCAGTGATTTTTCGACAAAATGCCCATAACCACCCGAGGTAACCCAGCCGACAACCTGCCAACCTTCGCGGTTTATCGGTTTACCGGTCGGTTTTCCATTGGTGTCAAAACGCTGCCCGCCAAAGCCGTGCGGTTGCGGGATACTGCTGAATTTCGTGGTGGTTCTGGCCCAGATAGGCTCATCGGCAACAACATCAGCAGTATTGGCATCAACAACCAGTGTAACACGCTTCAAGGTGGGATTATCCCGTTCTTGCGCGGCTTTTTCACGGCCAATAAACGCGGATTTGGAAAGTTTTACGAAACGGCCCATATCAGCCTCAAACGGGCCATAAATCGGGCGAAGCTCTGCAAACCATGTCGGAAAGTTCTTTTCGAGCCGCATCGAAAGCAGGGCGCGCATCCCAAAATCTTTTATATCAAACGTGGCCCCCGCGGCTTTGATCGCCCTGTATACTTGGCGTTGATACGTGGGTTCCATCCATATTTCATAACCAAGATCACCCGTATAGGTGATCCGGTTCAATTTGCACGGTGCGCCTGCGACAGCGATTTCTGCGTAATCCATGAATTTGAAATTATCGTTGGAAATATCAGTATCAACCAGTTTTTGCAGAACATTCCGCGCGTTTGGCCCCGCAATTGACAGGCCTACCATCGTCTGCCCGTACAGGCGCATTTGAACGTCGTCTGGCTGATGCTGTTCAAACCAGCGCATGTGATAGACCTGCGCCGCGGAGGAACCCCAGATTTGAAACCGGTTTTCAGCGGCTTTGGCGATGGTGAAATCACCGATCAGTTTGCCGTTTTCATTCAGCATTGGCGTTAGGACGATACGTCCGAGTTGGGGCATATTGTTGGTCATCAGCTTGGACAAAAACGCCTTGGCGCCCGCGCCGGTCACCTGATATTTCGCGAAATTAGCGATTTCTGTGATGCCAACAGAATTGCGTACGGCGCGGACCTCGTTACCTACCGGACCAAAATCGGTGGAGCGGTGAAAGGAGGGAATATCGATGGGTTCTGTGCCTTTGGGTGCAAACCAGAGCGGGGTTTCCAGACCCCAGCTATCCCCCATCACAGCGTTATTCTCAACATTCATAATGTCATATAACGGCGTGGTTTGCTGAGGCCGCGCAGCCGGTAGTTCCTCATTTGGATAGGAAATCGAGAAACGCCGCCGATAGAATTCACGGACCTTGGCGTTGGTATACCGCTGCGTGGTCCAGTCGCCATACCGCGCCACGTCCATTGCAAAAACATCTGCGCCGGGGTCACCATGCACCATCCAATTGGCCAGCGTTAAGCCAACGCCGCCGCCTTGGGAAAATCCGGCCATCACAGCGCAGGCGGTCCAGTAATTGGTCAGGCCTTGCACAGGGCCAACCAGCGGATTGCCATCAGGCGAAAAGGTAAACGGGCCGTTGACGACTTGTTTTATGCCGGCAGTTGCAAAGGCCGGAAAATGTTTGAATCCAACCTCTAGCGACGGCGCGATACGGTCAAGATCAGGGGGTAGCAGCTCATTGCCAAAATCCCACGGCGTGGATTGCGGCGACCATGGTTTGCAGGCCTGTTCATAGGTTCCAAGCAGAATGCCGTTGCGTTCTTGTCTTGTGTAAATCTCGCCTTTGAAATCTATCACGCCGACCAGCTCACGGCCTGTATCTTGATTAAATTCAATGACTTCGGGCATGTCATCTGTCAGCAAATACATATGCTCCATCGCCAAAACCGGCAGTTCAAGCCCAACCATCCGGCCAACTTCGCGTGCCCATAATCCTGCGGCATTCACCACGTGTTCGCAGCGGATCGTGCCTTTTTGGGTCACCACATTCCATGTGCCATCGGGGTCTTGGGTGATTTCCTCAACCTTGTTGCGCAGCTCAATTGTGGCACCCAGTTTTTGCGCGGCTTTGGCATAGGCGTGGGTTGTGCCGGAGGGGTCCAGATGCCCTTCAACAGGGTCCCACAAGGCGCCGACAAAGTTTTTCTCGTCCATAAGCGGGAACATTGCCTTGGCCTCTGACGGGGTTATCAACTCCGTTTCCATACCCAAACAACGGCCCCGTGCATGAATTTGACGCAAGAAGTCCATGCGCTCGGCTGTGTCGGCCATCATGATGCCGCCGGTCAGGTGTAGCCCGCAAGACTGGCCGGAAATTTCTTCCAATTCCTGATAAAGTGACACGGTATAGGCCTGAAGTTTGGCGATATTCGGATCACCGTTCAGGGTATGAAAGCCCCCCGCCGCGTGCCATGATGACCCCGCCGTCAGCTCAGAACGTTCAACCAGCATCACATCTGTCCAGCCGGCGCGCGCAAGATGGAACAAAACCGATGCGCCAACAACGCCGCCGCCAATCACCACAACCCGGGTTTCGGTTTTCATGTGTTTCTCCAGTTATTACTTGCGCGGATATCATCTTGGCAGGACTGCATCAGCCAATCCCGGAATTTCTGTACAATTGGCCGGTTGGCACTGCGCTGCGGAATGGTTAGGCAATAGGGCTGGCTTTGCGGCAGTGTCAGGCAATGCGCGACAACAAGCTGCTGATTTTGCAGTAGGTTTTCCAGCATTAACCCTTGTACAAGGCCAATGCCCACCCCGCTGGTGGCCAGACTGATTGCCGCCATTGATGTATCTGCGATGATCCCCGCCTCGGCCTGTTTCCCTAGCGGCAGGCCAGCCATCTCAAACCAGTCTCGCCAAGTCGAAAAACTTGCGGATGCAGGCCCCCAATCTGTGTGGATCAAGGGCGCTTGTTCCAGGTTTAAGGGTGCATGTGTGGCCAAAAAATCAGGCGAACACACCGCAAAAATAGTGTCATTTGCGATTTCTATCGTGTCATGTGTGCGGTAATGAAACCGCCCGAAAGACATCCGGATATCGATATTATGATGGTTAAAATCAACCGGATCATTATCACTGCGCAAGGAGACATTGTGGATTTTATTTTCGCGCAAAAAACCACCGATACGGGGCGAAAGCCAGCCGGATATTATCGACGCGGGCGCAGAAATGGTTAGC
This sequence comes from uncultured Rhodobacterales bacterium, assembly GCA_964497195.1. Classification (GTDB taxonomy): domain Bacteria; phylum Pseudomonadota; class Alphaproteobacteria; order Rhodobacterales; family Rhodobacteraceae; genus UBA3077. The sequence goes on along the minus strand of CAZCDC010000004.1, from coordinate 5,391 downwards.
CGCGCTTTGCTTTTGCTGCCGGCAATCTGGCGAGAGATTGCGTTTAATTCCTCAAAAGCATTCCCAAGACGCGGCAATACCTCAAGCCCGGCTTCGGTTGGGGTGATGCTGCGATGGCTGCGATGAAAAAGCTGGCGGCCAATTTGCTGCTCCAATCCGCGCACCAATTGGCCAACAGCGGCGGCGGATACGGACAGCTCTGCCGCAGCGGCGGCAAAACTTCCGGTTCTTGCGGAGGCCTCAAAGGCGCGTAGGGCTTTTAGCGAAGGGACGGGTTTCATACCGTCAGTATGAAAAGAAAATCTTTTTAATTCAACATAAATTTTGGCTTTAACAATGGATTTTCTTTAGGTATGCCTTGACCATAGAGGGTGAAATGAAAAAAATGATATTCCGGCCAATTGACGAATGGCCCACTTTTGCCCTGATTTTTGGATGTAGCGCCGGTATTTTGTTGCTTACGGGATTTGGAAACCATATCTCTTTGTGGGTTTTTGTACCGGGTTTGAGCCTTCTTTTGGCGCTGCATTCCTCTTTACAACACGAAGCTCTTCATGGGCATCCGACGCGGTTTCCGATCATAAACGAGCTGCTGGTTTTTATCCCTTTTGGACTGTTTTTACCTTACCGACGGTTTCGTGATACACATATTCAACACCATTTTGATCCGAATTTGACAGACCCGTATGATGATCCTGAAACAAATTTTCAGGATCCGGTGGTCTGGGCACAAACCGGCACAATTATGCGTCTGGTTTATGTATTCAATAATACGTTGTTGGGGCGTATGTTGATTGGGCCAATGATTAGTTTTCTGAGCTTTTATAAGGCTGATGCAAAATTGATTTTGTCCGGAGACCGTAAGGTGATTTTGGCATATTTCTTACATTTCATTGGGTTAATCCCCTTCGTTTATTGGCTGGTATATTTCAGCAACACACCGTTTTTGGCTATTCTTTTTGCCGCATATTTGGCTATTTCAGTGTTGAAAATCCGCACATTTCTGGAACACCGTGCCCATGAAAACTGTAGCGCACGGTCGGTGATTATCGAAGATCGCGGTTTTTTGGCTTTGTTGTTTCTTAACAATAACTTCCATGCGGTGCACCACAAATGCCCAAAACTGGCTTGGTACAATATTCCTGCGAATTATGCGGCGCATAAAGCTGAATATTTGCTGGAAAATGATGGCTATCGGTATTTGAGTTATCGGCAAATATTTTCGCAATATTTTTTCAAAAACAAGGATCAGGTGCCCCATCCACTTTGGTCCTCAGAGGATAAAAACTGATGCCAGGAATTGCTTCTTTGCCTATGTACGACTTTCCCGAAATCAGAGAAAGTACGCAGATGTTATGGCAAAAAATCAGGCAGGAGCTGGCCAAGAAAGGGATTAATAGCCCAAAAGAACTGGCCCAGCCGACTGATTTTCTAAAATTTTGGCGAGACCCGAATTTGATGTTTTCGCAAACCTGTGGCCTGCCATTTGTCCGACACCTTCGTGAGGATGTGAAAATTCTTGGAACACCCGATTATGGTTTGGGGACTCGTCCGGGCTGGTATCACAGCGTGTTTATTGTGCGCCACAATGACCCACGCCAAGATTTGTCAGAGATGCGGGGCAGTTGTTTTTGTTTTAATAGCAAAGGCAGTCAATCGGGGCTTTATGCACCTATGCACAGCTTGTATTCCACATTCGGGACATCAGATTTTTTTAAAGAAATGAAGATATCGGGCGGGCATGCATTGTCGGCTATTATGGTTGCAAAAAATCAGGCTGATATTGCCGCAATTGATGCAGTTACATGGCGTTTACTGGAACAATTTCATCCGGTTACACGTTCTTTGCGTATGCTGGAAATAACAAAAGAAACGCCCGGCTTGCCGTATATTTGTCATAAATCCCAAAACGGTGATCTGGTTGCGGAATGTGTGAAAAACGGCATAGAAAACTTGCCAAAAGCCCATAAAGACGCGCTTGGGATCACTGGTTTTTGGCGTTCAAAGCCCGATGATTATACGATAATTTCTGAAAATGCTATTCAGGTTTCCGGTGCTTTAAAAAAGTTTGGCTTGGGTGAATAAATTTCACCCAAGCCAATATTCCAACAAAATAATTTGGCGGCTACTCTGCCGGAATAACTTCCACCTCCGCATCACTCGGATAGGGGGGTGGAAAAATACAGGTGATTTCAGTGAGGCGACGCATCCAAACAATCGTTCGAAACATTTCCTCCGGTATACCTAGCTTAGCTAAATCCGAATCGGACACTGTTTTTTTTAGCTCACTCCAGTTCCCGCAAAAATCGCTAAGGTCGCGTATGGGTGGTCCTTTTTTTTCAACTAGTTTCATGTGCTTGCACCTTAATTGGGCATCCTCGCTTCATCGTCAGCATAATCATAATAATTGGAACATGGCGCGTGAGAAAAACGTGATTACGCTTTCTTATTCTTAAAATTTGGTTAACGTACAACCTCAAGGTGTTGATTTTGGAAGTCTAATGAGTGAACAGACGAAATTGGAGCTGTGTCTGCACGGGGCTTTTAGCTGTCGTTGGGATAACGGCACAGCGTTGCATTTGACGGGCGCTAAAACCCGTGGTCTTGTGGCGATGCTGGCGGTTGCGGCCAATGGTGTACATTCCCGAAAATGGATTCAGGAACATCTATGGGGCCGTTCCGGAGTGGAGCTGGGCCGTCAAAGTTTACGTCGTGTCCTTTCAGACATGCGCAAAACCTTTTCAGATGATTTTGACCGGGTATTTTCGATCACCAATATTGATATTGAGCTAAAACTTGAAAATGTCGTTGTGGTATCCAAACCATCAGACGGCATATTTTTGGCCGGGATCGGTATTCCGGAACCGGTTTTTCAAAAATGGCTTGGGCAAATACGCGAGACAGGCCAACCCGGTGGTTTGCAATTTGACACCGATAAAAGGCTTAGCATTTCGCCCAGCATTGCGGTGTTGCCTTTTATTGCGGTCTCTGGCGCCAGTTCTGAAACCCATTTTGGTGATCTTATCGCCATGGATGTGGCGCGCGCCTTGTCTCGCTCAAGGTTTTTGGATGTGATTTCCCATCTTTCCAGTCGTCAGCTTGGCCCGAAAGTACTGGACCTCCGTGCGCTGAAATCAAAACTAAATGCCGATTATGCAATTAGTGGCCATGTGCGTATTAATGGTGATCATTACCGGCTTGACGCAGATTTCATTCAAACCAGCACAGGCCGAATTCTTTGGACAGAAGAGTTTCAGGGCAAAGTTGCCGATATACTGGCCGGTGGCAGCGAGCTGGTGGCGCGGGTTGCACGGCAATGCGGACAAGAAATTTTGCGTGCCTCGGTTGAGATTGCAAGATCAGCGCCATTGCCCGAGGTTGCGGCCCATGCGCTGTTTATGTCGTCAATTAGCGAAATGCATCAACATCATCTTGCAAGTTTTGCCAGCTCTCGTGTGAATTTGGAGGAACTGGTTTCCAGGATGCCAGGATTTTCTGTGCTGCACGCATGGTTGGCAAAATGGTATATTCTGTCAATTTCGCAAGGCTGGAGCACCGATGTTTCAAAAGATTCAGCAATCGCATCTGATCACACTGCCCGCGCCTTGGATATTAACCCAAATTGCCCAACGGCGCTGACAATTGACGGAATGGTTCAAGGGGATCGCAGCGACGACATGAGCATTCCAATGGCGCGTTTTGATGCCGCAATTGAAAATGATCCAAACCAGAGTATGGCATGGCTAATGTATTCACGGCTGAATTCTTATTTGGGCAATGGGGATATGGCGGTCGAATTTGCCAACAAAGCGATGCGCCTTTCGCCAATTGGGCCTCATGGTTATTTATACAACATTATGGGTGCAATGGCGCATTCTGTTCGCGGTGAAATGGATATTGCCAATAAACTGGCTGAACGGTCGCTTAGGCAAAACCCAAGACATATCTCGTCTTACCGAGTTTTGGTTATCACCCAACACCTTTCCGGCCAAGAAGCCAAAGCAAAAGAAACGGCCAAGATACTCATGAGGCTAGAGCCAACATTAACAATTGAAAAATACCTGCGCAGCCATCCCGCTGGTCAAATGAACACAGGAAAAACTTGGGCAAATGTACTTAAAGAAGTTGGAATTCCAAAACAATAATTAGCCAAAGGATTAACAATGACAATACTTTCTACAAATACCGCCAAAACAGCAAAGACTGCTAAAACAGCTAAAACAGCAAAGACTGCCAAAACGGCAAAGACTGCAAAAACAGCAAAAACGGCCAAGACAGCTAAAACTGCAAAGACCGCAAAAACTGGCGGATTGTCTTCGGCAGGAATATATGATGGTGGCACAACAGTTGGTCTGATGATGGCGCATGACGGCATTTCTGGTCCCTGGATTGGTAATCATATGCACCCAGCGGCTTTTGCGCTGAATGATCCTGAAAATTTTGCAGAGTGGTCGCAAGACATCCGGCTGGATGTTATTCTGAGCGAAATTATGTCTTGCATTGATATCACTTATGCGAATGGCACAACCGGCGCTCAGGTCTCGGTTTATCACAAACAGGTGGCTGAAACCGCTTCGGCCGGCGATAGCACAATTGATTGCAAGCAATACCGTTTGATCGGTTTGCGGCGCCCTTCAGAAGCAGATTTTTCAGCTCAGCTGGAACATATGCGTGGCTATGCAGACCTGCGCGGTGATCGTGTCGAGGAGATTTTAACCCAGAGCGGCGGTTATTTGCCATATTTTTCTACCATCGCTGGCCTTAGCCCCAGTAAAATGCAGTATACACATGAATTGTTGGACGTGGTGCAGACCATCGCCTCAAATGTGGTTTTGGCAGTGAAGCACGGGCTGGCCTGTAAGCGCCCCGATGCCTATTCCGCGCAAATCCAACCAATAATTCCGACCCCGGGCCATGGAACTTTGCCCAGCGGACACGCAACGGAATCGCATCTAATTGCAACAGTTCTTGCCAAGCTTTTGGAAGCGCGCAGCAAAGATTCAGCCGGAAATTCAACACCGGATTTGACCAATATGTTGTTGCGCCAAGCCGGGCGGATTTCACAAAATCGTACAATCGCCGGCGTGCATTTCCCGGTTGATTCAATTGCTGGCGCGGCGCTTGGTGTGCATCTGGGGCAATATTTGATCAACCGTGCCACCGGCAATACGCGGCTTTTTGATGTTGAATTCAACGGCGAAGGTTTGGGCGCGGAACTGTTCCAACCAGATCAAATTGCGCTGACAACTGGCGCGAATGCGATGAATATTGATATCACCGCGATGGCGGGTATTAGCAATAAAACAGCCCATACCATTCCGGCAAACAGCCAGTTTAAAAGCACAGCCCTTGCGTGGCTTTGGGAGCAGGCCGTGGCAGAGTGGAACTAGG
>CAZCDC010000003.1:0-68074 GCA_964497195.1 uncultured Rhodobacterales bacterium | reverse complement strand
TTACGGATTGGTGCCGCTGGCCTTGGTCAGCCTGACAGGGGGCATTTGCATCATATTATTTATGAAACTCTACCCAAAACCCAACATTTTGGCTTGTCACGCAATGCGTTGACCAGCGTTGTCGTCTGGAGCCTGCCATTGCTGGCGCTTGGCTTGGCCACAGCTTTCGGATTTAATTTTTGGCCGGCATTCATCGGATATGGTGTTTTGGTAGGGGTTTATTTTTCTGTGTCATACATCGCTCAAATATTTAATTTTCCAAAACAAAACCCTATCCCGTCAAAAACACACAAATCTATCCCGATAAAATTGCAGATTGAACATGAGTAAAGCACAAAAAACCGCACTGATTACTGGCATAACCGGACAAGATGGTTCTTATCTGGCGGAATTTCTGTTGGAAAAAGGCTATATGGTTCATGGAATTAAACGGCGATCCTCGTCATTTAACACCCAGCGTGTTGACCATATTTATCAAGATACCCATGTGGAAAATAGCCGCTTCAAATTGCATTACGGTGATTTGTCTGACGGGTTGAACCTGACCCGTATTATCAAGCAAACCCAGCCAGATGAAATTTATAATCTGGCGGCCCAATCGCATGTGGCGGTCAGTTTTGAATCTCCTGAATATACCGCAGATATTGATGCGCTTGGCAGTTTGCGTATTTTGGAGGCCATTCGCCTGTTGGGCATGGAAAAAACCACCAAATTTTATCAGGCATCAACCTCGGAGCTTTATGGCAAAGTTGCAGAATCCCCGCAATCAGAAACCACACCGTTTTATCCGCGCTCTCCTTATGCCGTGGCCAAATTATACGCTTATTGGATCACGGTGAATTACCGCGAATCTTACGATATGTTTGCCTGTAACGGTATTCTGTTTAACCACGAATCTCCGCGACGGGGGGAGACATTTGTGACCCGGAAAATCACGCGTGGGCTGGCTAATATTTCCCAAGGCGTTGAGGATTGTTTGTATATGGGTAATCTGGATGCATTGCGTGATTGGGGTCATGCCCGTGATTATGTGCGCATGCAATGGCTGATGATGCAACAAGAAAAGCCCGATGATTTTGTGATTGCCACGGGCAAACAATATTCGGTGCGTGATTTTATCCGCTGGTCTGCGGCAGAACTTGGCGTGACCCTCAGATTTGAAGGGCAGGGCGTGGATGAGGTGGCGATTGTTGACACGTTAAATTGGCGTGATTGCCCCGGCATGCGCCCGGGCGATGTGATTTTACGGGTTGATAAAAAATATTTCCGCCCCGCAGAGGTCGAAACCTTGCTTGGGGATCCAAGCAAAGCAAAACGGATTCTGGGCTGGGAGCCAGAGATTTCGGTGCAAGAAATGTGTGCTGAAATGGTACGCGAAGATTTGAACGCAGCCAAACAGCTCGCATTATTACAAGAGCATGGTTTTGAAACCTGTGTCTGTGTTGAATAAGCCGGTGATTTTTGTTGCAGGCCATAACGGTATGGTTGGATGCGCTGTTTTACGGGTGCTTAAACAGCAAGCTGTTAAGGTTTTAACAGCAAACCGCGCTGATTTGGACCTGAGCAACCAAGCCTCCGTACAGAATTTTTTCCGTCAAAACCCGATGGATCAAGTGTATTTATGCGCTGCAAAAGTCGGTGGTATTCAGGCAAATAACCAGTTTCCCGCAGATTTTATTTATGAAAACCTGATGATCGAAGCCAACATAATTCATGCCAGCCATTTAAATGATGTGCAAAAACTGATGTTCCTTGGTTCCAGCTGTATCTATCCCAAAAATGCGGCGCAGCCAATGGCGGAATCCGCATTGTTGACCGGAGCGCTGGAGCCAACAAACGAACCATATGCCATTGCCAAAATTGCGGGAATTAAGCTTTGTGAAAGTTATAACCGTCAATATGGCCGGGATTACCGCGCGATTATGCCTACCAATCTTTATGGGCAGTTTGATAATTTCCACCTTGAAAATAGCCACGTAATTCCGGGCCTTTTGCATCGGTTTCATTTGGCTGTGCAAGCGAATGCTCCTGATATTTCCATATGGGGCAGTGGCAAACAAATGCGGGAATTTCTGCATGTCGATGATATGGCCGTTGCCGCAGTTCATATGATGGATTTGCCCAATGCGCAGATTTCGGCTGCGGTTTCATCAATGCAATCGCACATCAATATCGGCACCGGGCAAGATTGCAGCATTGCAGAATTGGCCCGTCTGGTTGCTAAAATTACAGGGTTTTCGGGGGAATTGTTGTTTGACACTCCTAAACCGGATGGTGCGCCGCGAAAATTGCTGGATGTATCTTGCGCAACTGAATTGGGGTGGCGTGCAGAAATAGAGTTAGAAGATGGATTGAAACTGGCCTATGATTGGTTTGTTGCCAATCAAGGTAAGTTTAGGAAATAGCATGGAAAAACCTACATCGAACCAAATTTTACCGGTAATTCTTGCGGGCGGTTCCGGTACACGGCTTTGGCCGATGTCGCGCAAACATTATGCAAAACAGTATCTGGCGTTGGAGGGCGGCAACACCATGCTGCAAGAAACGGTTTTGCGCAGTGCAATGGTGTCTGACCAGCCAGCATTACTGATTTGTAATGAGGAAACCCGATTTTTGGCAGCAGAACAACTGCGCCAGATTGACAAAACCGGTGCGCCGATTATTCTAGAGCCAATGGGCCGCAACACAGCCCCCGCCATTGCGCTTGCGGCGTTTGAGGCGCTTTGTGATGGTGCCGATCCGGTGCTTTTGGTGATGCCGGCTGACCATAAAATTGATGATCAATCGGCATTTAAAAAGGCAGTAAATACAGCCGCAGGGCTGGCAATGCAGGGAAAATTGGTGACTTTTGGTATTGTGCCACGCCATGCAGAAACCGGATATGGTTATATTCGCAAAGGCGATGAAATTGCGGATGGCGCCGCGCATTTGGTTGCAGAATTTGTTGAAAAACCGGATCAGATGACGGCTGACGGGTATATTGCCTCGGGAAATTATTGCTGGAATAGCGGGCTTTTTATGTTCCGCGCCAGTCGATATCTGGAGGAACTGGAAAAGTTTCGCCCCGATATTCTGACCGCCTGTCAAAATGCGTTTGCAGGGCGCAAAAGTGACTATGATTTCATCCGCTATAGCGAACAAGCATTTCTGGATTGTCCTGCGGAATCAATTGATTACGCAGTGATGGAAAAAACTGATTGCGCGGTGATGGTGGCTATGGATGCAGGCTGGAATGATATTGGATCATGGGCGTCATTATGGGAATGCTCTGCCAAGGATGATTCCGGTAATTGCGAAATCGGTGATGTGATAAATCTGCAAGGGCAGGGGAATTACATCAAGGCAGATCACCGGTTGGTGACCGCAATCGGGCTGACGGATATGGTGATTATCGAAACCAAAGATGCGGTTTTTGTGGCACCAAAGGACCGTGTTCAAGATGTGAAATTGCTTGTGCAGAATTTAAAAGATGCCAAACGTCCCGAGGTGGATTATCACCGTGAAGTTTTCCGGCCTTGGGGCAAATATGACAGCATCGACACCGGAAACCGTTATCAGGTTAAACGCATAACAGTTAACCCCGGTGCAAAACTTTCGGTTCAAAAACATTTCCACCGCGCTGAACACTGGGTGGTGGTTTCGGGCACAGCCAAGGTGACGCGCGGCGACGAAACCATTTTGTTGACCGAAAATCAATCAACATATATTCCGCTGGGGGAGATCCACGCACTGGAAAACCCGGGCCTGATGCCACTGGAGCTAATAGAGGTGCAATCGGGCGCCTATCTTGGTGAAGACGATATTGTGCGGCTTGAGGATAGATATGGCCGCAATTGAGGCGCCAGTTTCGCTTTTTAAAGGCAAGAATTTGCAGGCTTTGATGCAGGTTCTTGGCGTGAAATTGGCTGCGGTTATTTTTGGGCTTGGCTTGATGGCAATGCTGGCGCGGGTGCTGGATACTACGGATTTTGGTCACTACATTTTGCTGTTCAGTATGGTTACATTTTTTGGGTTGATCGTTCAATTTGGCCTTGGAACGGCTGCAATGCGGCTTATTTCCAATGCGATCGGTGTTGGTAAACATCAGGTTACATTAATTATTATGCGCGGCGCGGTTATACGTGTTTTTATTATTGGAATTGTGTTTTCTGGCATTTGGATTTCTGGCTTTGGAACGGTAATCCTAGAGACTTGGGCAATTCCCTCAAATTGGCCAATATTAATAGCCTTGGTTATTTGGATTTTCCTGTCAGGATTCCAAAAATTGCTGGTCGAGATTCTGCGCGGTTTCCAAAAAACCACTTTGGCCAGCCTGTTCGATAACACAACTTTTTCCGTTTTAATGGTTGGGATTATTGGGCTGGTGTTTGTTACCTCTTATCAACCCACCTTAAATTCCATCGTTTTATTAGCGGCAATTTGCATGGCATTAAGCGTAGGCGCTGCGTTATTTATTTTGCAAAACCAAATAGGATTTTTGCACCGCGTTCCTACAGATAATCCAATTGCGTTTTTTGGGGTGGCGACACCGATATTGGCGACAGAACTGGCGGTATTTTTCAATACTCAAGCTGATATCTGGATCATTGCAACAATTTTGCCGGTTGAATATTTGGCCCCTTACGCTGTGGTTATTCGCGTGGTGATGATGATGATGTTACCAACTGTTATTGTTGTTTCCATTGTTGCGCCAAAAATCATCCAAACAAGAAAAGGTGATTTACAACAATTACTTAGCGAAAGTGCGTTTATGGCTGCTGCGCCAACATTGGCATTTTTTCTATTCGTGTTGATTTTTGGGCAATCGTTTTTGACCATAGTTTTCGGGCCAAGCTTTGGCGCTGGTTATCCAGTTTTGGTTATTCTTAGCGCTGGCCGCGCGGTGAATGTTCTTACCGGGCTTTGCGGTCCGTGTTTGATGTTGCTTGGCCACCATAAATTGATGATGGGCACGACAATATTTGCAACTTCCTTAGCAACTATTTCTGCGATTATAGTTGCAAAACCCTTTGGTATTATCGGTGTTGCAATCTGTTTTTCTGTGGCTATGGCGGTTCAAAATGTCTTGCAGGCATTGTTGGTGCAAAAGCTTTTGGGTGTTTGCACTTTGGTTCGTATTAGCCCCTTCAAACGCCAGAGCTTGGCATGAATATGCACACAGAAATTGAAAAACCTGCCACGTTTGATGTGCTTGGATTGGATATCAGCGTGACATCTTTGCCGCGCGCAACCCAAACTATTTTAGATTGGCAACAGGATGATATTGGCCGCTTTGTCTGTGTCCGGGACGTGCATGGGGTGATGTTGTCGCTGGATAATCCGACGCTTTTTGCTTTGCATTCTGATGCCGCAATGATCACCCCTGACGGTATGCCTTTAGTTGCTTTGGGGCGTATGGCTGGTTTGGATGTTAACCGGACGTGCGGCGCAGATTTGATGGAGCATGTAATAGAATCCGGGCAAAAAAATGGGCTAAAGCATTATTTTTATGGCGGAAAGCCGGGGGTTGCGGAAGCACTGCGTGAGAATTTTACGACAAAGTTTCCCGATGCAAAAATCGTCGGAACCCATTGCCCAGCCTTTCAGGATATTCCTGATTCCGAGCGGTTGGAAATCATAAAAACCATCAAAGACAGCGGTGCAGATGTTGTCTGGGTGGGTCTGTCTACGCCCAAACAGGAATTTTGGATGCACCGGAATTTTGCTTTTCTACCGGCAACACTTATCGGGGTGGGTGCCGCGTTTGATTTTCATACCGGCGCCGTAAAACGTGCTCCGGTCTGGATGCAACGCAGCGGATTGGAGTGGTCGCACAGGTTATTTAGCGAGCCAAAACGCCTTTGGCGGCGCTATTTGATATTGGCGCCACGGTTTGTTGGCAAGGTGCTGATGCAAAATATATTTGGCAAAACCAAATGAAACTATCAATCGTAACCGCGTGTAGAAATATGGAGGGCCTGATCGGGCAAACTCTGGAATCTATACCTCAAGATACTGATTTAATGGAATATATTATCGTTGATGGTGCTTCGGATGATGCCACAATGGATGTAATTAGTCAGCATCCCCGCAAGGTTGATCTATGCATTTCGGAACCAGATGAAGGCCAGTACCATGCAATATCCAAAGGGTTTTCGCATAGCACAGGTGAGATCATGGGATGGATTAACGCGGATGATATCTTGATGCCCTGGACGGCCTCAATTGTATGTGAGCTTTTTGAAAAATTCCCTGAAATCAGTTGGATAACAGGCGTCCCTTCTTTTTTGAACCGCAAGGGGCAATTGGTGCAAATGCAATCCAAAACGGCCAGCTATCCTCGGAAATTCATCCGCAATGGATGGTATCAAAAAAACCTTGCAGGGTATTTACAACAAGAAAACATGTTCTGGCGCCGTGAATTATGGGAAAAAGTCGGCGGTTTGAATTTGAATTATACATTGGCTGCTGATTTTGATCTTTGGACCCGGTTTGCAAATGAGGCGCAACTGGTTTCAGTCGCTGTGCCTTTGGCCGCCTTTAGGGAGCGCCCGGGCGAACAGATTTCCTCATTACAATCAGCGGAATATGAAAACGAGGTGCGACAGATATGTAAAAACCTGGCTAATCCGAATTGGTTCTGGCGCAAGCTTACGGGCGGAAAAATTGTGTTAACAAATATTGCCAGATTATTAATATGGCGGAAATCCTGCAATGTTGAATTTTGCCGGAATGCGCAGGAATGGCGTAAGCTGTCGGTATTTCGATCAATCTCGCGGGTTGGTCTGGCGGATTTAGTCATTCAATTTAGATTGCGCCGGCGAAAATGACTCCGCTTTTTATATTCTCGTTACCACGCTCAGGTTCTACTTTGGTGCAACGAATTTTGGCAAGCGATCCGCAGATTTCCACTGCTAATGAGCCATGGATATTGCTGCCCCTGATTTATGCGCGACGCGGGCATGGCATTGCGGCTGATTATGATCATGGTGTGATGACACAAGCGATTGACGGGTTTTGTAACATTTTGCCAAATGGCGCTGAGGATTTTGATGAGGCAATCCGGAATTTTGCGATTTCGCTTTATGAAAAACAAGGTACAGGGCAGTATTTTTTGGATAAAACACCGCGATATGCCAGCATCGCGCCAGAAATATGTAAGGTTTTTCCGGATGCAAAGATCATTTTCTTATGGCGAAATCCGCTGGCAATTATGGCATCCATGATTGAAACATGGGGTGCAGGGCGCTGGAATTTGTTTCGTTATCAGGTTGATATTTTTGACGGGATTGAAGGCTTGTTGAGGGCGCGAAAAGCTGCTGGTTCTGACTGTATTGATATCGTTTATGAAAATTTTGTGGTTGCGCCTGAAGAAGCATTATCAAAGATCGAAAAAGACCTCGGGATTGATTTTTCGGACCACATTCTAGATGATTTTAAACAAACTGAGTTGCATGGAAAATTGGGGGATCCTACGCGCGGCTCAAAGTATCAAGAGATCAGCGACCATTCAATACGGGCTTGGCAAAGCTCGGTTAAAAACCCGTTACGGCGTTGGTGGTTTCGCAATTATTTGCGCAATTTGGGGGATGAAAATTTGATACTAATGGGTCAAAATCTGACACAGCTTTTGGCAGAACTTGACGCAGCGCCGGTATCGGGAAAATATCTGGTAAGCGACGGATTTTTGATGGTTTACGGGTATTTTTACCGGCTCTTAAACTTGCCATTGTTGCGCCGCCGGTTTGCCTTCAAAAAACTTGGGGGCGCATTGAGATGAGCATTGCAGAAGCTGCGCCAATGGCCAAATCCCCCGCCCTTCGCGGGATCTGGCTGGTTTGGTTGGCCATAATTGTTAATACACTGATATTTTTGGACCCAAGCGACACAAACTTTGGCCTCGGTTTTGGCATTTCCTATCTGCCATTTTTGCTATTTGGCGCTGTTCTTCTTCTCCGACCGCCAACATCCATACGTTTTTCGAGCGTTGATTTAGCGATTTTGATCTTTCTGTTGATCCCCGTCTTGGGCGGAGTTTGGTTTTTTGACAACATTGCAGGGGAACATTTTTTTCGGTTGAGCGGGTTAGGGATGATATACTTTGTGGCCAAGCTTTTGTTTCTTAATAATGAATTCTATTATCGCGTAATCGGTTTTCTGCATTCTGCGCTTTTAACAGCCGGCATTTTGCTTGTTGCAATGTTGGTTTTGTGGCGGCTGGGGCTGTTGACGCAGATAAATGAGCATAACCAAAATCTGTTTCATGAGGAGGTGTTTTTGCTGGTCTGCCTGCCATTTTTACCAGTTTCTACGCTAAACCGACAGCGGTTATTGCTTGTGATTGCGGTATTGGGATGTGTTTTAACCCTGAAGAATACCGGCTTTATTTTGGCGGCGCTGGTTTGTGTTTTGTATTTTGTGACCACAACAAAACGGTTTGCCTGGGTTGAGATCGGGGCCAAGTTATTTATTTTAGCAGGGCTGGTATTGGTTATATCAGCCATTGCAACGGTATTTTTTGCAGAGCATTTGCCGAACGGAAACATTGCCACACGCAGCATTACCTATGGTTTGCGTTTGGACCAGTTCTTTAATGCGCCAGTTTTTGGCAGGTTTTTTGATATAAAAACCACCATTGATGTCGGCTGGGGCCGCGTCAGTTCCCATTCCGATATTCTGGATATTTTGGCTGGGATGGGTATTGTCGGGTTTATGTTATTGGCAATTCCGGTTGTGATTTTACTGGGAATTAAATTGCCGAATACGGGGAGGGATTTATTACCCTTCAAGATACTTGTCATCGGATTTTTAAGTGTTGCAACGCTAAATCCGATCATGATGACACCCAAACTGGTATTCTTTTTTTGGTTATCTTTGGGGGTTTTGGCTGCACAGGCAGCAAAACCGCAGGTTACGGTATGATCGAAAACCCGACCTCTGAACCTAAAGAATCTTTCCCTTATCTGGCGCCATCGACGGAACTCAAGGCGCAATATGCTTTGATTTTTGAACGCAATACACCGATCAAACCTCGTTATGCAAAACGAATATTTGACGTGGTTTTTTCGTTATTTGTGCTGATATTTGCGTTGCCGGTTCTGGTATTGGTCTGGCTGGCTTATAAAATCGAAGGGTTGATATTTCCCGAAAATGCGGGGGCAATGTTTTTCTATTATAATGCCATTAGCGGCGGAAAAAATATTCGAAAATACAAAATCCGGATTATAAAACAACGCTGTATTGACGCAAATTTGGCAAAAACCCATGATTGGCATGCATATAAAAACGAATGGAACCCGGAATGTCGAACCGTCGTCGGGCAATTTGTAAAACGGTTTTATCTGGATGAACTGCCGCAATTTTTCAGTGTTCTAAAAGGAGATATGAGCATTGTTGGCCCGCGCCCGCTGGCTGTTCATCATTATGAGCGTGATTTGAAGCAGGGGAATGTTGCGCGAAAACTGATCACAGGCGGGATATTGGGGTTTGGCCATATTCGCAAAGGCACCGCTGAAATGGGTGATCCGCGGTTTGAGTATGAATATATCGATAAAACCCTGCGACTGGGCGCGCTGATGATGCTGTGGTTTGATCTCTGGATCATTTGGCGCGGATTGCTGGTGGTGGCCAAAGGCAAAGGGCTGTAAATTATCGTGGTTAATCCAGCAAAGCGGTGTTAGGTCTTGTTTTCAGACCCTTAGGCCGAGGAAACGACCCTGTATAAATTCCTGACAAACTTGCCACGAGGCTGGAAAATCGCGCTTTTGTTCTTGTTGGACATGGTGCTTATTCCGGTGTCTTTGGTACTGGCGCTTGGTTTGCGGCTTGGCGAATTCATCCCGAGCGACCGGATTTACACTGCACGGTATTTGTTTCTGTTTTTGCTGGTTTTGGCCCCGGTTTTAAGCATTATCCTTTCTGTTCATAAAATGAAATTACAAAGTTTTGGCAACTGGGATAGCCTTAAAATCGGTATGTTTGCCGGGTGTTTAGCTGTCATTGGCTCAGCGGTTAATTGGGGGTTTGGTTTGGGCGCGCCGCGCACGGTTCCGATGATCTTTGGCTTTGTTTTCTTTGTTTTGGCATCATATTTCCGCCTTGCGGCGCAGCGGTTTTTGGTGTGGTTGGCTGGGCGAAAATTTCCGACGACGCCGGTGGCGGTTTACGGCGCAGGGGCTGCGGGATTGCAGCTTATTCTTGCCTTGCGCCAATCTCGCGAAGTGAAACCCGTGATGATTGTTGACGATAATACCAGCATGCAGGGCGTGGTGATTTCGGGGCTTTCGGTGCAAAATCCTGGCAAATTGGCGGCAATGGTTAAGCTGGGCAAGGTAAAGCGGGTGCTGTTGGCCATGCCGTCTGCGCCTCGGGAGCGGCTGGATAACATCATCAAAGAACTGGGGCATCTTTCATGTGAAATTCAGGTTTTGCCGTCATTTATTGACTTGATTTCTGGCGATGGTTTGGTGGAAAGCCTGCGGCCGGTGTCAATTGATGATTTGATGGAACGTGATACTGTCGGGCATGATTTCCCCGAAATTGTCAGCGCGTATTCCGGGCAGGGGGTTATGATTACCGGCGCGGGTGGATCAATTGGTGCGGAATTATGCCGGCAGATTTTGCAGGCAAAACCGGCCAAACTGGTGCTGTTTGAGATGAGCGAAATTGCGCTTTATTCGATCGATCGAGAGATCAGGGCCTTGGCAAAAGACACGAGGATTGAGACGGTTCTTGGATCAATTAGCGATGCAAGGCTGGTAGAGAAAACCATCACAGACCAAGAAGTTAGTGTGATTATTCACGCCGCTGCTTATAAACATGTGCCCTTGATTGAAACGAATGAGCTAGAAGGCATTCGCAACAATGTGCTGGGCACAAAGGTGTTGGCGGATTCCGCTAAAAAGCTGGGAATTGATCGTTTTATCCTGATTTCATCCGACAAGGCAGTGCGGCCCACAAATATTATGGGAGCAACAAAACGATTGGCGGAATTGGTCATTCAGGATTTGCAAACTCGCAGCAATCAGACCAAATTTTCTATGGTGCGCTTTGGCAATGTGATGGGGTCGTCCGGTTCTGTGATTCCGTTGTTTCGCGAACAAATCGCGGCGGGCGGGCCGGTGACTGTGACCGACAAAAACATGACACGTTTTTTCATGACCATCCCCGAGGCCGCAAAACTGGTGTTGCTGGCGGGGACTTATGCCAAGGGCGGGGATGTTTTTGTGCTGGATATGGGGCAACAAGTCCGGATTTATGATATGGCAAAACGGATGATTTCGCTGTCGGGCCTTAGCCAAAAAACCGCCGAAAACCCTAACGGTGATATAGAAATTATTTTCACCGGAACCCGTCCGGGGGAAAAGCTGTACGAAGAATTGTTGATCGGCGATGATACATTGCCCACCCCGCATGAAAAAATTATGCGTGCACAAGAACAATTCCTGAGCAAAAATGAGATTTTGGCAGTGATTGACGCGCTTAATATTGCAATTGATACAAGCGACATCCCCAAAGCACGAGGCGTCATTGAACGCTGGGTGGAGGGCTACCATCAGCCCGAAAGGGGGCGGCATGACTAAGCATTGCGATTTGAAAGCACTTGGATTTGCGCAAGGCAATTTTGACCAAACCGGAATATTGCAGTGATTATCTATTTGCCATTTATAATTCCGGTTTTGTTTGCTGCAATCCATTGTGTGGAATTCACGGCCATAATGGCGCGGCTTGCGGGCATTCATACCCAGAGTAAATTGCTTGGGTATACGATCCAGCAAGCGGTTTATGTTGGAACCCGTTTGTTTAGCGTGCTTTTGCTACCTTTGCTGGGCTTGGCGGTGGATAGCGGGCTTGAGGTCAAAGTTTTTCAAACTATGGCAGTGGCTGCACTGTTGGCAGCGGCTGTAATTAGCTTGGTTGTTTATGCAATGCGCGCCGTTGTTGTGCATTATTTTAGCCGCGTTATCAGAACCTATGTCAAAAATAACAATTTCATTTTGGCTTTTTTGAAGCTGATACCAGCAACACCGCAGGCAAAAAAATTCGCCTTGCCGCGCATTCAGCAGGTATTTTTGCAAAAAGACGCCCGAAAAATATTTGTACAATCTGCATTTGTCTATGCGATCTACGGCACGGGCCTGTTTTTGTCGTTTTATTTTGCATTGTTAATTCCGGAATACCGCGCCTCTATTAGTCAGCTTTCCGGTGTTGTGAATGCTTTTGGCGCCATCGTCCTGACATTTTATGTTGAACCGCGCATATCCCGGGGGATCGATGCCAACAGTCATGATGCGCCAAGCTTGGTAATCGCACTGCTTTTGGGAAGATTGATCGGTATCGCCATCCTGTCGCAGATCATTCTGGCAACAGTTTTCTGGCTGACCTAAGCAATAGGCAAAATATTCATGGCCATAACCGGGAGCCGGCTTATCAAATGCCTCAGGATTTTGCTGGCTGCGATCTATGTATTGGGTGTTTCACTTGATCGGGCGTATTAAAAACAGGCAATTCAACTTCTGTGATTAGCATGGCTTTCCATATGTTTAGCTGTACTTTTGCTCGAGCGTTACAAAAATACCACAAAGTAACCATATGAGACTTAAACCTTGTTTTGTAGGAAATTTCTGATATTGTCACTGTAAATCTAATTTGTTTACGGAGTTACTAATGTCTTTTAAAGCTTGGGCTTTGCCCCTTATCGTTGCTGTTGGCCTTGCGGGCTGTGTGCGTACCAACACCGTTTTCCCTGATCCGCTTCGGGAAAGTGTTACCTATAATTGGCAAGTTGTCAGCGTAGAGGCAAACGCGTCACGCGATCTGACCACTACAGATGCTAACAGCCAAATGCCAAATGTTGATATCCTCTGGCGCGAAGACGGACCTGGCGATGTTTATGCTCAGGTTGAGGCCATCATGGAAGAAACCATGGCGCTGGCTGCTTCGCAAATGCAGGTTTCCGTTAAGGGTAATCGTAAGGTGATTTTGGTTGCTGATATTATCCAGTTCCATTCGCTTACCGAGCGCGCACGTTCCAATGTTGGTGGCATCCACAATGTTGACTTTAACCTGACCGTGGTTGATGCAGTTACCCGTGAAGTGCTATCAGGCCCTGCATTTATCGAATCTGACGTAACTGCATTTGGTGGTGCTGAGGCTGAGGCCGCAGTTGCCCTCGGTGAAACCATGCGGGTGCGCATTATCCAGCGTGTGTCGGACGTGATCGCCACTTATTTGGGTGTCGCCGGATCCCGAGCAGTTGAAGCAGAAACCCATATGGAAATCGGCCGGTAAAGCCTTTCATATTTTGAATAATCGGGCCGGCATTAGCTGGCCCTTTTTTTTGCCATCTTGCAATTTTGTATCTTTGGTTTCAAAAGCATAAAAAGGGGAATAAATATGCCGATCGGTGTTTTTGATAGCGGCCTAGGTGGGCTGACAGTATTGCGTAAATTGCAAACAGAAATGCCGGATCAGGCATTTACCTATCTGGGCGATAACGCCAATACACCCTATGGCACCCGCGATGCCTATGATGTATTTGACCTGACCTGTAAGGGTGTGCAGCATTTGTTTGATCAGGGCTGCGAATTGGTCATTATTGCTTGTAATACGGCATCTGCATCGGCGCTGCACCGGATGCAGGTAAGCTGGCTGCCAGAGGGCAGGCGGCGGATTCTGGGGGTTTTTGTGCCGATGATTGAACATCTGACCCAACGAGATTGGGGTGATAATGCCGCGCCTACACATACTGGTTTGCGAAATGTGGCTGTGTTTGCCACCCAATCAACGATCGATAGCGGCGCGTTTCCACGGGAAATGAAATTTCGGGCAAGGGATGTTGATGTGTTTGGCCAAGCCTGCGACGGGTTGGTGGATGCAATTGAAAAAGGTGATCGCGTGACGGCTGAAAATCTGGTAAATCGTCATGTGGCAACCATGCTGGCGCAAGTGCCAAAACCTCAGGCGGCGGTGCTTGGCTGTACCCATTATCCTATCGTCGAAGACATTTTTCGTGCGGCTTTACCCAATGAAACCCGCCTTGTTTCTCAGCCTGATTTGGTAGCCGAGGCGACAAAAGACTATATTTCGCGCCATGATCATTTTGCTGAAAACGGCCCTGTGCAGTTTTTAACCACGGGTGATGTTGCCACAATCTCCGCCTTGGCGCAGCAGTTTCTGGGCCAAAGCGTGACGTGGGAAAAAGCAGAAATGGCAGGCGAAAATGCATAACATAGCGATACTCGGGGCAAGCGGATATACGGGTGCTGAGCTGGTGCGCCTTATTTCAACACATCCGGATATGCGGATCGTGGCGTTAAGCGGTGATCGTAAGGCGGGGCAGGAATATGGCAGTGTTTTCCCGCATTTACGGCATCTGGATTTGCCAGTTTTGCAAAAAATAGAGGCGATTGATTTCACAAATGTTGAGCTGGTTTTTTGCGCTCTGCCCCACGCCACCTCGCAACGGGTTATTCTGACTTTGCCCGATCATGTCAAAATCATTGATTTATCGGCTGATTTTCGGTTGCGCGACGTTGCTGAATATAAAAAATGGTATGGTGGTGACCACGCAGCCGTAGAATTGCAAAAATCCGCAGTTTACGGCCTGACCGAATTTTACCGCGAGGATATCAAATCCGCACGCTTGGTTGCCGGAACTGGTTGCAACGCGGCCACGGGGTTATTGCCGATTTTGCCATTGCTTTACGCCGGATTGATTGACCCTGATGAGATCATCATTGACCTTGCCACGGGTGTGTCTGGGGCAGGGCGCGGCGCCAAGGAAGGCATGTTGCATTCTGAGGTATCTGAGGGTTATCACGCCTATGCGATTGCCAGCCATCGGCATTTAGGGGAGTTTGATCAAGAATTCAGCCTTGCTGCTGGTCAAAAGGTCGAGGTAAGTTTTACGCCGCATTTGTTGCCCGCCAACCGTGGGATTTTGGCAACAATTTATGTGCGCGGAGAGGCCAAAGCCATTCATGCGGCGCTGGTTTCAAAATATGCGAATGAGCCGTTTGTGTATATCTTACCTTTTGGCGAGGCACCTGCAACACGGCATGTGCGCGGGTCGAATTATTGCCATATCGGCGTAGCGGCTGATCGCAAATCGGGGCGGGCAATTGTGTTTTCTGCATTGGATAATTTGACCAAAGGCTCATCTGGACAAGCGATGCAGAACGCTAATTTGATGCTGGGGCTGGATGAAATTACGGGGCTTCAACTTGCCCCATTGTTTCCGTAAAATTAACGTCTATTTAATTAGGCAAAGGGGTTGTTATGGCTGGATTACGAAAAAAGCGCCGCATTCAAATGGTTGTTGTCGGGCTAAGCCTGCTGGCAGTTGGCGCAATATTGATTGGCGTTGGCTTTACATCGGGCATTCAGCTCTATCGTTCCCCAACAGAGATCGCGGCGGATACGCCTCCGCCTGATGAGCGCTTTAAGCTTGGTGGTTTGGTGGTTGAGGGCAGTTGGGAGAAAGGCGAAACCCATTCATTTCTGGTTACCGACACAGCAAATGACATCCGCGTATCTTTCAAAGGTATTATGCCGGATTTATTTAGCGAAGGGCAGGGCACGGTTATCACCGGCAATCTTGTTGGTGGCGTTTTTGTCGCAAGCGAAGTGTTGGCAAAACATGATGAAACCTATATGCCCTCCGAGGTCGTGAATATCTTGAAAGAACAAGGCGTTTATCAGGAACCCGAAAGCTGACCGCACGGTGCTATCGCAATAAATTAACGCAATACTGACATCTTTAGGCCAATTTTTAGTAAAATGGCTGGGGTACGAGATGTTAAGTATTGAGGAAATCACACAAGAAATTTTGCGCCGCGAGGGTGGTTATGTTGATGATCCCGATGACCCGGGCGGCGCGACCAACCACGGTGTTACCATTGGCACAATGCAACATTTGGGCATTGATCTGGATGATGACGGCGATGTTGATAAATCCGATGTCCGCGCGCTTAGTGCTGTGCAAGCCGGCGAAATTTTCAAAGAACACTATTTTATACGGCCAAAGATTGGGCTGTTACCAGAGGTGCTGCAACCTTCGGTTTTTGACATGTATGTCAATGCGGGGGGGAATGCCGTGAAGATATTGCAGCGGTTATTGCGGGAATTTGGCTATCCAACCAGTGTTGACGGGGCCATCGGCCCAAACACAGCAGCGGCGGCAATGGCGGCGTTTGCGGCCGCGCCGGACCATATCGCCAACGCATATGGCATTGCGCGGCGCAATTATTATTATGATCTGGCAGATCAGCGCGCCAGCCTGCGCAAATTTGCACAGCGGCGCGATGGTGGCAAAGGCGGCTGGATCACGCGGGCTGAGGAATTCATCGATGCGCGGTTTCATTTAAGCCGTGCGCAACATGACGCGCGGGTGCGGGGCTGGACATGAGGTTTTTTAATTTTGGCCGCACCGCAAGGCAGGTTGGCGGCGCAATTACCGAAGTAGCCGAAGTTTTCACCGTTAATGCCACCAAAGCCGAGCAAATTGCACAACAACGTATGTCCGATGCACTGGCGCAAGCGGGGGCGGAATTTCGGCTGGAACGCAAGGGGGGGTTTGATCGGTTTATTGACGGGGTGAACCGGCTGCCACGGCCTATGCTGGCGTTATCTACCATTGCGCTTTTTGCCTATGCGATGAAAGATCCCGCTGGTTTTTCTGAGCGAATGCAAGGGCTTGCCTTTGTTCCTGAACCATTATGGTGGTTGCTGGGCGCGGTGGTATCATTTTATTTTGGCGCGCGCGAACTGCATCATTTCCGTGGTTATCAACCGACAATTCCAGTTATTGCCACGCCACGCCAAGCAACATCACCCTCCGCAGAGGCAAATTCGGCATTGGCGGAATGGCAGGCGCAAAAACCCTGACTGCGGCGATTTGGCTGATCACGGGAAAGCAATTTGAACCTTTGGTGCAGGACGTTATGATTAGCGCAACTTGCAAAGGATTCGGAAATGATTGCAGAGATTGGCCATTTCACCCTGTTATTAGCGCTATTATTTGCCGTCATTCAGGCGATTGTGCCAATGGTTGGCGCGCAAAAGGGCTGGTCTGACTGGATGCGTGTGGCGGTACCAACCGCACAAATCCAGTTTGTGCTGATCAGTATTTCATTTGCGGCGCTGACATATGCGTTTGTTGTCTCGGATTTCTCGTTGCAATTGGTGGCGGCGAATTCCCATTCTGACAAACCGATGCTGTACAAGGTTTCCGGTGTTTGGGGTAACCATGAGGGGTCGATGCTGCTCTGGAATTTGATACTGGTGCTCTTTGGCGCGATGGTTGCCGCATTTGGTGGCAATTTACCGCCGGCGCTCAAGGCGCGGGTATTATCGGTTCAGGCGATGATCGGCATTGCATTTTTGACGTTTCTAATTTTCACCTCCAACCCGTTTATCCGGCTGCCAAACCCGCCGTTTAACGGCAATGGTTTGAACCCGTTGCTGCAAGATCCCGGTTTGGCTTTCCACCCGCCGTTTTTGTATTTGGGTTATGTTGGCCTGAGCATGGCGTTCAGTTTCGCTATTGCCGCCCTGATCGAGGGCCGCGTTGACGCCGCTTGGGCGCGCTGGGTCCGGCCATGGACATTGGCGGCGTGGATGTTTCTAACGCTTGGTATCGGGCTTGGATCATGGTGGGCGTATTACGAGCTTGGCTGGGGCGGTTGGTGGTTTTGGGATCCGGTTGAAAATGCGTCCTTTATGCCGTGGTTGGCCGCAACCGCATTGCTGCATTCCGCCATTGTGGTGGAAAAGCGCGACACTCTAAAGGCGTGGACAGTTCTGCTGGCAATTCTGGCGTTTTCTTTCAGCTTGATTGGCGCATTTATCGTGCGTTCGGGGGTGCTTACCTCGGTTCATGCGTTTGCAAATGACCCTGAACGCGGCGTGTATCTTTTGGCGATAACTGCGGTGGCAACCGGCGGCGGTTTAGTTCTTTTTGCCATGCGCGCTTCGCAGTTGAAATCAAACGCGGTATTTTCGACCATTAGCCGCGAGAGCGGGCTGGTGTTGAATAATTTGCTATTATCCGTGGCCGCAGCGGTGGTTTTTGTTGGCACGATTTGGCCTCTTTTGGCAGAGCCGATCATGGGCGAAGTTGTGTCGGTGGGACCGCCTTTCTATAATCTGGCCTTTACGCCGTTTATGGTTGTTTTAGCGATGGCCTTGCCGATTGGTGGGGTATTATCGTGGAAACGGGCCAAAATTGGCCGCACCATGCGCCCGCTTTGGGGGATGATGGCATTATCGGTGGCGCTTGGGGCTTATATCTGGGCGCAAGATACCGGTGGTCGTTTGCTGGCACCCATTGGCATAACACTGGCGGCCTGGGTGGTGCTTGGTGTGCTGGCTGATTTGATGACGCGCAGTAAAATGTTTAAGGCAAGCGCGGGTGAAACCCTGCGGCGGTTGAAAAACCTGCCGCGCTCTGATTGGGGGAAAGCGATCGCACATACGGGTTTTGGCATGACCATTTTTGGCATTTCGGCAATCACCGCATGGGAGACCGAGGACATTCGCACTGCCAATATTGGCGACAGTTTTAACGTCAGCGGCTATGAATTCATCTTTGTTGATGTCAAACAATTCGAGGGGCCAAATTATATGGCCGTTCGGGGTGAATTTACGGTAATGGAAAACGGCAAAACTTTTTCCATGTTCCCCGAAAAACGCAATTTTAATGTGGAGCGCACGCCGACAACCGAAGCGGCGATCAATGGCAACCTGATGCGCGATGTATATATGGCGATGGGGGATCAGCAGCCTGATGGTAGCTGGGTGGTTCGAACCTATATTAAACCGTTTGCCAACTGGATTTGGATTGGGTGCATTTTTATGTCACTCGGCGGGTTGGCCAGTCTTTCTGATCGGCGGTATCGTGTTGCGGCGCCAGCAAAAAAACAGACCGCGAAAGCGGTCCCTGCGGAGTAAATCATGCGTAAACTGATTATTTTTTTAATGCTGCTCGCGACACCTCTGCTGGCAGTAAATCCTAACGAAATGCTTTCAGATCCTGTATTGGAAGAACGGGCACGGGCACTGGGCGATCAATTGCGCTGCATGCAATGTGTCAGTGAAATCATTTCTTCCAGCAATGCAGGGTGGGCAAAAGATGCGCGACTATTGGTGCGTGAATTGTTGGTTGAGGGGAAAACTGACCAAGAAGTCCTGACCTTTTTTCTTGAAATCTACGGCGAAAAGGTTCTGATGAAGCCTCGGCTGTATTCGCTTAACTGGATATTATGGCTGACCGGCCCGTTGCTGATTATTATTGGCGGTTTTTTCGTACTGCGCTTTATACGTCGCAAGTCAGGCGATATCGTGATTGAGGAGCTATCCGCCAAAGAGCAATCACAGTTGAATGCGCTTTTGGACAAATGACGCCACGTTGAGGCTTTTCTATTTGCCAGCACTGCCCTAACATTCGGGAGAGTTTTCCGGAGGGTAATATGGCTTACGAAACCATTCTTTATAATGTTGCGGCAAAAGTGGTGACCATCACGCTGAACCGCCCCGAGGTGATGAACGGGCTAAACGCGCAAATGCGGATGGATTTGCTGCACGCGGTCAAACATGCGCCACAAGATGGACGGGTGATTGTGCTAACGGGGGCAGGGCGCGGATTTTGCTCAGGGCAGGATTTGGGTGACCGGATTACGTCGGGTGATATTGATATGGAGCGCACCCTGAAAGAAGAATACGAGCCATTGCTAAAGGCGATTTATGAATGTCCAATCCCAACAATTTCAGCAGTGAACGGTCCGGCGGCGGGGGCGGGGGCCAATTTGGCGCTGGCCGCTGATGTGGTTATTGCCACGCAATCCGCATTTTTCATTCAGGCATTTGCGCGTATTGGCTTGATACCCGATGCTGGTGGCAGCTATTGGCTGCCACGCCAAATCGGGTTTGCCAAGGCCATGGGCGCAGCGCTATTTGCTGATAAAATCAGTGCGGATCAGGCCAGTGACTGGGGGATGATTTACGAATCGATCCCTGATGATCAATTCACCCAAACCATTGTGGCGCGGGCGCAAAAGCTGGCGAATGGCCCGACCAAAGCCTATGAATACATCAAGCAAGCCATGCGCGCCAGTTTTGACAATTCGCTGGATGACCAGCTGGCGTTGGAGGCGGAGCTGCAAGGCAAAGCCGGAAAAACCCGAGATTTTACTGAGGGCGTGATGGCATTTATGGAAAAACGCGCGCCCAAATACGAAGGGCGCTAGTGCATAGCCTTGCGGATGTTTGCGCAGCCCCGATTGCGTTTGATGCTGATCGTGGGGCGGAAACCCGTGCGGAATTTGCAGGCCTTCCCAACAATTTGACTGACCTAATTGAGGGCGTCGCAGGATGCAGTCCTTATCTTAATGGCTCAATACTGCGTGAGGCCGACTGGCTGCGCAGTATTTATACTTTGCCTGTTGATCAGGTTTTTGATGGCTTGCTCAACATAGAAGACGGCAGTTTTCAGCAGCTTTCTGACAATCTCCGGATTGCAAAACGTCGATCTGCCTTGATCATTGCTCTGGCTGATCTGGGCGGATTGTGGAACCTGAAACAGGTCACAAACGCCCTGACCAGCCTTGCGGATACAGTGGTGCAAAAGGCATTGGAGCATCTGGTGGCGGCTGAGATAACGCGCGGAAAATTACCCGGCTGCACAGCGGCTGACATTCCGCAAGCCGCGGGAATGGTGGCGCTGGCCATGGGGAAAATGGGCGCAGGGGAATTGAATTATTCGTCCGACATTGACTTGATCATACTGTTTGACGAAAGCCGGTATCCACCAGATGACTGCGCCGAACTACGTGCCGGTTTTATCCGTATCACAAAACGCATGGTTAAATTGCTGTCTGAAAACACCGCCCAAGGTTATGTTTTTCGTACTGATTTACGGTTGCGCCCTGATCCGTCTGTCACGCCGGTTTGTATTTCGATGGAAGCAGCCGAACGTTATTATGAAAGTGTCGGGCGTACATGGGAGCGCGCCGCGCATATCAAAGCCCGGCCCTGCGCGGGGGCAATTGATGCGGGTTGGAAATATCTGGAACGCTTGCGGCCGTTTATCTGGCGTAAATATCTGGATTTTACCGCGATTGAGGATGCCCATGATATGCGTTTGCGCATTCGCGAACACAAAGGCCTGCATGGCCCAATTGTGATTGCAGGCCACGACATGAAACTGGGGCGCGGTGGCATTCGCGAGATTGAATTTTTTGCCCAGACGCGACAAGTGATTGTTGGCGGGCGGGATGCTGAATTGCGATCGCGTGAAACGCTGCAAGCGCTGAAAGACTTGACGCAAAAGGGGTGGTTGGAGCAAAGTGCGGTTGAGGCGCTGACCAAAGCCTATATCGCCCATCGAACCGTTGAGCATCGCTTGCAAATGCTGGACGATTCCCAGACCCATAAAATGCCGGAAACCGATGAAAAACGCGCACGCATGGCGGCGTTTTGTGGGTTTTCCAATGTTGCAGAAATGGAATCCAGCATTAAGACACAGCTTGAAATCGTACATCAAATCACCGAAGCGTTTTTCACATCAGAAACCAGTGAGCCCCAATCCATTGATGATCTGGGCTTTATGGATGCGGATGCTGTCACCCAAATGATGGAAAAATGGCAAGATTACGCGGCGTTGCGCTCCGAACGTGCGCAGCGCATATTTGCGCGGCTTCAGCCGGCATTGCTGGGAAAACTGTCAGCAGCCAGTAATCCAAACGAGGCCCTGATCCATTTTGATGCGTTTCTGGCGCGGCTGCCGGCAGGTGTGCAGGTGTTTTCGCTTTTTGATGCCAACCCCGAATTACTGGATTTACTGGTGGACATATGCACAACCGCACCTGAATTGGCGCGGTATTTAGGGCAAAATGCGCGGGTGCTGGATTTTGTGCTGGAGCAGGATTTTTTTCAACCGTTGGCGGATTTAACGACGTTAAGGGCGGACTTGTCGGTGCTGATCCATGCGGCTGATGATTATGAACTGGTATTGGATGCGGCGCGCATCTGGGTGCATGAGCAACGATTTCGCATCGGCGTGCATTTGTTGCGCGGCTTGTCCAATGCGGATGAGGCCGCAGGCGCCTATTCTGATGTGGCAGAGGCTTGTTTGATGGTTTTATGCGCTGCGGTTGTGGAAAATTTCACCCAGCGTTATGGAAAACCGCCGGGCAAAGGCGCAGCTGTGATTGCGATGGGTAAGCTCGGGTCTCGGGAAATGACGGTGACTTCTGATCTGGATTTGATTGTGGTTTACGATTCAGACGGGGTTGAGAATTCGGAGGGGCCGCGTTCTCTTGCGGTAAAACCGTATTATGCACGCCTGACGCAGGGCTTTGTGTCAGCGCTGACTGTCGCGACATCTAAGGGTACGCTTTATAAGGTTGATATGCGGTTGCGCCCCTCGGGCCGGTCGGGGCCGGTGGCGACCTCATTGCGCGGCTTTGTGGAATATCAGAAAAACGAGGCATGGGTCTGGGAGCACATGGCCTTGCTGCGCGCCCGCGTGGTGGCCGGAAGCGCAGATATACAAGCCGCGACCAGCACCGCCATCAGCCATATTTTGCATATGCCGCGTGAAGGCTCTGCGATTATCACCGCGGTTCTGGAAATGCGTGAACGGCTTGCCAGCGCCAAAGCCAAGGATGCCGCAAGCCCGTGGGAGGTTAAGTTTGGTGCGGGCCGGTTGATGGATATCGAATTATTATTGCAGGCCGGAATGCTGATTACAGGCGAAACGGTGGTGCAGCGGCCAACGGATATGGCGCATGCTTTGGCCAAAAACGGTTGGTTAAAAGCCAGTGAGTTGACAGAAATTAAAGATGCTTTGGGTTTATATGCAATCTTGCAGCAAATTGGCAGGCTGGCGGTAGAGGGCGGGTTCTCTCCTGAAAAAGCAGGCAGGGGCGTGATGTCATTGGTATTGAAAGCTACTGGAAAAGCCGATATCGACGCTTTGTTGATAGCATTGGAATTGTCACAATCAAAAATGCTGATGATCATTGATCGGTGTTTGCCACAGCAAGACAGGGCTTAAGATGGAAAAAACCAAACATCCAAGTGATCCGCGCGGGTTGATTTACGAATCTTACCGGATTGCGGGGATTACAGCCGGCGAATGCCGTTCGGTTTTTCTGGATTGGGCGCTTGGCCTGCCTGAGGGTGACCAAAAAGAACATGTTGTGGCGATGTTAACCGCCCACAGTCTTGGCGCGGTTAACCACCCGATGACAACCATTCTGCGAGACGCTTTGACAGCCTCAAAATTGCCAAAACGGCGTGGTGGCCGTAGCCGCATTGCTCAGATTTAGATACCATAGTGCTTATAGCATTTAATCTTGACTAATTCACTCAGATATAGTAATGTTTCTACTACACGCCTCGCCAGAACGTCAAAATGCTTCAGCCCGCGTATTAAAACCCTGAGGAAATATCATGCTGGATGCTCATAGCGATACTAATCAAATTCCCAATTTTAATATAAAAGTTACCACGAAAAGCCACCTTTTGCATTCCACCGATGCTTCGGAATTGCTAAAGTCACTTGGGCATTTTGGGCGATTATCAATTTTGTGCCATCTTCGCGAGGGTGAAAAATCGGTTACTGAATTGCGCAATGTATTAAGTTTGCCCCAGGCCACGGTTAGCCAAAATCTGGCACGATTGCGGGTCGAAGGGTTGATTTCCTGTCGCAAAGACGGGCGGCAACGTTATTATTCGATCAATAACACCAAAGCACGGGCTTTGGTGGATTTTTTGAATGGGCAATATTGTTGAATTAGGCCAATGCGGCCAGTATCCGCGCCCAACTGCGCGCACCGCGCTGAAAGCTGGTGAGGTTGTATTTCTCATTTGGCGAATGGATTTGGTCATCTTCCAATCCGAACCCGATTAGCACAGAATCCATGCCCAGAATGCTTTGGAAATGACCAACGATGGGGATTGAGCCCCCCATGCCGACATAGACGGCCTCATTTGGCCATTCATCGGTTAGGGCCTGACGGGACTTGGCAAAATAATCGGCATCGATGGGCATATTGGTGGCGCTGGCACCATCTGTTTCGCGGTATGAAATGGTGCAATCAGCGGGCAATCCAGCCTCAAGATATGTTCGAAATGCGGTTTGAATGGCGTCTGGGTCTTGGCTGCCCACCAAGCGAAAGCTGACCTTGGCGCTGGCCTCGGAGGGTAATACAGTTTTGAAACCGGCACCAGTGTAACCACCCCAAATGCCGTTTACATCACAGGTTGGCCGTGACCAGATTTGTTCCAACACCGAATAACCGTCCTCGCCAGCTGGCACAGATAAATCTACGCCGTTCAGAAATGCCGCATTGTCAAATTGCATTGATTGCCATTGGGCTGCTAACGCCGCAGGCAGTTCGGCCACGCCATCATAAAACCCGGGCAGGGTAACACGACCGGTGTTATCATGCAGCCCAGCCATCAGGCGCGTTAGTACGCGAATAGGGTTGATGGCTGCGCCGCCATACAGGCCGGAATGCAGGTCTTTGTCAGCGGCGGTTATGGTGAAATCTTCGCTCACCATGCCGCGCAGCATTGTTGTGATGGCGGGGGTGTTTTTGTCCCACAGGCCGGTATCACAGACCAGTGCAAATTCGGCGGTTAGTTCTTCTTTGTTGGCGTGAAGGAAGGGTATCAAAGACGGAGAGCCGCTTTCTTCTTCGCCTTCCGACAAAATTGTGATGTTGGCGGGCAGGCTGCCGGTGACTTTTTTATAGGCGCGGCAGGCCTCAATAAATGTCATTAACTGGCCTTTGTCATCGGATGCGCCGCGCGCCCGGATAACGGTGCCTTGCGGGGTTTCCTCAAGTGCTGGGTCAAATGGCGGGCGGTCCCACAATTCCAACGGGTCAACGGGTTGAACATCATAATGGCCATAAAATAAAATGCGTGGGCCATCGCCACCAGAATGGGCGACAACCATTGGATGTCCAGTTGTGTCGCGCCGCGAGGCCTCAAACCCGATGGATTTTAATTCCGTCACCAACCAGTCAGCGGCCTCAATGCAATTATCGGCATATGCCGGATCGGTTGAAATGCTTTCGATGCGCAGAAAATCAAACAAGCGGTCAAGTGCGTTTTGCTGATCCTTCTCAAGGTGGTTGAGGACATGCTGAAGATTGGACATTTAGCGCTCCGATAAAAAGGCGCCCGAATTGGACGTCTTTGGATTGGGTTTAATTAAACGGGTCAATTCGGCTGGCACCATTTAGAATACGCCGTTCGCATATTTCATGCTGGTTCAAGGTGGCGGTGGTGCCCCGCAATGAGAATCGTGCAATTTCTGAGCCACGTTCATTGCGTAAATAAAGCGTATTACCACGGCGAATTTCAGAGAAAAAACGGTTAAGAGAGCCGGCTGGCGGCGTTACAACCGTTTGAATTATATTATTGAACTTTGTCCCGGAAATATCCCAATCACCGCGATTGTCGATTTCGACGATAAAATCCTGTCCGAGCGATTCGTCACCAAAAGACCAGTCCTCATGGCTGAACCGGATTATGTAATCACCGTCATCCCAAGTAAACAGACTGAACACATAGCTTTGAGAATTTACCGTGCGGCTTTCGCAACTGAGATCCCCATTGTCATGGTAATTGATATCAAGGCGCCAATTGCCGCGCTGATAAAGCGTATCCCATTCAAGCGCCGCCACGCTGCTGGTTACTGTTGCCAATGCCAATACAGCAGAAAGAATTATTTTTGAAAACTTCATAATGACCTGACCCATAAAACTGTTCTTTGTCAAAATAAGCACAATTTGGAAGGACGGGTCAAGTTTTGTGGCAAATTACTAGGCGAAAACCTAAGGATTAAGGCCCATCGCCTTAAACGCTGCTTTCAACGAACTGCTAAGGCTGATTTTTCGAACGTCAGCGATATATTTATCGTTGGTTTTTTTGATCTTTTTGACCCGCAGCTGCTCCCTTTGCGCAAGCCGGATCAGATTTTTGTGGGCATTTACATTTTTCATGCAGCTTGGGGCCATAGCCTTTATGTTTCATGCATTGCCAGGGCTTCTGCGGCATGGCCGGAGTTATAAATTTCGGGCATTTTCACCAAATTTTCCGACATTGAAAAACCATTTGCCCCACATTTCTGTGGTGGTGGACTTAAGTTCTGGAAATTTGGCTTTTGACGCTTCATCCGCGATTTTTGCCCGCTTATCCAAGGTCGCAATAAGTTTTTTGATTTCTTTATCTTTATATCCGGCCCCAAAGATCTGGCGGATGGATTCTGGATTATCCATAGCCACATTTGAGGCATTATAAACCATCTTCATTTTTTCAGAGACTTCTTTTCCTTTGCCATAATAGTCACATATTTTGATCATTTTATAGATGATTTTTGTAATATCCTGCGGCATTTAATTTCCAATACACTTCGTGAAATTTTTAATTCTTTTGTTTATACCGCCCAACTAGGCACCCCGAGGCTGGACTTAAACGCATTATTTTGCATAATGGTCATGCAAAATTGCAGGACCAGATATGAACCACTTAAGATGGGATGATTTAAAGATTTTGCTGGCGATTGGCCGGCAAGGTTCGCTGACCTCTGCGGCGCAGATTCTGGGCATTGACCAATCCACGGCCGGACGGCGGTTATCCGCGTTGGAGGCAGATTTGGGTGCGGTTTTGTTTGTGCGCTCTAAATCGGGGTTTGCCGCCACAGATGCAGGAGAGGTGGCCATTGGCCATGCTTTGGAGGTCGAAAAACAGTCTGAGCGCATGATCGACGAAGTTTCCAACCCACACCAAGGCGCTGTCGGGACGGTTCGTCTGGTTGGCAATGCCTGGACGCTTGATCGGCTAACACGTCATTCCGGCGCCAGGTTTCTGGCAAAAAACCCGCGTCTAAATCTGCGGATCGTGACGTTATTACCCAAAAATGCAACGCGCGGCGAGTCTACGCTTTCGCTATGGTTTGAACGCAGAAAACGGCCCGGAGAATTTACGATTGATCTCGGAAAAGTTCCTTATGCGGTTTATCAGCATAAGGATATGAGGCCGGAAAACAAAAACTGGGTGGCCTTTTATGATGAGGATTTTGACCGCCCGATAATCAGCAAAACCGTGGCTAATTTGAAAAAATCCAATGAAACGGTGCAATTGACCGCCACCGATGCCACGCTTTTATACAGCGCAGTTATTTCTGGTATTGGCAAAGGCTTATTGCCAATGTGTCTGGCAGAACCGGACCCTGATCTGGTGCGCACCACTCCGGGAAAGCCGGAGTTTTTTCGTATGATGCAGTTGCATTTGCACCCCGATAATCTGGAAACCAAACGGATGCAGGCCGCGATCAATTGGATCAGGGATGATTTTTCCGCCGCATTTTCGGCCGTTACGCCGTAATCCAACCGCCACCCAAAACCTGTGTTCCCTCAACCGCATAAAAAACACAGGCCTGACCGGGCGAAACGCCTTCTTCGGCGATGCCAAGTATTACTTTGGCTGTGCCGTCGTTATTTGGCATTATTGTTGCCGGAAAAGGTGGCCGCGTTGAGCGCACTTTGACAAGCACATCCCAGCCGGTTTGAGGGGCGGAATTAAAAGCATCCTCGCCCAACCAGTTGATTTCCTTGATGTTGATCTCTTTTTTGCTCAAGGCCTCTTTTGGGCCAACGATTACTTTTTGTGTATCTGCATCCAGTTTTATCACATAAAGCGGAGCACCGCCGCCAATGCCCAGCCCGCGCCGCTGGCCGATTGTATAGCGGATAACGCCGCTATGCTGGCCCAGCACTGTGCCGTCGATATGCACAATATCGCCCGGCTCAGCCGCGCCGGGGCGCAATTTTTCAATGACGCTGGCATAAGAACCGTTTGGCACAAAACAAATATCCTGACTGTCGGGTTTATCCGCCACAGACAGGCCAAATTCCTTGGCCAATGCCCGTGTTTCAGCTTTTGATTTCAGATGCCCCAGCGGAAAGCGCAAATATTCCAGCTGTGCGGGTGTGGTGGAAAACAGAAAATAAGACTGGTCGCGCTCTGCATCGGCGGCGCGGTGCAGTTCTGCGCCGTTTTCGCCCATAAATCGCTGGATATAGTGGCCAGTTGCCATGCAATCAGCCCCAAGATCTTTGGCGGTTTCGAGCATGTCTTTGAATTTCACCCGTTCATTGCAGCGAATGCAGGGCACCGGCGTTGATCCGGCCAGATATGCGTCAGCAAATTCATCAATCACGGAATCCTTGAAAATATTTTCATAGTCCAGAACATAATGCGGAAAGCCCATTTCCTCGGCAACGCGCCGAGCATCATGGATATCGGCGCCAGCACAACACGCACCTTTTTTGGCCAAAGCCGCACCGTGATCATAAAGCTGAAGGGTGATGCCAATTACGTCATATCCCTCCTGCGCCAGTTTTGCCGCCACAACCGACGAATCGACGCCGCCTGACATGGCAACGACTACGCGGGTTTCGCTGGTCGGTTTGGCAAAGCCAAGGCTGTTGATTGCATGTGTCATCGGGTTCTCCATTTTGTTACGATATATAGGAAAATCTTAACTATTCTCAAGACGTGGTTTCACTTTGCCTTAACTTCCCCAAATCAAAATGGGGTTGGGAAAATTTATGGGGTGAAAACTATGTTACTTAAACGAAATGCCGGACCTGTCAGCGTAAAAATGCCGGACGGGACCACTATGACACGATCAGAATTACCGCCGGTTAACACGACTCGGTGGGTAGCGCGGCGCAAAGCCACGGTGGTGCGCGCGGTGGCCGCGGGTATGTTAACCCGTGATGAGGCCTGCGAAATGTATGCGCTGAGCGTCGAGGAATTCGATAACTGGTTGAGCACAATGGCAAAATTTGGCCGTGGCGGGTTGCGGGTCACAAAAATCCAAAAATATAAACAACTTTAACGGTTGTCACTTTTGCGATAGGATCGTAAGGGTTGGTTAACCATTTTGAGGAATAGTTAACCAAGATTGACGCCGCCTAAACCAGAAGGATTAACTATGCGAGTGCTATTAGTAGAAGACGACCCGATGACAGCCAAAAGCATCGAAATGATGCTAACGAGTGCCAATTTGAATGTTTACACCACCGATTTAGGGGAGGAGGGCATCGATCTGGCCAAGCTATATGATTACGATTTGATCCTTTTGGACTTGAATTTGCCGGATATGAACGGTCATGAGGTGCTGCGCCAGTTGCGACTCGCGAAAATTGAAACACCGATTCTTATTCTTTCCGGCATGGATGACACCGAAAGTAAAATCAAAGGATTTGGTTTTGGCGCGGATGATTATCTGACCAAACCGTTCCACCGCGAAGAACTTGTCGCGCGTATTCACGCCATTGTGCGACGTTCCAAGGGCCACGCCCAAAGCACCATTGAAACAGGTGATATCAGTGTTAACCTTGACGCAAAAACAGTTGAGGCCAATGGCCGGCCCGTGCATTTGACCGGTAAGGAATACCAGATGTTTGAATTGTTGAGCCTGCGAAAAGGCACAACTCTGACCAAAGAAATGTTCCTGAACCATCTTTATGGTGGCATGGACGAACCCGAGCTGAAAATCATTGACGTGTTTATTTGCAAACTACGTAAAAAACTCTCAACCGCTTTGGGTGGTGAAAATTACATCGAAACGGTATGGGGGCGCGGTTATGTTTTGCGTGATCCGATTCCGGATGAACAAATGCAAAGCATCGCAATTTAGAATTCTCTGGAATTTTGCATTAAATCAATTTAATTCCTGTGTAGAGATGCATGGGAATTTTTTATGACAAACCAGCCAGATGTTCAGGATTTAACCACAGATCAAGCTGCGGCAGAATTGCTGCGTTTGGCGGGGGTGATGGCCGTAGCGGATATTGCATATCATCGAAATGATGCACCAGAAATCTCCGATGCAAGATATGATACGCTAAAACAACGTAATTTATTGATTGAGCAACGCTTTCCCGAACTGGTTCGAGCTGACAGCCCGAGTAAAAAAACCGGTGCGCCAGTAAAATCCGGATTCCGTAAAATCTCGCACGTTGTGCCAATGCTTTCGCTGGGTAACGCGTTTTCTGATGATGACGTGGTTGAGTTTGACGCCCGCATCCGAAAATTCCTGAGCATTTCTGCTGATAAACCCGTGAAATACACCGCAGAACCAAAAATCGACGGATTGTCGTTGGCGCTGCGATATGAAAACGGCACATTGGTTTCTGCGGTTACACGCGGCGATGGCAAAATCGGTGAGGATGTCACCAAAAACGCCAAAACCATTGATCAAATTCCGCAGAAAATTGAAGGGGCACCGGATATCCTTGAAATCCGGGGCGAGGTCTATATGACCCATGCGGATTTCGAAGCCTTGAACAAGGTGCAATTGGCAAAAGGTGAAAAACAATTTGCCAACCCGCGCAATGCAGCAGCCGGGTCTTTGCGCCAACTTGACAGCAACGTAACAGCCGCACGGCCTTTGGCATTTTTTGCTTATGCGTGGGGTGATATTTCCGAACCTTTGGCTTTGACCCAAATGCGGGCAATTGAGCGTATGGGGAGATTAAGGTTTTCAACTAACCCGTTGACTAAATTATGTAATTCCCCTCAAGAAATGATAAATCACTATGCAAAGATCGAAGCGCAACGCGCGATTCTTGGCTATGACATTGACGGGATTGTTTATAAGGTTAATGACTTGGCTTTGCAGGCGCGGCTCGGGTTTCGCAGTAATACGCCTCGCTGGGCAATTGCCCATAAATTTCCGGCGGAAATCGCAACAACGCGGGTTGAGGCAATTGAAATTCAAGTGGGTCGCACGGGCGCGCTGTCTCCAGTGGCGCACCTTTCGCCGGTTACGGTTGGTGGCGTTGTTGTTTCACGGGCGACATTACACAACGAAGATTACATCAAAGGCGTTGATTCAAAAGGGAAACCTATCCGTAAAGGTGGCGACATTCGCGTTGGCGATACTGTGGAAATCTATCGCGCTGGCGATGTAATTCCCAAAATTCGTGAGGTAATTAAACGCGGAGACGGTCCTGTTTTTGAATTTCCAGAGCAATGCCCTATATGCAATTCCGACGCTATCCGAGAAACTGGCGAAGCCGTAGCGCGTTGCGTTGGTGGGTTTAGCTGCTCCGCGCAACGCATTGAAAAATTGAAACATTTTGTGTCACGAGGGGCGTTTGATATTGATGGTTTGGGTGCAAAACAGATTGAAGTTTTTGCAACAGAAGGCTGGATCACCGAACCGGCGGACATATTTACGCTTGAACGCAGGTATGGAACCGGCATTCTGCAGCTTAAAAACCGAGAAGGCTGGGGCCAAAAATCAGCAGATAAACTATTTCAAGCTATTGATGATAAACGAAAAATATCATTTAATCGGTTGCTTTTCGGGCTTGGAATTCGTCATGTTGGTGAAAGCTCTGCCATGACATTGGCGCGGGTATATTCCGACTGGCCTGCTTTTGAAAACGCGATGATGCACGCCCAAAACCATGAGGGTGAGGCATGGGACGCGCTAAATGCGATTGATGGTATTGGCAGCGTTATGGCAGCGGCTTTGGTTGATTTTTTCCATGATCCACGGGCAAAATCTACGATAGATCAATTGGTTAGCCATCTCGATATCCAACCAATTGCTCTGATAAAAACCAATAATTCACCGATCTTTGGTAAAACTGTGGTGTTTACCGGAACGTTGGAACTGGTTTCGCGGGCTGAAGCCAAAGCTACAGCTGAGGGGTTAGGCGCCAAGGTTTCCGGCTCGGTTTCCGCCAAAACCGATGTTTTGGTGGCAGGGGCCAAGGCGGGATCAAAGTTGAAAAAGGCAATAGCGCTGGGAGTTGACGTGAAGACAGAGGCAGAGTGGCTTGAATTTATTGCACAATCTGGCAAAAATATATGAGAAATTCTCGCCCCGAAATTTTGTTCCCGCTTTTTGCCAAGCTAACGGGGTTGGATGGTGTTGGCCCAAAAACCGCAGAGAATATGGAAAATATGGGGGTGGAGCGGCCCAAGGATTTGCTGTTCATATTGCCTCAATCAGGAATTGACCGACGTATAAAGCCAACCATCAAAGGGATGATTTTCCCACAAACCGTAACGGTTGAGGTTGAAATTGGCATCCACCAAAAACCGCGAGGGCGCGGACCATACCGCATTTTGGTGCGCGATTCTGAAACTGATTTTCAGTTGGTGTTCTTTCATGCGCGTGAGGATTGGGTGAAAAAAATGCTGCCCTCAGGCCAAAAACGGATCATTTCCGGCAAGATCGAGGTGTTTGACGGCGTTGCTCAAATGACCCATCCCGATCATATTTTGGGTAGCCATGAGGTGGAAACCCTGCCGGAATTTGAACCTGTTTATCCATTGACCGCAGGCGTGACGCAAAAAGCCATGTTTAAGGCGGTTGGGTCTGCGATGGCGCGGATGCCGGAATTGGCGGAGTGGATTGACGCCTCGGTGTTAAAAAAACACGGCTGGCCAGATTGGAAAACAGCCGTTGAACATGCGCATAAGCCACGACATATCGCGGATATGTCGCCTCTGATACCCGCGAGACAACGGTTGGCATATGATGAATTTCTGGCTCATCAGATGACATTGGCGATTGCGCGGGCAAAGGCAAAACGTAAAAAAGGTATTGTGACGCAGGCAAAAGGCACCATGGCGCGGCTGGTTTTGGAAAGCCTGCCATATGCGCCTACGGGGGCGCAAACACGCACCACCGCCGAAATTCTGGGTGATATGGCGCAACCTTTGCGCATGAACCGGCTTTTGCAGGGGGATGTGGGCGCGGGCAAAACGCTGGTGGCCATGCTGGCGATGCTTGAGGCTGTGGAGGCTGGCGGGCAGGCCGCCCTTATGGCCCCGACCGAGATTTTGGCACGCCAACATATGGCCTCGTTGAGTGAAATGGCCAAGGCCGCCGAGATTCGGGTGGAAATTTTGACAGGGCGCGACAAAGGTGCCGTGCGGCGTAAAAAGCTGGAGGATTTGGAAAACGGTGCGATCAATATTTTGATCGGCACCCATGCTTTGTTTCAAAAAGATGTTGTTTTCAATGGGTTGCGTTTGGCCGTCATTGATGAGCAACACCGTTTTGGCGTGCATCAACGTATGGAACTTGGCGCAAAAGGGCAGGCGGTTGATATTCTGGTAATGACGGCCACGCCTATTCCCCGGTCACTGGCGCTGGCACATTACGGCGATATGGATGTTTCGATTCTGGATGAAAAACCACCTGGACGGTTGCCGATTGAAACCGTTTTAGTGTCATCGGGCCGCATGGACGAGGTGGTGGAACGTCTGCGAAAAGCGCTAAAAGACGGGCGGCAGGCCTATTGGGTGTGTCCGTTGGTGGCGGAATCTGAATTGGTGGATATGACTGCGGCGCAGGAAAGATTTCGCAGCCTTCGGCTGGCGCTTGGTGATGATCTGGTGGGCATGGTCCACGGTCAGATGCCTGTTGCCGAGAAAGATGCAGCCATGGCCGCGTTTGCCGATGGCTCCACACGGCTGCTTGTCGCCACCACGGTGATCGAGGTGGGCGTTGATGTGCCAAACGCCACCATTATGGTGATTGAGGGCGCGGAAAATTTTGGGTTGGCGCAGTTGCACCAGTTACGCGGGCGGGTTGGGCGCGGCGAGATTGCCTCGACCTGTTTGCTGATGTTTGATGCGCCGTTATCGCAAGGCGGCACGGCGCGTTTGAAAATCATGCGCGAAACGCAGGATGGTTTTCGTATTGCAGATGAAGATTTGCGCATTCGTGGCGCTGGTGATCTGTTGGGGTTGAAACAATCGGGCCTGCCACGGTTTCGGGTGGCCGATTTGGAGAGCCAAGCTGCGTTGATGAAAATTGCACAGGATGACGCGCGGCTTTTGCTGACAATAGACCCGGAATTGACCAGTAAACGCGGGCAAGCCATTCGTGCGTTGTTGTATCTGATGGACCGAGACAAGGCGATTTTGTTGCTTTCTGTAGGTTAATTCTCAAATGTTCTATAAATGTTCTTGACTTACGGGTTCAAAAAGAGAACATTAAGGAAACTTAACGGGAAATTAACACGAGGGGAACAAGATGGCGGTTTTAATTCGAAAGTATGAGCGCTCAAACGCAAAACCGATGATTGAGGATGCGCTGACCCTTGGTTTGATTTGCCTGATGTTTATCGGGGCTTTGGCCCTTACCTGATTTCTGCTGACTGATCCAAACCCTTTGCGACCTGCCTCGGGAAGGGTGCTGAATGCTCCGCGTTGGATCGGACAACCCAACTCGCCGCGCTTGTTTACAGGTGCGGCGTTTTTTATTGCATGGCCTCAACGGTGGCCTCAATTGCCAGCATGATCGATGAGTGACGGTTTTTATAGTCACGC
Organism: uncultured Rhodobacterales bacterium; assembly: GCA_964497195.1. Lineage (GTDB taxonomy): Bacteria > Pseudomonadota > Alphaproteobacteria > Rhodobacterales > Rhodobacteraceae > UBA3077. The sequence goes on along the minus strand of CAZCDC010000003.1, from coordinate 33,709 downwards.
GCGGGTAATAAAACCTCGTACCCGTCAAACGGTGCGTCGGGCACCGGGCCGTTTTCTTTGAGCATTTCGAGAAGCTGATCACGAATTTTTTGTACGGACGCCAATGATTGCCCAACCGCATATGCGGCAAAAATTGATGCGGAGGCTTGCCCAAGCGCACAGGCTTTTACATCTTGGCCAAATGCCTTTAGCTCTCCGTTTTCTACATTTACGTCCACGGTTACGACGGATCCACACAAAGGAGAGCGTTTTTTGACGGTTTTGTCAGGGTTTTCCAGCCGTTCCGTTAACGGAATATCGGCAGCCAATGCCAGAATGCGGCCGGAATAAAGTTTTACCAAATCTGTTTCGTTGCTCATGTCTGGCCTTTGCAAAGCAGGGGTTTCATCATAGATAGGGGCGTAAACAGGCAGAAAACAAGGGGTAATCGCGTGATTTTTGATGTGGATAGTGTAAAATTTAATGCTGATGGATTAGTTCCGGCAATAGCGCAGGATTGTCGCAGTAATGAGGTGCTAATGTTGGCCTGGATGAACAAAGATAGCCTGTTGGAGACCATCAAAACCGGGCAAGTGATCTATTGGTCGCGGTCGCGTCAGGAGCTGTGGCGCAAAGGTGAAACCTCTGGAAATGTTCAGAAATTGCAGGAAATACGCATTGATTGTGACCGCGACTGCCTGCTTTTGCTTGTCGATCAAACCGGCCCTGCCTGCCACACCAACCGGCGCAGCTGTTTTTATACGGCGATTCGGGGGGGCGAGGAGCAGGAATTTTTGCAACCAGATTAGTTTATTCTGCCAATGTCGCACGCAAATGATCTGCAACCGCACAAACAGGTGCGTTTGCATTTTTTGAAATCATCATGCCAATGGCAAAATCCGGCAGGGCTGGCAGACCATATTTTTCCGGCAGTTCCACAACATCGCCAGTGCATGCCGAAACTGGCAGGGGCGCAATTGCCAGATCTGCCAGTATCCCGGCCTTTTGCGCCGCGACGTGTGAGGATTTAAAGGAAATGCGGTATTCTTTTCCCAGATTTTCCAATCCACTAATCGCTGATCGACGCCAGATACAGCCTGTTTCCCAGACTGAAATAGGCAAAGGGGTTTTTTCGACAGAAATTCCGCCTTTTAATCCGGCCCAAACCAGTTTTTCGCGGCACAGAATTTCACCCTTTTTTGTATCGAGAATGTTTGCGCAGCGTGTCACAAGGCCAATATCCAAAGCACCATTTTCGACCAGTTCGATTATTTTGTCCGAATGTTCAACCGTTACATCCACCGCGACAGCTGCATGGGTTTGGGAAAAACGGCGCAGCGCAGCAGGTAAAAATTGTTCTGTTGCATGATCTGTGGCGCCGAGCCTAACGGTTCCCTCAATATCTGGCCGGATAAATTGCGCAATAATCTGTTGGTTTAGCGCCAATACGCGCCGCGCATGTACCAGCAATGCTTCACCATCTTCGGTAAGGGTCACGGAACGGGAATCGCGAATGAATACCGGGCGGCCCAGTAATTCTTCCATCTTTTTGATTTGCATGGAAATCGCAGAAGGCGTGCGAAAAACAACATTGGCAGCAGCCGAGAAATTCCCGGTCTCAGCGATGGCGACCAGCGTTTTCAGAAAATCCAGATCCAGTAATGGTGTTTGCGGTTTAAAGGCTATGTTCATTATCAATACTCCATCTATCAGAAAATCTGTTAGCATCTATGACATCTATTTGTTTGCGTTATATATCTTTGCGACGCAATGTCCAGTCATTACACCCATCGCCTTAAGGAGGCTAACATGACAGATTGCATCGATATTCGACAAGACAATGGACAGTATTTTTGCCAGACACCAAAATTCGGTATTTTTGCCAAAGGCTTAGAAATGCTAAAAGCCCGTGCAAAACGGCGTGCAGATCGTGCGACCTTCAGGTATTTAATGAAATTGCATCCCGATATTTTGAAAGATATCGGTGTAACACGAGGTGATGTAATCTGGGCGGCATCTTTGCCGATGACGCAAAATGCATCCCAAGAGTTGGAGCGCGTGGCGCGGTACGGTGCATCTACTTAAAAATTGATTTTCCGGCTTAGGCCGGAAATTCACCATTTAACATTAGATACCAAGTTGATTTTCCAACTGGATTTAGCATAAGACATTGAGGCAACTTTTATGGGTGCCACAATGCCGGAAATTCCTGAGCCAACCGTTTTAAGCATCGCGCGCGATCAAGGCGAACGCAAAGCCGCCGCGCCGCTTGATCTGGGGCATCGTTTGCGTGCATTGCGCAAAGATCGCGGTTGGACGCTGGAACAAGCAGCGCAAGAAGTTGGCTTGGCGCGTTCTACTTTATCAAAAATCGAAAATAGCCAAATGTCACCAACATTTGAAGCGGTGCGAAAATTGGCCTCGGGGTTGGGCATTTCTGTGCCACAGCTGTTTACCGCCCCCAAGTCTGATAAAGTTTTGGCGCGGCGCTCCATAACGCGCGGCGGATTTGGCAAGGCGCATATTACTGCCACATATGAACATGAAATTCTGGCCGCAGAGCTAAGCCATAAACGTATGTTGCCATACCGTGCCATTGTGCGCGCCCGCAGCTTTGAAGATTTTGACGGCTGGGTGCGCCATGACGGCGAGGAATTCCTGTTTGTCCTGTCCGGCGAGATCGAATTTTTCTCGGAATTTTATGAACCTGTGATTTTGGCAAAAGGTGACAGCGCCTATTATGATGCCACAATGGGCCATAACATGGTTTCAACCAGTATTGATGACGCGGTGGTTTTATGGGTGACGTCGCTCGGCTAGGTCAAAAAAAACGCCCTCACAAGGAGGGCGTAAGTTATTGAGGCAGGTTTCATACAGGCAAGAAACCTATCGAGCAGTGATTACTTTATAAGCCTAGTTTCTCCAAAGGCCAAGTTAATTTTCTGGAAAAACCTAACGTAATGACGATCTTAGGGGCGAATCTTCGATTCAAGCTTAAGAGTGTTGCCTAGATGTCACGCTTAACCACATCACGGCGCGAATCGTGTTAGCCATGATTCTCAGGCGAAGACCTCTCGTAAAAGACCAAAAGCCAGTAACCACATGACAATCCCGATGGCTACGTCCAGTATTTGCCATGTGCGTTTGGTTTTCATGATGGGTGCTAAAAATCGCGCCCCGTAACCCAATGAAAAGAAAAACGTAAATGAGGCAAGCACCGCGCCAATGCCAAAAACCAGTTTTTGCTCGGGCACAGTGAATTGCGTGGAGACCGCGCCAATTAACCCCAAGGTATCAAGATATACATGTGGGTTTAGCCAAGTCAGCGCCAAACATATTAGCACAGTATTGCGCAAAGATGCAGCACTACCGGATAATTCCAGATTTTGATCGCCACGCCACGCCGCCCAAAACCGCAATCCGCCGTAAATAATTAAGAAAGTGCCACCGGCGATTCGCATAATTAATGGCAGGCTTGGTGCTGCTTCGACCAGTTTTCCGAATCCGGCTACACCGGCGATAATTAATATGGCATCGGACAGCGCGCAAATCAGGCAAACCCAAAAGACATGCGTGCGTAATATCCCCATGCGCAGCACAAATGCATTTTGCGCGCCAATCGCAAGGATCAGGGCAAATGCGGTAGCGAATCCGGTACCAAATGCAGCACTCATTTACTGTTGGGTGTGCGCTTTCCAGCGGCAATTTCTTCGGCTGTGGGCGGTGTGACAAGCCCGGCGGAAATTACCAGTTTGGCGGCGTCCTCAACTGTCATGTCCAGCATTACCAAATCTGTCCTTGGCACAAATAACAAAAACCCAGAGGTCGGGTTTGGTGTGGTTGGTAAAAATATGGAAAGCATATCCTGACCGCCCATTTTCGGTTTAAGCTCTCCGCCGGTTTCGGTGGAAACAAACGCAATTGCCCAAATGCCTTTTCGCGGATATTCCACCAAACAGGCTTTTTGAAACGAAGCGTTGGATTTGCTTAATACAGTTTCGGAAATTTGTTTCAGGGCATTATAAACCGAACGAATAATCGGCATGCGGTCGACAATATTTTCCCCGAATTTTAACAATTGCCGCCCAAAAAGACCTTTGGTCAATGCGCCAACCGCTGCTGTAAACACCAAAAATACAATCACTCCAAACCCGGGAACATTAAAGCCAAGATATGTGGATGGATTATAAAACGCCGGAACCCAAGGCACAAAAAACCCGTCCACGACGTTGATCGCCCACCAGATAAGGTTGATCGTTAGCAAAACCGGGGCAACAATCACCACACCCGTCAGAAAATTAATGCGGGTACGGGCAAAAAAGGCCGATTTTTTCTTTTTGGGTCGCTTTGCCATTTTGTATCCTAATTATTGACGAAAAAGAGTTAAACGCAAAGCGCTGAAAGGGCAAGGTTAACGGTTAATTAAGGTTGATTGCAATGGCCGCCGCAAGCCGCGCGTTGTTGCGGACCAGCGCGATATTTGCGCTCAAAGACGCGCCGTTGGTCAGCTCAAATATCCGGCCCAACAAAAATGGCGTGACGTTTTTGGCGCTGATTTTTTGATCGTTCGCCTCTTGCAGGGCTTGGGCAATATGCGGGGCCAGAATTTCAGCAGGGATTTCATCATCAACAGGAATTGGGTTGGCAACCAACTGCCCGCCGGGCAAGCCAAGGCTGGCGCGCATTTCATGTGCCGCCGCAATCTGGGCTGCACTATCCGCGCGTAATGGGCTGGGCAGGCCGCTGTCACGAGACCAAAAAGCGGGCAGGGCATCTTGACCAAATGTAATTACCGGAACACCGCTGGTTTCCAGAAATTCCATGGTTTTTGGAAGGTCCAAAATTGCCTTTGGTCCCGCCGCCACCACTGTAACCGGCGTTTGCGCCAATTCTGCCAGGTCAGCCGAGATATCAAAACTGGTTTCTGCACCGCGATGCACGCCGCCAATTCCCCCCGTAGCAAATACCTTGATGCCCGCCAGATGTGCGCAAATCATCGTGGCGGCAACTGTTGTTGCGCCGGTTTGGCCGGTTGCCACGGCAAAGCTGATATCCGCGCGCGACAGCTTGGCAACATTGCTGGCTTGGGCCAGTTTTTGCAGTTCCCATGGCTCTAGGCCGATATGGATCGCATGATCAATAATCGCAATCGTGGCCGGAACTGCACCGGCTTTGCGAATATCATCCTCAACCATCTGCGCGGTTTCCACATTTTGTGGATAGGGCATACCATGAGTGATAATAGTGCTTTCCAGCGCCACAATTGGCTGGCCAGCTTTTTGGGCCATCCGAACTTCGGTTGAAAGCTTTAATGGTGCAGTCATACGGGTTTCCGTGAAATATGGGTTGCAGCGGCATCAATTGCAGCCTGCAACGCGTCAAGAAGTGAGTTTTGCGGATTTTGTTCCGCTGTAATCACCGCCGCCAAAAACACATCACCTGCGCCTGTGGTTGAATGGCTGTTAACGGGTGGCGGCGTCAGGGTGACGCTGGTTTGGCGCGTGCAGATTGTAGCGCTGTTGGGGCCATCGGTTACAATTGCGCGCCCCGCGCCCAAGGCCAACAGGGCGGATGCTGCGATATTGCTGTTGGCAAATTTGGATTCGCACAGGATTTCGGCCTCGCCTAGATTGACAAACAAAGTCGCTTGAGCTGCTTTTAATGCAGCGCGCATCCGGCGGGCTTTGCCGGGTGATGCAGGCACAAACGACAAATCGGCGGTTTTGGCAGCTGGGGCGTTGGCCAGCGTTTCCATCACAGAAACCGGAATATTTCCATCAACCACAATTGTGCCTTGCCACGGCGCCTTGTCTGATGCCAGTTGACCGTTAAATAAGGGCGCTAAAATACTATCGCCCGCTTTTTCCAAGGATGCACAATCCGCTATGGCCGCGAAAATATTGCCATTTGGGTGTTCAACCGCCAAATATGAATCTGTTGGATCATTACAGCGGGTTACGTAATTGCACTCAACGCCCTCGGACTCCAGCGCTTTGATCAAGGCGTCGCCCTCAGTGTCGTTTCCTATTGCGGTTAGCAGCGCAGCCGGTTGGCCTGATCGCACCAGCGCCACCGCCACATTTAACGCAACACCGCCCATACGACGGCGAATTAACCCAGCAATATCAGCGCCATCCACCATATCTTCGCTGGCACTTGCGATGATATCCCACAAGGCAGAGCCAACACATAATATCGGCCTGTCAGCCATTTTGTTTTTTCAGATCAAGAGTATGTTGGCGTAGATGTGCCGCCAATCCTTTGGGATCTAGCCCAAGTTCCAGCATGTCGTCATGCGGAATCAAATCGCCCACAATCGGCCGCTGGTCTGTGTTCAGGCTGCGGGCAACCTCGTGCATCAATAAGCCTTGGCGCAGGGTGGCAGAGCATTGCGCCGCCATCAAATAACTGCGGCTGTTCTGGCCATGAAAAAACATCGGCGAAACGTCGGCTTTGCCGCGTGTAATCAACCGAGAAAGGAATGATGTCCATTCATGATCAACCGCTTTGTCAAAATACCCGGCCCCATGCGCAACTTTTCCGGCTGGAAATAGAATCAGGCAGCCGCCGTCTTTGACGTGGTTTAGCGCGTCTTTTCGGACCTTCACATTCTTGCGAATTGCGTCATCTTCGTGGTCAAACGCTACAGGTAGCATCACGTTGCTTATATCGGGAACTTTGGCCAGAAAGGCCCGTGTCATAATTTTGAAATCGGGGCGAATACGGGACATAATTGCGCAAAGCACCATGCCGTCGACCAAACCATGCGGGTGGTTTGCCACAATAATGAGCGGACCAGTTTTTGGCACCTTAGCCAGCATTTCATCAGAAATATCCGTACGGATACGCATCCGTGTCATGGCCTGCGCCCAGAAATCACCGGGCAAAGGTGGTTCCTGCTGATGCTTTTTGGCAAGGCGCATAATTTTGATACGGCCAGTCATATTTTCGATCCAGCGGATCATAAAATGCTGGCCCGGTGACGGGAACGAATTCGAATAGCTCAAATCCGCAGGTTTGACCCCGATAAAACCATTACTCATGCAATTTTGCTCTCGCTGCCCAAAAAGATTTGTCTTTCGTATCGGTTTCAATAGGCGGCGTCATCCCAAATCTTTGTATATTTCAGTATTGAAGCATATTAATGCCCATTGGGGTTGCACATGGGGGCATACTCTTTTATCAGCGCGCCATCGTCACAGGCAGGGTTGGGCCTTTGGGGGAGAAATCCTCAAATGTCCGCCGGTTGGGAACTATTCCCTTCAACCCCTGCCGAGGTTAAAACCGGAAAAGGAATACAACAATGGCTCTACCAGAGTTTACATTGCGCCAACTGCTTGAAGCAGGCGTACATTTTGGCCACCAAACCCACCGCTGGAACCCGCTGATGGACCCGTTCATCTATGGTTCGCGTAATGGTATCCACATCATGGATCTTACTCAAACCGTTCCGTTGCTTGATGCCGCGTTGAACGTAATTCAGCAAACCGTTGCCAAGGGCGGCAGCATTTTGTTTGTCGGCACTAAACGCCAAGCGTCCAAGGCTATTGCAGACGCAGCTGAACGTTCCGCACAATATTATGTTAACCATCGCTGGCTGGGCGGCATGCTGACCAACTGGAAAACCATTTCCAACTCGATCAGCCGCTTGAAAGAATTTGACGCCAAGCTGGAAAATGGCGCCGATGGCATGACCAAAAAAGAACGTTTGGGTATGGAACGTCAACAAAGTAAGCTGACTGCATCTTTGGGCGGTATTCGCGAAATGGGCGGCGTGCCTGACCTGATTTTTGTGATCGACACCAACAAAGAATCGCTGGCGATTGCTGAGGCACGCAAACTGGGCATTCCGGTAATTGCTGTTTTGGATACAAATTCAGACCCGCGCGGCATTGATTACCCGATCCCGGGAAATGACGATGCGGCACGTTCAATTGCGCTTTATTGTGATCTGGTTGCTCGTGCAGCACTTGACGGCATGGCCGCCAATATGGGCGCATCCGGCATTGATCTGGGCGCCATGGACGAAGTGGTCGAAGAAGCTGTTGTTGAAGAAGTAGTGGAAGAAGTGAAAGCTAAAGCGCCGGCAAAAAAAGCCAAAGCTAAAAAAGCTAAAGCGCCCGCCGCTGACGAACCGGCCGCCGAAACTGCCACAGAAGCAAAAGAATAAGGAGGTCAGTGATGGCTATCACCGCAAAACAAGTAAAGGAGCTGCGCGACAGTTCCGGTGTTGGCATGATGGATGCCAAAAAAGCATTGACCGAAACAGGTGGTGACATGGAGGCAGCAGTTGACTGGCTCCGCACCAAAGGTTTGGCCAAAGCCGCTAAAAAAGCAGACCGTATTGCCGCCGAAGGTTTGGTTGGCGTTGCTGTCGAAAACGGCGTTGGTGTTGTTGTCGAGATCAACTCAGAGACTGATTTTGTTGGCAAAAATGCTGAATTTCAGGAAATGGTGCGCGGTATTACTGCCGCCGCCGTTGGTGTTGCTGATATTGACGCGCTAAAAGCTGCACCAATGAATGGTAAAACCGTTCAGGACGTGGTGAATGACAAAATCGCGACAATCGGCGAAAATATGTCGGTGCGCCGCATGGGCCGGATCGAGGGTGAAATCGTCTCATCATATGTGCATAACGCAGCCGCTGATGGCATGGGCCAAATCGGTGTGCTTATCGCGCTGAATGGTGGTGATGAGGACATTGCGCGTCAAATCTGTATGCATATTGCCGCGACCAACCCATCTGCATTGTCGGTTGATGATCTGGACCAAGACCTTGTTGAGCGCGAAAAATCCGTTCTGACTGAGCAAGCCCGTGAATCCGGCAAGCCTGACAACATCATCGAAAATATGATCAAAGGCCGCATGAATAAATTTTATGAGGAAGTTGTCCTTGAAAAACAGAAATTCGTGATTGACCCGGACGTGAATGTTGCAACCGCAGCTAAAAATGCTGGCGCAACCATTGCTGGTTTTATCCGTTTCGGTGTTGGTGACGGCATTGAGAAAAAGGTTGAGGATTTTGCAGCCGAAGTTGCAAAAACCATGGGCGGCTAACGCCACTTTAAATCAATACTGAAAGGTCCGTGCAAAATTGCATGGGCCTTTTTTGTGGCCAAAGGGGCTCTCCCGCGCTTCGCTTGGGCCTGGCCTCACTGCGTTCGGAGGCCTGGCTCGCTTGCGCAGCATTAGGCAGAAACGAGCCTCTTGAATTTAATTATACAAAAGACTTTCCATGCCCTCATATGGTCTGAAGCTCTCAGTCCGCGCGTTGTTCCACGGTACTTGGTAATTCTCCTCAACCGTAATACCGTTAATCAACGCATTGGGTGGCATGGTCAGATATATTTTTGCGCCCGACAATGTCTCGCCGCTTTTTTGCCGCACCATCAAGTGCTTAGGCTGCAATTCAAACGGAGAGCCAAGCCCCGCTGCCCCCACAATCTCAGCCACAGCCTTCAAGGTATTTCGATGAAACCCTGCCACGCGATGTGATTTACTATCCACATTCAATGCACGTTGGCGCAGTTTATCTTGTGTGGTTACGCCAACCGGGCAATGATTTGTATGGCACGCCTGTGCCTGAATGCAGCCAATGGAAAACATAAACCCACGCGCCGAATTCACCCAATCAGCCCCCAACGCATAAACCCGCGCCAGATCATAGGCAGTGACAAGTTTACCCGCAGCCCCGATTTTAATCTGGTCACGCAACCCTGCGCCAATCAATGTATTGACCACAAAGCTCAACCCCTCAATCAAAGGCATACCGATATGGTTGGCAAATTCCAGCGGCGCAGCACCCGTGCCACCTTCTTTACCGTCTACAACAATAAAATCAGGTACAATGCCGGTTTCAATCATGGCTTTGACCATACACATAAATTCGCGCCGGTGACCTACGCACAGCTTAAAGCCAACCGGCTTTCCGCCGGATAATTCGCGTAATTCCCCGATGAATTCCACGAATTCCAGCGGGGTAGAAAATTTGTTATGGGTCGCGGGCGAAACGCAATCTTTTCCCATAGGGATACCGCGGGCTTCTGCAATTTCCTCAGAAATCTTGGCGGCAGGTAGCAGCCCACCATGGCCGGGCTTTGCGCCTTGTGACAGTTTGATTTCAATCATTTTGACCTGCGGATTAGCCGCTTGGGTAGCAAAATTTTCGGGACTAAAATTACCATCTTCGTCGCGACAGCCAAAATATCCGCTACCAATTTCGTAAATCAAATCACCGCCACCGTTGCGGTGATGCACCGAAATGCCGCCCTCGCCGGTGTCATGGGCAAACCCGCCCATTTTGGCGCCTTTATTGAGCGCAGCAATAGCGTTGCCGCTCAGGGCGCCAAAACTCATGGCGGAAATGTTGAAAATTGAGGCCTCATACGGTTGTGTACACCCGTCATTACCGATTTTTACCCGCACATCCCAAGGTAAATCTGTGCGCGCTAAAACCGAATGGGTGATCCAGCTGTAACCGGCGGCGTAGACATCCAGCCGCGTGCCAAACGGGCGTTTATCTTCGGCACTTTTGGCGCGTTGGTATACGATGGCGCGATCATCGCGCGAAAACGGTTCTTTGTCGCTGTCACTTTCTAACAGATATTGGCGTATCTCTGGGCGTATGCCCTCAAGTATCCAGCGTAAATGGCCCAATATCGGATAGTTGCGTAAGACTGCGTGCCCCTCTTGGCGCACGTCATGCACGCCAACCAATGTAAAGAATCCAAAGAAAATAAAGCTGAGCCACATAAATGGCCAGAATATCGCCAAAAGCCCTGAAAGAGCTGTCAGGCCGATTGCCACAAAAAATGTCGTATATCTTAACATGTGAGTCCCCAGGTTTTTTACTATTTAGGCATGGTTTGGTTAACGGGTCGAATCCTTTTCCACATTTCCCACAAAACAGTGAAGGAAAATTGAACATAGGTGTAATCTAGCCGACATCCTCTATTTGCCATTGAAATGCAGTGGAATTTGCGGCAAAAACCCCCAACAGCCAAAGCAGGAGAATCGCATGACGGATGGGGACAGTATCGCCAAACCGAAATATAAGCGTGTGCTTATTAAAATTTCCGGTGAGGCCCTGATGGGCGACACTCAATTCGGTCTCCATCCCCCGACAGTTGAGCGTATCGCTGGCGAGATCAAAAAGGTCCATGATCTGGGCATTGAAATCTGTCTTGTTATCGGTGGCGGTAATATTTTTCGTGGCATGGCGGGCTCAGCCCAAGGCATGGAACGCACCACCGCTGATTATATGGGCATGCTTGGCACCATTATGAACGCGCTTGGCATGCAGGGCGCGCTCGAATCGCTTGGCATATATACTCGGGTTATTTCCGCCATCCCGATGGACCAGATATGTGAGCCATACATTCGTCGCCGCGCAGTGCGCCACCTTGAAAAAGGCCGCGTTTGTATTTTTGCAGCCGGCACGGGTAATCCGTATTTCACCACAGACACCGCCGCCACCCTGCGGGCCAGCGAAATGTCCTGTGAGGCGATGTATAAAGGCACCCAAGTTGACGGCATTTATGACAGCGACCCCAAAATAAACCCTGATGCTATTCGGTATACCGAAGTAACCTATGACGAGGTTTTGCAAAAAAACCTGAAGGTCATGGATGCCGCCGCGATTGCATTGGCGCGGGACAATCGGATGCCGATTATTCTGTTTGATCTGGACGCGCCCGAGGGGCTGGTCGGAATTTTGTCTGGCAAAGGCAATTTTACCACGGTAATACCTAGTTAAAGGAGTACGGGCATGTCTGACGATATAGATATTGATATTGACGCAATCATTAAACGCATGGACGGGGCGCTAAATTCCCTGAAACATGATTTTTCGACTTTGCGCACAGGGCGGGCTTCGGCCAGCATGTTGGATACCATCATGGTGAATGCATATGGCGCCATGACGCCGATTTCTCAGGTGGCCACCATTAACGTACCGGAATCGCGGATGTTATCGGTAAATGTCTGGGACAAAGCCATGGTGATCGCTGTGGACAAAGCCATCCGGAATTCTGGCCTTGGCATTAATCCGGTGATGGATGGTACATTTCTGCGCATCCCCATTCCTGAGCTAAACGAGGAGCGCCGCGCCGAGCTGTCAAAAGTTGCCGGAACCTATGCCGAAAATTCCCGCATTTCAGTGCGCAATGTGCGTCGTGACGGCATGGACCAGATCAAAAAAGCCAAAGCCGCTGGCATGGGTGAAGACGACGAGAAAATCTGGCAGGACGAAGTGCAGGATGTCACCGATAAGCTGATCAAATCCATCGATGCTGCGCTGGAAAACAAACAAACCGAAATCATGCAGGTTTAGTATGGCTAATTCACGCGCAATTCGCGACACTACAACCGCACGCCATGTAGCGATGATAATGGATGGTAATGGCCGCTGGGCAGTGGCGCGCGGAAAGCCTCGGCTATTGGGGCACAAACGCGGGGTTGAAACCGTGCGTGAAATTGTGAAATCCTGCCCTGAATTTGGTGTGACCCATCTTACCATGTTTGCGTTCTCAACCGAAAACTGGAAACGCAGCAAGGCAGAGGTATCCGGCCTGATGTTATTGCTGCGCCGTTACATCCAAAAAGAAATCGCAGACCTGATTGATCGCGGCATTCGCCTGCGGTTTATTGGCCGCAAGGACCGGCTGGAAAAAGGCCTGCGTTTGTTGATGGAAAGCGCCGAAAAACGTACGGAAAACAACGATAAACTGCACCTGACCATCGCCATTGATTACGGTGGGCGCGATGAGATGACGCGCGTCATGCAGGGCATTGCCGCTGATATCGCCAGTGGTGAATTGGCTGCGGATACGGTGGACGAAGCCTTGATTAATGGTCGGTTGGACACATTCGATCTGCCTGATCCTGATCTGGTTATTCGCACCTCGGGCGAATGTCGGACCTCGAATTTCCTGCTCTGGCAAAGCGCTTATGCAGAATACGAATTTGTTGATGTGGACTGGCCGGATTTCACGCCCGAAATATTCGGGCAATTGCTGGATAATTTCATGGAACGGGACCGCCGTTTTGGCGCGGTGGCCAAATGAGCAAAACCGCAAAATTTGCTGACCTGACCACACGGATTATTTCCGGCGTGGTGTTGGCGGGTGTTGCGCTGATTGTTTTCTGGTATGGCGGTGATCCGGTTTGGATTATGCTGGGGCTTGCTGGGTCATTAATGTGCTGGGAATACCGCCGCATGATGCTGCCCGAGGTTTCCATAAAAGACCCGGGGTTATGGGTGATGGTTGCGGGCTGTGTTGGCGCCGTGATTGCGACAAATTTATTTGGACTTTTGTGGTCAGCAATCCCGATGATTGCCGCTGGTGTTGCTGTTTGGGGTATTCGCCACAAACGCCCGATCTGGATATCGGCGGGTTTTATTTACATAGCATTCCCGATGGCCGCGCTTGTAAGCATTCGGGCTGAAATGGGCCTTGGCACGGTTTTGTGGCTAATCGCGGTAGTTGTTGCCAGCGATGTTGGCGGCTATTTTGTTGGGCGGCAAGTTGGCGGGCCAAAATTATGGCCAGCGATTTCACCCAATAAAACATGGTCCGGCACTGTTGGCGGCTGGCTTTTGGCGGCTGTGGTCGGGTTTATCTATGCGTTGGCCTCGGACGGTATTTCGGTTGGCATTCTGGGGTTAAGCATTGGTTTGGCCATGGCTGCGCAGGCGGGTGATTTGCTGGAAAGCTGGATCAAACGCAAACAAGGCGTTAAGGATGCCAGCAATCTGATCCCCGGCCATGGCGGCTTGATGGATCGTTTTGACGGCATGGTTGCCGCGACCAGCGTTTTTATGATTTTGCAGATATTCTAAAAAACTATGCGCAGAAAAATCAGTATTTTTGGCGCGACGGGGTCGATTGGGCAGAACACAATTGACGTGATCCGCAGGCAGGGCGGCGCGCAGAATTATAATATTGTTGCCCTGAGCGGGGCAGGGAACACAGCCCTGTTGGCCGCACAAGCCATTGAAATGCAGGCCGATATTGCAATTACTGCCCTGCCTGAAAAATTGGCAGAACTTCGCGAACTCTTAAAAAACACCGATACCGAAACCGCCGCAGGGCCGGTTGCACTTGCTGAGGCCGCGACGCGCGATATTGATTGGGGCATGTCGGCAATCGTTGGTGCGGCGGGGCTACGGGTCTCGTTGAATATAGCAACCCAAGGCGCAACGCTGGCATTGGCAAATAAAGAAAGCCTTGTTTGCGCCGGGGAGTTGCTGCTCTCGACTTGTTTGAAATATAACGCCAGATTGCTGCCCGTAGACAGCGAACATTCGGCGATTTTTCAGGCAATTCACGGTGTAGAAAACAAAGAGCTGGAACGCATCATTTTGACCGCATCCGGCGGGCCGTTTCGTGATTGGTCGCTGGAAAAAATGCGCGATGTCACCCCTGCACAAGCTGCTGCACACCCAAAATGGAGCATGGGGCAGCGTATTTCCATTGATTCCGCAACGATGTTTAACAAAGCATTGGAAGTCATTGAAGCAAAACATCTTTTTGGCTGTATATCCGATCAAATCGAGGTGATAATCCATCCACAATCCATCATCCATTCCATGGCGGGTTTTGTTGACGGCGCCATGCTTGCCCATCTGGGCGTGCCAGATATGCGCGGGCCGATTGGCTATGCGTTGAATTACCCGAACCGTAACGCGCTGCCACTTGAACGTCTTGATTTTGCACAGCTTTCACGCCTTGATTTTGAGGCCCCTGACACGGCGCGTTTTCCGGCGTTGCGGCTTGCATACGAAGTTCTGGATACTGGCGGTTTGGCAGGTGCTGTTTTTAACGCCGCAAAAGAATCTGCGATGGATGGGTTTTTGGCTGGGAAATCCGGTTTTCTTGATATGGCGACGCTGGTTGAAAAAGCCCTTAACGATCCCGACTTAAAAGAACAATCTGCGGCAGACCCGTTTGATTTGGCAAATATTGAAAAAATTGACAAAACCGCACGAAAATTTGTGTTTAACATCATAGAAAACGGATAAATCATGAATCTGCTCTCTCAAATCCCGATTATCGGAAGCCCCGCCGTAACGCTGATTGCGTTTATCTTTTTGATCGGAGTCGTGATTTTTGTGCATGAATACGGCCATTATATTGTCGGGCGCTGGTGTGGGATTCATGCGGAGACATTCTCGCTTGGTTTTGGCCCTGTGATTTATTCTCGTGTTGATAAACGCGGAACCAGTTGGCAATTGGCCGCCATCCCGCTTGGCGGATATGTTAAATTTTTGGGTGACCGAAACGCCGCCAGTTTTGCGGATGATGATGCCGTGGGGGCGATGAACGCCTATGATCGCCGCCGCAGTTTCCCTGCCGCCAGCGTTTTGCGTCGATCCCTTACCGTGCTGGCAGGGCCGGTGTTTAATTTCATTCTGTCTATCGCTATTTTTACAGGGTTAATCATGTGGCAAGGCTTTGCGATTGAGCATCCGACCTTTGGCAAAGTCGCCACATTGCCCGTGGAAATCGAGGTGTTGGAGGGTGACAAAATTGTCGAACTTAACGGTATTACGGTAAACAGTTTTGCTGATCTAAGCGAGGGTCTGGCGCTAACCGGTGATAATCTTGAGATGGATATCGTGGTTCTGCGCGATGATGCGCGGCTTAGTTTTACCTTGCCCGATTTCCGATCGCCTTATGTTTCGTCAATTATTCCATTGTCGCGGGCTGAAAAAGCCGGTTTGAAAACCGGAGATGTAATATTGAAAATCGATGATGTTAACATGTCATCATTTCAGGATTTGGTCACCGCAGTTTTGGCAGCAGGGGAGACGGAAATTATGCTGACAATCTGGCGCGCCGGCCAGGTTTTTGACCTACCTATCACCCCGGAAATTATTGATGTTCTTGATAATGAAACCGGCACTGTTTCGCAAATAGCGCGCATTGGCGCAGGTGGCGGAAGTTATTTCCTGCCTGCCACACAAGCCCCGCCTATCTGGGATGCCTTATGGTTTGGCAGCGTGCGGACATATGATACTGTTGCGCAGTCTTTCCATGTTATCGGCCTTATTTTTAAGGGTGAAATTAGCCCAACAACCCTGCAAGGCCCGGTTGGCATTGCCCAAATTTCCGGTGCGGTCATTAAACAAAGCATGGTGGCATTTATCAGCCTAATTGCCATCATTTCAACATCAATTGGCATGCTGAACCTGTTCCCGATCCCGATCCTCGATGGTGGGCATTTGGTGACGTATTTATACGAAGCATTACGCGGCAAGCCGCCAAGCCCCGCATTTTTGAATGCGTTCATGTCAATAGGACTCGCACTGGTGCTGCTTTTGATGGTATTCACATTATACAACGACATCATGCGGCTGTGATTCCAGCCCCATATCGACCGGTAAAAGCCGGCGAAAAATGACAAGGCGGACGATTATGCGTTTACAACAGGTTAACAAAAAGCCGCTAAGGCATTTAGTTACTTCGATTTTTCTGGGTCTGACGGCGACTACCACATTGGGCATAATGCCGGAAATCGCCTCAGCACAAACATCTGGCCGATTCTCTGCAATTTTGGTTGTTGGCAATTTAGGCATTCCAAGCCAAACAATTGTTGCGCTTTCTGGGCTTGATATCAGCCGAAATATTAGCGCTGCGGAAATTAACGCCTCGTTGCGCCGTCTTTTTGCATCCGGGCTTTTTGCTGATGTAGATATCCGCGCCACTGCGGGCCGGCTGGTGATCACCGTGGTTGAGAATCAAACGATTGGTATCGTTAATTTTGAAGGCAATAGCAGCTTCTCTGATTCTGAACTTGCGGGCCTTGTCACCTCGCAATCGCGCCATCCACTTGACCGCGCAACGATTGAGGCTGACGCGCGCCGCATTGCACAGCTTTATGCGCAGTCCTCACAGTTTACCGCAGAAGTGACGCCAACAATTATCCAGCTGCCTGATGGGCGCGCCAATCTTGTTTTCCAAGTTTCTGAAGGTCGCGAAAACCGTGTTGAAAGCATTAATTTTGTTGGAAATTCACATTATTCTGACGGCCGGTTGCGCCGGGTTGTGCCAAGCAGTGAAGCAGGGTTTTTAAATTTCCTGTATAATTCCGATAATTTCAACCCCGAACGCGCCAATGCTGATCGTGCCGCATTGGTGGAATTTTATCGTGAACGGGGCTATGTTGACGTTGATATACGTTCGGGCCTGTCTGAATTTGCCTTAAACCGCGACGGATTTTTCCTGACTTATACAGTCAATGAAGGTGCGTCCTATGATTTTGGCGGCTCATCAGTTTCGACGGAGCTGGCAGGCGTAGATGCCGCAGCGTTTGAAGGCCTAATTCAAAGCCGTTCCGGGCGCATTTACCGTGCCTCAAAGATCGCAGAGACAATTGAGGCCATTGAGAAAGAGGCGACCCGTCGAGGGTTGCCGTTCTTGCGCGCGATCCCGCGTGTAACCAAAAACGAGGCCGATGGCACAGTTGATGTCAATTATGTGCTGGTAAATGGCCAACGGCTATATGTTGAACGCATTGATATTCGCGGCAATTCACAAACGCTTGATCGCGTTATTCGCCGGGAATTTGACCTCGCTGAAGGGGACGCCTTTAACCCGCGTAAAATGCGTGAGGCTGAGGCTGCGTTGCGCAATTTGCGCTTTTTCTCTCAACTTTCCGTAACTGTTCGTGAAGGAAGCTCACCCGAAACTGCAATTATCGAAGTTGATGTGCAGGATAGTTCAACCGGCTCCTTCAATTTTGGCGCGGGCTATTCCACTGATGGTGGTATTTCTG
Source organism: uncultured Rhodobacterales bacterium (assembly GCA_964497195.1). Taxonomy (GTDB): domain Bacteria; phylum Pseudomonadota; class Alphaproteobacteria; order Rhodobacterales; family Rhodobacteraceae; genus UBA3077. The sequence continues at coordinate 15,952 of CAZCDC010000003.1, read as the reverse complement.
GTCAATTCAGCATCACGGAACGCAACTTTTTGGGCCGTGGCCAGCGATTCAATTTCTCCATCAATTATGGTGAAACCTCCCAATCTATCAGCTTTGGATTTACCGAGCCAGCTTTGCTGGATCGTGATCTTGCCGTTGGGTTTGACATCTATTTCCGGAATGCAGACCGGGAGGAATCGTCATTCCAAACAACTACTTACGGCTTTTCAACGGATATGGTCTTTCCGCTTAGCGAGAACGCCCGGGCGACAATCGGGTATAAACTTGCCAGTGTTGACATTCGCGACACTACGGCAACAACGTCTCCGATTATTGTTGCAGAACAAGGCATTGTGCTGACCTCATCTATTACTGCCGGTTTCTCATTGGACAATAGAAATTCAACCATTGACCCCAGCGAAGGGTATATCCTGCGGTTTTCTACTGAATTCGCGGGCCTCGGCGGCAGCAGTCAGTTTTCAAAAAGCACTGCACGCGCCAAAGGTTATCTTAGCCTATTTGATGAGGCGCTAACCCTGTCAGCGGATCTTGAGGGAGGGGCGCTGTTTTCCCTTGGTGGTGGGTCTTCACGCATTACGGACCGGTTTTTCATGGGTGGGCAAAATTTCCGTGGCTTTACCGTTGGCGGTATCGGGCCACGTGACAATGATGGCTTAACCGTCAATGATGCGCTTGGCGGTAATTTTTATGCAATTGCGCGGCTTGACGCTAAATTCCCTCTAGGCTTGCCGGCAGATCTGGGTATTCAGGGTGGGTTATTTGTGGATGCCGGGTCGGCCTGGGGTATGGACGGCGCTCCGGTTGGGGCGAGTGGTGCCATTGATACATCTGCCCAGTTGCGTGCAACGGCAGGTTTTGCGCTTTATTGGAGCACGCCGCTTGGACCATTGGTATTTAACTGGGCGAACCCGCTCGTAACCGTTACCGGGGATGAAATTCAGACATTTAGCGTGTCTGTCCAAACAAGGTTTTAACCGGAGGCTTCATGATATTCAGGCTTCTGCTGGTCGCTGTCTTATGCCTTTCGGGTAGCATGGGTTGGGCGCAATTTCAAACTTTGCGCTCTGGCAGCATATTGGTGTTGGACCAGCCGGCATTGTTAATACGGTCGCAACTTGGCCAAGCTATTTTGGCACTGGAGCAAAGCGAACAAGCCGCCATATTGGAGCTGGGCAGACAGACAACTCAGCTATTTGAAGCTGAAGAAGCAGAATTGACAACCCAGCGTCTGGTCCTTTCAAATGAGGATTTTCGACTTCTTGCAGATGCGTTTAATATCAAAGTTGAGGCCGCAAGAGCTGAGCAAACCAGCCGCGATGAAGCACATTTGACCCGCATAGAGGCAAGGCGCCGCGCATTTTTTCAATTTATCGTACCTCAGCTTGGGGAGCTAATTCAAAAATATGGTGCCGCTGCGATATTGGATCGACGAAATGTCCTGTTATTTGACAAGAATTTGGATATAACGCTGGAAACAATTGCATTGCTTGATAAGGCTTATGAAGAAAACCCGGAGATGATTGATCTGGGCAATTAAACAGGACATAAAATGACTAAAACTGAATTTGATAAAACGCCTTTTTCGTTGGATATTAATGACATAATGGCTTTGCTACCGCACCGTTACCCCTTTCTCTATGTTGATAAAATGGTTGATTGTATTTTGGGCGAAAGCGCAATTGGCATTAAAAATGTATCTATTAACGAACCAATGTTTCAAGGGCATTTCCCTTCAAAGCCGATTTTCCCGGGCGTTATAATCATTGAGGCAATGGCGCAAACCGCCTCTGCACTTGTTGTCAAAACCCTTGATCTTGGTGATGTTGAACCTTTGGTTTATTTTATGTCGATGGACAAAACCAAATTTCGCAAACTTGTCCAGCCGGGTGATGTGCTGGAATTGCATGTAAAGGTGATCCAGCACCGTGGTAAGGTTTGGAAATTTTGGGGAGAAGGTAAGGTTGATGGAAAAATTGTTGCTGAAAGCGAATTTTCCGCAATGATGATTATTCCAAAAGCTGAATAGCCGATGAGCATTGATCCAAATGCACAAATCCATGCCTCCGCGATAGTTGCGGATGGCGCGGTGATAATGGCCGGTTGCGCGGTTGGCCCATTTTGCATTGTCGGGCCTGATGTAACCCTTCATCAAGATGTGATTCTGACCAGTCATGTAGTGGTTGAAGGACAAACCCAAATTGGCGAAGGCACCAAGATTTGGCAATTTGCCTCTATTGGCTCTCAGCCGCAGGATTTGAAATTTGACGGAGAGATTTCCCGATTGATTATTGGCAAGCGCAATATGATCCGTGAAAGCGTATCAATCAATCCCGGGACCAAAGGCGGCGGTGGCCTAACGCGTATTGGCGATGATTGTCTGATGATGCTTGGCAGCCATGTGGGCCATGATTGTAAGGTTGGCAACGGGGTTGTGATGGCTAATCATTGCTCTTTGGCGGGGCATGTCAGCATTGGGGATAACGCAATTTTGGGCGGCATGGTTGGGGTGCATCAGCATTGCCGTATTGGGAAATCTGCGATAATTGGCGCGCTTAGCATGGTTGTGGCGGATGTCATTCCGTATGGCGCTGTCAATTCGGAGCGCGCAGGTCTGGCAGGGCTTAATCTTGTTGGTTTAAAACGTGCGGGCATGGATCGAAGCCAAATACATCAACTACGCGCTGCATTCAAAAATATTTTTAGTGGCACAGGCACATTAACCCAAAGGGTAGAAACTGTGCGTGACAGCCAAGCGGATGGCGCGGCGATACAGGAAATTGTTGATTTCATTTTGACAGATTCCGACCGTTCATTTTGCACACCGAAAGCCACATAAATGACTCTCGACATAAACGGAAAAATTGCGATAATTGCAGGCAATGGCGTGTTGCCACGCCTGTTGGTTGAGGAATGCGTGCGACGCAAACTTGACTATATAATTGTGTTGTTTGAGGGTATTTCAGCGGATTGGACCGCAAAACACCCGGTGCAAACAGCAATTTTTGAGAAACCGGGTCGATTATTTAAAGCATTGCAAAAAACAGGAGTCACGCAAATCACGATGGCAGGCGGCATGGGCCGACCCCAGCTTAACCCGCTAAAGTTTGATTCAACGGGCCTACGGCTCGCACCTGTGGTGATGAAAGCGCTGAAATCTGGCGATGGTGGTACGTTGGCTGTTGTATCTGCCCTTTTTGAGGCCGAAGGATTTGACGTGATCGGCGCGCATCACTTATTGGAATCACTGTTGGCACCTAATGGCGTGATGACCAAAGCCGGGCCATCCGACGCTGACCAGCTCGATATTGAGCGCGCCACAAGTATAATTGCCGCGCTTGGTATTGCGGATGTAGGGCAGGGGGCTGTTGTCGCGCAAGGCATTTGTCTGGGCTTGGAAAGCATTCAAGGTACGGATGCAATGCTGCGTTTTGTGACAGAAAACCCGCATAGATTACCTGAAAAAACTGGTGCAAAAGGCGTGTTGGTAAAGGCACCAAAACCTGGCCAGGATTGGCGCGTTGATTTACCGGCAATTGGGCCTGATACGTTTGAACTCGCACATAAAGCCGGGCTTTCTGGCGTGGTCGTGACCGCAGGTGGCGCGCTAATTCTGGGGTTGGAGGAAACAATAGCCAAAGCAGATCAACTGGGGCTTTTCCTTTTGGGGCTTGAGCTTTGATAGCCCCGCTCAGAATATTTATTGTTGCGGGCGAAGCCTCAGGCGATCGATTGGGCGCAGCATTAATAAAAGCTATACGCGAAACCCATGGATCTGCGGTGGAATTTCAAGGTATTGCAGGCCCTTTGATGGAAGATCAGGGCATGAAAAGCCAGTTTCCCATGCATGAATTGTCATTGTTTGGGCTGTTGGAACTATTGCCGAAATGGCGCAGCCTAAAACGCCGCCTGAATGAAACGATTGAGGCCGTGATTGCTGCGCAGCCTGATATTTTGATCACCATCGACAGCCCCGGTTTTTGCCTACGTCTTACCGCCGCTTTGCGAGGTAAAATCACCGCTCCAGCCGTGCATTATGTAGCCCCCACAGTGTGGGCATGGCGGCCCGAGCGCGCGCAAAAAATGGCTGCGCATGTGGATCATGTTTTGGCATTGCTGCCGTTTGAGCCGCCTTATATGGAAAAGGCTGGTATAAGTTGCGATTTTGTTGGTCATCCGTTGGTTGCCGAAATTCAGCCCAATGATGCAGAAATTGTTGCGTTTAGAGCAACGCACAATCTTGACGATAATACGCGATTAATCACAATTTTGCCCGGTTCGCGTAACAGTGAAATCAAACGTCTTTCGCCGATTTTCTTTGAAACAGCAAAAAAAATTCAAGCAAAAATACCAACAGTTCAATTTGCAATTCCAGTAGCATCAGAGCATTTGCTGGTACCGCTTCGGGAGCAGTTGAAAAATGCTGGACTGAATGCTATTTTGTTGACAGCAGAGAACATAAACGTCAACGAAGCCGCGATGCAAAAACGCACTTGTTTTGCCGCGTCAGAGCTGGCCTTGGCAGCGTCTGGAACTGTTTCCATTGAACTTGCTGCCGCAGGTGTGCCGATGGTAATTGGCTATAAGGTCAATTTTTTGTCGGCCTGGATAATGCAACGTGCGATGCTGGCGCCTTCCTTTACGCTGGTAAATCTGTTGACAGAATCGAAATCGGTGCCGGAATTCCATTCAAAAAACTGCAACGTTAAAAACCTGAGCCGCGAAATGCTTGAGCTGCTAAATGATCCACAAGCGCGCAAAGCCCAGATAAAAATTGGCCATCAGGCAATTGAAGCATTGGGGCGGGGTGGTGAAAACCCGGGGCTGCGCGCTGCAAAATCAGTGTTGGCGCAGCTCAAATAAAAACGCCGGAGACTGGCTCCGGCGTAATTTATTAGCGATTTTCGACATCCGTATAATCGCGGAATGTCTCACCCGTATAAAGCTGGCGCGGGCGGCCGATTTTTTGGGTTGGGTCTGAAATCATCTCTTTCCACTGGGCAATCCAGCCCACGGTGCGGGCCAGCGCAAAGATCGGCGTGAACATCGAGGTCGGGAAACCCATCGCATCCAGAATAATACCGGAATAGAAATCCACATTTGGATACAGCTTTTTCTCAATGAAATAAGGGTCACTAAGCGCAATACGTTCCAGTTCTTTGGCGACTTGCAGGGTTGGATTATTTTCAATGCCCATCAGGCTTAACACTTCGTCAGCCGATTCTTTCATCACCTTGGCGCGCGGATCAAAGTTTTTGTAAACGCGGTGGCCAAAGCCCATCAGGCGGAACGGGTCCGATTTATCTTTGGCACGCGCGATATATTCGGGAATGCGATCAACTGTGCCAATTTCGCGCAGCATGCTTAACGCAGCCTCGTTGGCGCCGCCATGGGCAGGGCCCCAAAGGCAGGCAACACCAGCAGCGATGCAGGCAAACGGATTGGCACCCGAAGAACCGGCAAGCCGCACGGTTGAGGTGGATGCGTTTTGTTCATGGTCGGCATGTAGTGTAAAAATCCGGTCCATAGCGCGCGATAATATTGGATCAACCACGTAAGGTTCTGCTGGAACCGCAAAACACATGTTCAGGAAATTTGACGCGTAATCCAGATCATTTTGCGGATAAACAAACGGCTGTCCAACCGAATATTTATAGGCCCATGCGGTGATGGTCGGAATTTTGGCAATCAAACGAATGGAAGCTATTTCGCGTTGCTCGGGGTCTGAAATATCGGTGGAATCGTGATAAAACGACGACAAAGCACCAACCACACCGCAAACGATCGCCATCGGGTGCGCATCGCGGCGAAAACCGCGAAAAAACGCACCCATTTGATCATGTATCATGGTGTGGCGCGTAACGCGCTGCACAAAATCGGTTAGCTTAGCTGCGTCGGGCAATTCACCATAAAGCAACAGGTAGCAAACTTCGAGAAAATGTGATTTTTCGGCCAATTGGTCAATTGGATAGCCGCGATAAAGCAATTCGCCCTTGGCGCCATCAATAAAGGTAATTGCAGAATCGCAGGCGGCAGTAGACGTAAAACCAGGATCATAAGTGAACACATCAGCCTTGCCGTACAGCTTGCTGATATCCAAAACATCCGGCCCCGCAGTCGGGGAATAAACCGGCAATTCATATTCATCATCGCCGATGATTAGTTTTGCCATAGATTTTACGTCATGCGCCATATTCTGACCTTTCCCGCGCTTTCGCGCATTATTAAGCGGCATTGCCGCAAAAAGCCCGGTCAGACACAGACGGCGAACCGCTATGCCTTAGGTAGAGACATCCTCCAACCGGGCGATTGTTTCTTGTCTTCCAAGCGTGACCATCATGTCAAAAACACTGGGCGATACGGTTCGCCCTGTCAGGGCAGCCCGCAGAGGCTGTGCAATTTGGCCAAGCTTCATATCCTCAGCCTCAGCAAAATTGCGAATTTCAGCCTCAAGAAATTCTGCACTCCACGTACCATCTCGCAAGCGCGAAGTCAAACGATTCAGCATACCACGGGATACTGAATTGAGCAGTGGTGCAGCTTTGGCATCAGGCTTAAAGGGGCGACTTCCAAGGAAATAGTATGCCATTACAATGAGTTCCGGCAATGTCTTGGCGCGTTCTTTTAGGTCATTCATATTCTCGCGAAAAAGCGTTTTTTGTTGATCTGTTAGCAATGGGTGATGTTGCGACGCAACAAAATCAGCGATTTCTTCTGTAAGAACCGCATTATCCATGGCTCGGATATGCTGGCCAGAGAGGTTCCCCAGTTTTTTAAAATCAAACCGCGCAGGGGATTTCCCCATGGTTTTAAAGCCAAACCACTCAATCGCTTGTTTGGTGGTAAAAAATTCATCATTGCCGTGGCTCCAGCCCAGTCGCGCCAGATAGTTGCGCATTGCGGCAGCCGGATAGCCCATGTCACGATATTCCTCGACCCCAAGCGCGCCGTGGCGTTTGGACAATTTTTTACCGTCATCGCCGTGGATCATCGGCACATGGGCAAACACCGGAATATCCCAGCCCATGGCTTGATAAATCAATGCTTGGCGTGCGGCGTTTGTCAGATGATCATCGCCGCGAATAACATGGGTCACGGCCATATCATGATCATCAACCACAACCGCCAACATATAAGTTGGCGTGCCATCCGAACGCAGCAATACCAGATCATCCAGCGTTTCGTTTTTCCACGAAATCCGCCCCTGCACCTGATCATCAATGATAGTTTCGCCGGTTTTGGGGGCTTTTAGCCGTACAACAAAAGGCAAATCCCGTGTTTCTGTCGCGTCACGCCAGGGCGATTGAAAAAGCGGTGGTTGCTTGGCTGCGCGGGCCTTTTCGCGGAAATCATTGATTTCTTCTTTGGTGGCATAACAGCGATAGGCTGTGCCATTCGCCAACATTTCTGCGGCTACTTCTTGGTGGCGCACGATTTGGTCAAACTGGCTTACGGCTTCATCATCCCAATCCAAGCCCAGCCATTTCATCGATGCAAAAATTGCTTCGGTTGCTTCAGGAGTGGAGCGGGCGCGATCTGTGTCTTCAATACGCAACAGAAATTTGCCGCCATGGTGACGGGCAAACAGCCAGTTAAACAGCGCCGTGCGCGCGCCTCCGATATGTAAATATCCGGTGGGAGAGGGCGCAAAGCGCGTAACAACGGGGGCATTTGTGGACATCACATTAACCTTTCAGAAACCATAAAAACCTAAAGTTAAAAAGGTATTAAGCGAAGCCTGGGGTGAGGACAAGTAAGCCTGTGAAAACTTGGATCGAAACGGAATGGGAGCGGCAACGCCACAACCTGATTTTGTGGTGCCCGGCATTTTTTGCAACTGGCATTTGGTTGTATTTTTTCCTTCCGTTTGAGCCACGGCTGAATATTCTTGTGCCTTTGGGAATTGTTTCGGTAATGGCTGCGATTGGTGCGATTCTTGTTCAGGGTATTTTTCGTGTTGCCGTTTTGACATTATTATTACTAACAACCGGTTATCTTTGCGCCACATATCGTAGTTTTTCGATTGCGGCGCCGATTCTTGAGTTCAGGTATTATGGTCCAGTTGAGGGGCGTATTGTCAAAATCGATAGATCCAGCAGTGGCGCGCAACGTTTGACATTGGACAGGGTTGTCATGCCGGATTTACGGTATTCAAAAACGCCGGAACGGGTGCGGGTGTCGCTGTTTGGGTATGTTCCCGATCAGATTTTGCATCCGGGAATGCGCGTAAATATGGTGGCAAACATGTCACCCCCTGGATCGCCGGTTGAACCCGGGGGCTTTGATTTTCGTCAAATGGCGTGGTTTTCCCAAATCGGCGGGGTTGGGTTTACGCGAAATCCGGTACTTGAAATGCGGCCCTATGCTGATACAGGCCTGTGGTTGATGCAGGTTAGGGTGCAAATATCCACCCATATTTCCGAGATGATCGGCGGCCAGAACGGCGCATTTTCTGCGGCAATCCTGACCGGTGAGCGTCGCCGAATTGATCCTGATGTTCTTGGCCAGCTGCGTGCGTCAAATTTGGCACATTTACTGGCAATTTCGGGGTTGCATATGGGTTTGCTAACCGGGTTTGTCTATATGATTGTGCGGTATGGTATGGCGCTGTTTCCACGTGCTGTGCTGTATTTTCCGGCAAAAAAACTGGGGGCGGTTGCGGCGTTGGCCGCCGGGTTGGCCTATTTGTTTATCTCGGGGAGTAGCGTGGCTACGCAGCGGTCGTTTATTATGGTCGCTGTGGTTTTGGTAGCAGTGATGCTGGACAGGCCGGCCTTTACCCTGCGCGCGGTGGCGCTGGCCGCAATGATTGTGCTTATCGCGCGCCCCGAGAGCCTGAACGGGGCTGGTTTTCAGATGTCTTTTGCCGCCACAACCGCGCTGATCGGGGTTTTTGATTGGCTGCGCCGAAAAAACTGGTGGAAAGAAGCGCGTTACGGGCGTTTTGCGCGGCTTATGCCTTTTGTTGCACTGGTAATAACCTCAACTGTGGCAGGGTTGGCGACCGCGCCGATTTCTGCATATCATTTTAATCAGTTATCAAATTTTGGCCTTGCGGCAAATCTATTGTCGGTGCCGGTGATGGGGATGGTGGTAATGCCAGCGGCGGTAGTTGCCGGAGTTTTGTCAGTTTTTGGCTGGCAGGAACCAGCGTTTTGGCTAATGGGGCAGGGCGTTGGTTGGATATTGGCGGTCGCAGAATATTTTGCTACTTTACCAAATGCAGTCACATTGGTTAAATCTGCGGCCGGTTTTGTTTTGCCAATGGTTGCCATTGCTGGATGTTTATTTTTCTTGGTTCAAGGCTGGTTTCGTGTTTCGGGGCTTGTTCTTTTTGGTGTTGCAATTGCATTTTGGTCACAAACCTCTCGACCATTGGTTTTGATAGATCAAAACGGATCACTGTTGGGGGTCCTTACGGCTGAGGGGCGCGTGTTAAACAAGGACAAAGCATACCGTTTTGCTGCTGGCTCATGGCTTGAAAATGATGGTGACGGAATATTGCAGTTTGATGCTAATCAACGTGAAGGATTGTCATATGATGAAACCCGAACAACCGCGAATTTACGGGATGGATGGGTGTTGGTTTTAGAAAGATCAAAACCTTTTGATATGTCATGCGCAGACAATGAAATTTTTGTTGCGCCAAAATGGGAAAATCCACCGCCCGGAGGGTGTTACTTTATTGGAAAAAATGCATTTTCCACAGGTGCAATAGCAATAGACATTGTTGAAGCTGTGCCAAACTTGCGCCTTGCCGCGCCGGAATTTCCGCAGCGGCCATGGAATAATGCAGGCCATCCCTATCAATAAGTACGAATAAGCCCCACCAGCTTGCCCTGAATTTTTACCTGATCAGGTTGGTAAATCCGGGTTTCGTAAGCTGGGTTTTCGGCCTCTAATGCAATGGTAGATCCGCGTCGACGCAACCGTTTTAAGGTTGCTTCTTGGTCTTCGATCAAGGCCACAACAATGTCACCATTTTCAGCATCAATCTGTTCATGGATAATCACAATATCACCGCTATTGATACCCGCATTGATCATTGAATCGCCTTTGACTTCAAGCGCGTAATGCTTGCCGGTGGTGGTCAGCATTGACCCAGGCACAGCTATATTACGAGAAACGTGTTGAATAGCTTCAATCGGCGTACCCGCAGCAATTTTGCCCATTACCGGCAGCTCAAAACTATCCATCCGGATATCAATCGCTGCGGAAGGCGTATCAGCTTTTGATCCCTGAATGACCGAGGGCTGAAACCCGCCACGCCCCATTGCTTCTGGCAATTTGATGATTTCAATGGCCCGTGCACGATGCGCTAAACGCCGCACAAAACCACGTTCTTCCAATGCTGTAATCAGCCGGTGAATGCCCGATTTTGACCGTAAATCCAATGCTTCTTTCATTTCATCAAAAGAGGGCGGTACGCCCTCAGATTGCACACGTTTATGAATGAATTTCAGCAAATCGAGTTGTTTTTTCGTCAACATAGCAATCCCTTTCGCGGTTCACCCTTGTTAACGTTCTATATGTGTTCCTGTTTTGTGTCAAACATTTTCTATAAAAGAACACATTCAACCGTTTCACCCGCCGCCAATTCGGGTGCGTTCGGCGCACGTACCAGCAAGGCGTTGGATTGCGCCATAACCGACATAACACCGCTGTCTTGGTTATCTGCCACCGTGCACATCCCGCTTAAAACATTGGCGCGCATATAATGCTCACGCGGCCCATTTTTACCAACAGGAACAACCAGTTCGCAGGTTATTCGCGGCAGGGCGTGTGCGTTTAGCCCTAGCATTTTATCAACCATTGGCCGCAAGAAAATCTGTGTGCAAACCATCGAGGAAACCGGATTCCCCGGCAGGCCAATCATCGGAATATCCCCCAATTTCCCCGCGATCAACGGCTTTCCTGGTCGCATTGCAATTTTATAAAAATCCAGCTTCAACCCCAATTCGGCCGCCATCGGGTTGATCAAATCATAATCCCCAACCGAAGCGCCGCCAATGGTCACAACCATATCGGCGCCGTCCGTCAGCGCGAAAACCTGTTTTAGGCTGGCCGGATTATCCCGCGCAATTGGCAGCAACCGCACAATCGCGCCCTGTGCCTCCAAAACAGCTTTGATCGCATAATTATTTGAACAAATTATCTGGCTAGGCCCGGGTGTTTCGCCTGGCAAAACCAGTTCATCCCCCGTAGCAATCACTGCAATAACCGGCTTTTTGGCAACGGGAACTTCGGCGATATTCATAGAGGCCAGCAGCCCGATATCAACCGGATTTAAGCGGCGCGGCGCGCTTATATTGTCACCGATTTTGAAATCCGAGCCTTTGTTGCGAATATGCGCGCTGCCGGAGGGCAAATCTGTAATGGTCATCACATCTTTGGCGCGTAGAACATTTTCCTGCATAAGGACAATATCTGCGCCCATTGGCACGCAGCCGCCCGTAAATATCCGCACTGCTGTACCAGCTGTAACAACCCCTTCAAATCCTCCCCCCGCCGGAGATTCGCCGATGATTTTCAGCCTTGCCCCTAATGAAACATCGCTGCGTTGCATGGCATACCCATCCATCGCTGACGCATCAAAAGGCGGCTGGTCACGTTGCGCCGACACGTTTTTGCCAAGAACCCGATGGTTCGCGTGAACAATAGGTACCAATTCAGTGTCGGTTGGGGGGCATAGCGCAAGCACACGCGCTAATGCTTCGCTAACGGATATCATCATTCAGCCTCAAACAAACCAGATTTCCCGCCGTCCTTGAGTACAAGCCTGATATCGGAAATCACCATAGCTTTATCGACGGCTTTGAGCATGTCATAGACCGTCAAAGCGGCAACGCTTACAGCGGTCAGGGCTTCCATTTCCACGCCGGTCTGGCCGGTGTTTTTAACAGTGGCCGCGATATCTATGCCGCATTTTTCCGCATTCACGGATAATTCTACCGCAACCTTGGAGATCGCCAAAGGATGGCAAAGCGGGATCAAGTCATGGGTCTTTTTTGCACCCATAATACCCGCCAGACGTGCCACAGAAATGACATCACCTTTTTTGGCATAGCCGCCGGAAACTAGTTCCAATGTATCTGGCTTCATGGAAATAAAGCCTTTGGCAATGGCCACGCGGCTGGTGATTTCCTTCTCGGAAACATCCACCATATGGGCGGCGCCTTTGCTGTCAAAATGGGTTAAATCAGACATTACGCAGCCTCCGGTGACCAAGGGGATGAAAGGATTTCGCGGGTGGCGGCCTCGACATCTGTTTGGCGCATCAGGCTCTCGCCTATTAAAAAACTACGCACGCCGTATCGGGCCAATGCTGCCAGATCATGACGGTCTGACAGGCCGGATTCGCCAACTATCATGCGACCAGCAGGCACATGGTTGGCCAGATCGCGGGTAACATCAAGCGAGGTTTCAAAGGTTTTTAAATTGCGATTATTAATGCCCATCATCGGGGATTTCAGCCGTGCAGCACGCTCAAGCTCTGGCAAATCATGTACCTCGATCAATACATCCATGCCCCAGTCAAGCGCAGCGGCTTCCAGTTCCTCAGCCTGAGTATCCTCAACGCTGGCCATAATAATTAATATGCAATCCGCCCCCAAGGCGCGGGCCTCTGCTACTTGATATGTGTCATACATAAAATCTTTGCGAAGCGCGGGCAGGCTGGTCGCTGCGCGGGCCTCAACCAAAAATGCATCCGCACCTTGAAATGATGGTGTATCGGTTAACACCGAAAGACAGGTCGCGCCGCCGCGTTCATATGCTGCCGCCAATGCCGCAGGCTCAAAGTCAGCGCGAATAAGCCCCTTTGACGGGCTGGCTTTTTTGATTTCGGCAATGAGGCCATACCCGCCATTTCCGGCCCGCACAAGTGCATCATAAAAGCCACGCACAGGTGTTTGCGTGCGGGCCATTGCTTCCACATCAGCCAAAGAAGCTGTGGTTTTTTTGCTGGCAATTTCTTCCAGCTTATACGCTTTGATCTTATCAAGAACATTCATTTTATTGCCTCGTTTGAAATTTTGGCCAGCGTTTGAATACAACGTAACGCTGCGCCACTGTCGATGCTTTTGATGGCCATTTCGACGCCCATTTGTAAATCACTTGCCTTGCCTGAAATCTTTAATGCCGCTGCCGAATTCAGCAATACAGCATCACGATAGGCACTACTTTCACCATTCAGCAAGGCCCGAAACGCTGCGCCATTTTGCGCGGGTGTGCCGCCGATAATATCTGCAAACGGATGAACTGGCAGGCCGGCATCGCTAGGCGTGATTTCAAATTCCGATATCTCGCCGTTTTTCAATTCAACCACATAGCTTACGCCAGCAATTGATAATTCATCCGTGCCGTCGCCGCCATGCACCAGCCACGCCGCCTCGCTGCCAAGTTCCCGCAGGGTTTCGGCCATTGGCCGTATGATATCGCGTGAATACGCACCTGTCAGTTGGCTTTTTACACCGGCCGGATTGGTCAGTGGCCCAAGGATGTTAAACAAAGTCCGCGTGCCCAGTTCTTGGCGCGCCGGCATCACAAACCGCGTCGCCGGATGGTGCATCGGCGCCATCATGAAACCAATGCCGGCACCCTTTAGCGCTGCCTCAACAACCTTTGGGCCAACCATTACGTTGACACCCATTTGGGTTTGAACATCCGCAGTGCCTGATTTGCTGGACAGATTTTTGTTGCCGTGTTTGGCCACCACCTGACCAGCGCCTGCAACCACAAAAGCGGTCGCGGTGGAGATATTCAAAGTAGATTTCCCATCGCCGCCCGTGCCAACAATATCCATGGCGCCCTCAGGTGCATTTACCTTTTTGCAACGCTTACGCATGGCCCCTGCGGCAGCAGCATATTCGTTAACGCTTTCGCCCCTTGTGCGCAAAACCATTAAAAACCCGCCAATCTGGCTGGGCGTGGCGTTGCCATCCATGATCTCGGCAAAGGCAAGTTCTGCGTCACTGCGCGATAATGGTGCATCGACCGCTTTGGCAATGATGGGTTTTAAGATATTGCTCATGCCAGCTCCAACGTCATATCAAGAAAGTTTTGCAGCAACTTGTGCCCATGTTCCGAGGCAATTGATTCAGGATGAAACTGTACGCCGTGAATAGGCAGTTCGCGATGTTGCAACCCCATTATTGTCCCGTCCTCAACCTTTGCCGTAACTTCAAGACAATCGGGCAGGGTGACGGGATCAACCGTTAGGGAATGGTAACGTGTGGCCTGAAACGGGCTGGGAAGATCGGCAAAAACCCCTTTGCCTGTGTGTTGAATACTGCCCATTTTACCGTGCATAATGGCATCAGCCATCACAACTTTCCCCCCAAACGCTTGCCCAATACTTTGGTGCCCCAAACAAACCCCCATCAACGGTGTTTTGGTTTCTGCAGCGGCATTTACCAACCCCAGGCAAATCCCGGCTTGATCAGGATCACAAGGCCCGGGTGACAACAATATTGCTGACGGTTTGAGGGCTATGGCATCTTGAACAGTCAATGCATCATTACGCTTTACCACAATATCTGCGCCCAAACTGCCCAAGTAATGCACCAGATTATAAGTAAAGCTGTCGTAATTATCGATCAAAAGTAACATTTGTGGTCTTTCATAAGAAAGTTCAACTTGGGGGCTGCATGCATATCAATTGCGCGTTATAGTGATATTAACAGGTTAGGCTATTGAAGATAAAGCCCGATCAACTGGATAAATAAAGGTTAAGACTATGGCTAATCGAAGCATTAAGGGTGGCGGATTTTTTCGCGGCGTTATCTATGGTCTGGTCCTGTCTACCGTTATTTTTCTTGGGTTATCTGTGGTATTTCCACTGCAAGAAGAGGCGCCAATTGCTGCAATGGACAACCCAGTTCAAACCGCGCCCCAAGCATTTGACGTGGGACCGGGCAGCACAGATGATTCCGGCATTAGCGTTGGTGGCGATTCTGATTCGGTGCCAAATGTTGGTGCAAGTGCGCAACTAGATACATCAGCCCCCATTGCACAGCCAGTTGTTGCCACGCAAAGCGCTGATGTTCCGGATATTGGTGATGGCAGTGAAAACGCGGTTGAAGCAAACCCCGTGGTTACGCCTGTGCCTGAACCAGCGCCAGCTGTCGTGGCGCCGGAACCCGAAATAGCTGCCGCACCAGAAGTTGCGCCAACTTTACCTGACGCAGATTCGGGTGAAGCATTCGATGTTTTTTCGGTTCCTTTTACCCGTGACATAGATTTGCCAATGCTGGCAATTGTGTTTGAGGATACGCTGGAAGCATCTTTACAACGTTTATTTGATGCAAATATCCCCCTGAATTTTGCGGTTGCCGGAACCAATCTTGACCCACAAATTTCGCGGGGCTTTCGCGAAAATGGTTTTGAAGTTTTGACTTTGCTACCCAATGATATGGTCATTGACGCAACGTTGAGTGAGAAAATTAACGGGTTCATTAGCAACGTACCGGCGTCGATTGGTGTGATAGACAGCACCTCAAACGGGGTTATGAATGACAGCCGCGCCACACAAATTATGATTGAAACTGCGGCAGTGAATGGTATCGGAACCATTGCCTTTGCAGGGGCCGGAGATCAAAATGCTGGTAATCTGGCGAAGTTTTACGGCAAACCGTTTGGCAGTGTGCATCGGATAATTGATGAAAATCCGGACGTTGCAGCGATAAAAAGCGCGCTGGATCGCGCAACTTTGACAGCCCAAACCAGCGGCAGCGCCATAATTTATGCGCGTACCCGCGAAACAACCATTCAGGCATTGTTGGAATGGCTTGCGAGCTCGGGTGCTGAACGTGTACAAATTGTCCCCGTTAGCCAAATTATGCGGGCCAATTAATAACAGAAAACCAAGGTGCTGATAAACATGGGGGCGAAGACCCCCTAAGGCCGAGCAACGCTCGGCCATGCCCAACCGAAGGGCGGGAGAGCCTGCTTTTGG
>CAZCDC010000002.1:0-69469 GCA_964497195.1 uncultured Rhodobacterales bacterium | reverse complement strand
AAAAGGCAGAAGCAGAGCGACGGCCCCGTTCATGTTGGCGGGTCCAACCGGTTGGATCGCTTGCAGAGGAGATATATAGAAAGGCAATTTTTGGGGGGTCGTTTTCGGTTTCTTGTGCCAAAATTCCATTAGAAGAAAGAATAAAACTGGCAAGCACAAACAGGTATGCAAAAGGACGCATTGGTTTCTCCGACACGAATAGGATGAATTTGGAGTGTTACTATAGAATATTCAAATGCAATCAACCCTTAAGCGGTAGTCAGTTACACTATGTTGTATTTGTTTGTTTTCTGAGGATGGGATGCCGCTAAAATTGGCGGGTATATTATAAATGGCCATAATGGGTTTCCATCGTCGCCATTCGCCTTAAGATTGTTCTGGATGGACATTGTTCTAAAACGGAACATCGTCAGGTCGGGTAATATAATCGGCCAAAACATTTTTGAGACCGGCCTTTTCAAACGCGATGGTCAGTTTGTTTTGCTCTATCTCTATCACCGTGCCATAGCCGAATTTCTGGTGAAAAACCCGTTCTTCCAGCTGAAAATTCGAAATAGGCTGAGCGTCAATCACAGCGCCACGGCGGCGATTCGGGCGGATGCTGTTGGCGGCCATGCGTTTCCAGCCGGGTGAATTATACACATCGGCATTGGCCACCCGTTGTTGCAAAGGCGAGGCTGCGCCGTATCCGCCATCTTGCAGGCTAGGCGGGGTTAATACCTCCACATGTTTTGGGGGTAATTCATCAATAAAACGCGAAGCCATGCTGGATTGCCATTTACCGTAAATCATGCGGTTGGATACAAAACTGATGGTGCAGATTTCCTCAGCCCTTGTGATGCCCACATAAGCCAGCCGCCGTTCTTCCTCGACGCCTTTTTGCCCGCTTTCATCCATGGTGCGCTGGCTGGGGAAAAGCCCGTCCTCCCAGCCCGGCAAAAACACGCAGGGAAATTCAAGGCCCTTGGAGGCGTGCAGGGTCATGATGCTGACCTTTTCGGTGCTGTCATCCTGTTCATTTTCCATAATCAGGGAAATATGTTCCAGAAACCCTTGCAGATTTTCAAATTGTTCCAGCGCTTTGACCAATTCCTTGAGGTTTTCCAAACGGCCAGCGGCCTCGATGGATTTGTCGTTTTTCCAATGATCGGTATAGCCGGATTCATCCAAAATAACCTCAGCCAATTCCATATGGGTCAGGTCTTTGGCATGCATTTGCGCCGACCAACGGTCAAACCCCTGCACCAGTGTGCCAAGGGTTTTGCAGGCCCGCGCCGGCAGGTGTTTTTCGGCCACGGTAATGCGCGCGCCTTCAAACATCGAAACACCGTTATTGCGCGCCACAATATTAATAGTTTGCAGGGCTTTTTCGCCAAGGCTGCGTTTGGGTGTGTTGACAATACGTTCAAAAGCCAAGCTGTCATCAGGGCTGACAACCACACGAAAATAGGCCATGGCATCACGGATTTCCATACGCTCGTAAAACCGAGGCCCGCCAATAACGCGGTAGGGCAGGCCGATGCTCAGAAACCGGTCCTCAAAGGCGCGCATCTGGAAGGAGGCCCGCACAAGAATGGCCTGAGCGTTTAGATTTATGGGGTCAAGCTGGCGGGTGCCGCGCTGATAAGCCTCGATTTCCTCGCCAATCCAGCGGGCTTCTTCTTCGCCATCCTGATGGCTAATCAGGCGGAGTTTTTCGCCGCTGGTTTCAGCGGTCCACAGGGTTTTGCCAAGCCGATTTGAGTTTTGGCTAATGATGCCCGCTGCTGCGCCTAATATATGGGGGGTTGATCGGTAATTTTGCTCCAGCTTAATCACTTTTGCACCCGGATAATCTTTTTCAAAGCGCAGAATATTGCCCACCTCTGCCCCGCGCCAGCCGTAAATAGATTGGTCATCATCGCCAACACAGCATATGTTTTTATGCCCCGCCGCCAGCAGGCGCAGCCATAGATATTGCGCAACATTGGTATCTTGGTATTCGTCCACCAGTATATATTTGAACCAGCGTTGATATTGGGCCAGCACATCGGGGTGGTTTTGGAATATTTGCACCATATGCAGCAGCAAATCGCCAAAATCCACGGCGTTGAGGGTGGTGAGGCGGGCTTGATATTTTTCGTAAAATTCAGTGCCACGATTATCATAATCCGAGGCAAAGCTGCTGGGTACTTTGGAGGGCGTCCAGCCACGGTTTTTCCAACTGTCAATCAGCCCCGCCAACATGCGCGGCGGCCAGCGCTTTTCGTCGATATTTCCGGCGCGGATCAATTGTTTGAGCAAGCGAAGCTGGTCGTCTGTGTCCAGAATGGTGAAATTTGATTTCAGGCCAACAAGTTCCGCATGGCGGCGCAGTAGCTTGACGCAAACCGAATGAAATGTGCCCATCCACGGCACCCCTTCAACCGCGCGGCCTATATTTTGGCCCACACGCAGCTTCATTTCCCGCGCTGCTTTGTTGGTAAATGTTACCGCCAGAATTTCGTTGGGCTGCGCAGCGCCAGTGTTAAGCAAATGCGCAATTCGGGCAGTAAGCGCCTTGGTTTTACCCGTGCCAGCCCCTGCTAGCATCAAAACCGGACCCTCCAATGTTTCAACGGCATCCTTTTGGGCGGGGTTCAGCCCCTTCATGTAATGCGCAGGCCGCGCGGCCATTGCCTGCGCAGAAAGGGGGGCGGCTTCAAATGCAGCGGCCTCATCAAAATCAAAATCACTCATGGTTTGCGGTTAGCATATATCGGGAAAATGTAAAAGGGTTGTTCTGCAAATGTTCTATTTTTGATGCTGGACTTTGAATTTGGTAATAAAAAACCACAGATAAAACAGATTAAAGCCGGTATAGCCAAAATTAGCGGCCAAATATGTTGTGGCAAAACGCAATTCTTCGGTTGGCAGAAAAATACCGCAAAGGCTGAAGTGAAAATCGTTTTCCAATATAACCAAATTTCATTGTGCATTGCAATATATGCTGGCCAAAGGTATGTAAATATCAACCCCTGTTCATTCGAGGTTCGACCATGAAAAACTTCTCCAAAATCCTGATAGCCAACCGTGGCGAGATCGCCATTCGTATTATGCGTGCCGCCAATGAAATGGGCAAACGCACCGTGGCGGTTTATGCGGAGGAGGATAAATTAGGCCTGCACCGGTTTAAGTCTGACGAGGCCTATCGCATCGGCAAAGGCATGGGACCAGTGGCGGCGTATTTGTCGATTGAGGAAATTATCCGTGTGGCGCTGGAATGCGGGGCAGATGCTATTCATCCCGGCTATGGGTTGCTGTCGGAAAACCCTGATTTTGTCGATGCTTGTGATGCCAACGGTATTACGTTTATCGGGCCAAAAGCGGCAACAATGCGGATGCTGGGCGACAAAGCATCAGCGCGGCAAGTTGCGGTAGAAGCAGGGGTTCCGGTTGTGCCCGCCACAGCCGTTTTGCCCGATGATATGAATGAAGTGCGCCGTATGGCGGCCAAGGTTGGCTATCCGTTTATGCTTAAGGCGTCATGGGGTGGTGGCGGGCGCGGCATGCGCCGGATCATGTCTGAGGATACCTTGGAAGATATGGTGCTAGAAGGCCGGCGCGAGGCCGAGGCGGCATTTGGCAATGGCGAAGGGTTTTTGGAGCGGCTGGTGCAGCGCGCGCGCCATGTCGAGGTGCAAATTCTAGGCGATAGCCACGGCGAGATATATCACCTGTGGGAGCGGGATTGCTCGGTGCAGCGGCGCAACCAAAAAGTGGTGGAGCGCGCACCAGCGCCTTATTTATCGCAAGAACAACGTGACAATCTTTGTGCGTTGGGCCGTAAAATCTGCGCCCATGTCGGCTATGAATGCGCAGGCACGGTTGAATTTTTAATGGATATGGATACCGAAGAATTCTTTTTCATCGAGGTAAATCCGCGGGTTCAGGTCGAACATACGGTCACCGAGGAAGTCACCGGAATTGACATTGTGCGCGCGCAAATCATGCTGGCCCAAGGCGCCACCATTGCCGAGGCCACCGGCAAAGCCAGCCAAGCCGAGGTGGTGCTTAACGGCCATGCCTTGCAATGCCGCGTGACCACCGAAGACCCGCAAAACAATTTTATACCTGATTATGGCCGCATCACTGCCTACCGCGCCGCCACGGGCATGGGCATTCGCCTTGATGGCGGCACAGCCTATTCCGGCGCGGTAATTACCCGTTATTACGATAGCCTTTTGGAAAAGGTGACCGCGTGGGCGCCAACGCCGGAAATGGCGATTGCGCGGATGGACCGGGCCTTGCGCGAATTTCGTATTCGCGGCGTTTCCACCAATATTGCCTTTGTTGAAAACCTGCTAAAACACCCGAAATTTCTTAATGATACCTATACAACTACCTTTATTGACAATACGCCCGAGCTGTTTAACTTTAAGAAACGCCGCGATCGGGCCACCAAAATTCTGACCTATATTGCTGATATTACCGTCAACGGACATCCTGAAACTGTCGGCAGGGCAAAGCCCTCGGCCCATGCGCGCGCGGCGCTTGCACCAGCGGCGCGTGGGGACCACGCACCCTACGGCACCCGGAATTTGTTGCAGGAAAAAGGCGCGCAAGCCGTGGCTGACTGGATGCTGGCGCAAAAACAACTGTTGATTACCGATACCACCATGCGCGATGCTCATCAGAGCCTGCTCGCCACCCGAATGCGGTCAATTGATATGGTCAATGTGGCCGAAAGCTAT
Source organism: uncultured Rhodobacterales bacterium (assembly GCA_964497195.1). Classification (GTDB taxonomy): domain Bacteria; phylum Pseudomonadota; class Alphaproteobacteria; order Rhodobacterales; family Rhodobacteraceae; genus UBA3077. The sequence continues at coordinate 64,757 of CAZCDC010000002.1, read as the reverse complement.
AGCCATAATTTGCCGCAGCTTTTCTCGATGGAATGCTGGGGCGGCGCGACTTTTGATGTGGCTTATCGGTTTTTGCAAGAATGCCCGTGGCAGCGGCTGCGGGATTTGCGTGCGCGTATGCCCAACCTGATGACCCAGATGTTGCTGCGCGCCAGCAACGGCGTTGGCTATACCAATTATCCCGATAATGTTGTGCAGAAATTTGTGGCGCAGGCGGCCGAAACCGGCGTGGATGTGTTTCGGGTTTTTGACAGCCTCAACTGGGTGGAAAACATGCGCGTGGCCATGGATGCCGTGAACGAGTCCGGCAAGGTTTGTGAGGGGACGATTTGTTATACCGGCGATATTCTTGATCCGGAGCGTGCCAAATATAACCTGAAATATTATGTGGATATGGGCAAAGACCTAAAAGCCGCCGGCGCGCATATTTTGGGCCTCAAAGACATGGCGGGCTTGTTAAAACCAGCCGCCGCGCGGGTGCTGGTCAAAGCGCTTAAAGAGGAGGTCGGCCTGCCGATCCATTTTCATACCCACGATACCAGCGGCATCGCAGCCGGCACTATTTTGGCGGCGGCCGAGGCTGGTGTTGATGCGGTTGATCTGGCCATGGATGCGTTTTCGGGCGGCACCTCGCAGCCCTGCCTTGGCTCTGTCGTTGAGGCCCTGAACCATACCGAGCGCAACACCGGCCTTGATATCAAAGCCATCCGCCAAATATCGGATTACTGGGAGGCCGTGCGCAGCCAATATGCCGCCTTTGAATCCGGCACCAAAGCCCCCGCATCCGAGGTGTATCTACACGAAATGCCCGGTGGGCAATTCACCAACCTTAAAGCGCAAGCGCGCAGCATGGGGCTGGAAGACCGCTGGCACGAGGTCGCCCAAACCTATGCGGATGTAAACCAGATGTTTGGCGATATTGTCAAAGTCACGCCCTCCAGCAAAGTGGTTGGCGATATGACCCTGATGATGGTTTCGCAGGGCATTACGCGCGCCGAGGTCGAAGACCCCGACATGGATGTTTCGTTCCCGGATTCGGTCATTGATATGATGCAGGGCAATCTGGGCCAACCTCCGGGGGGCTTTCCGCCAGCGTTTGTCAACAAAGTGTTAAAAGGCGAAACACCAAATACAGACCGCCCCGGATTATCAATGGAACCGGCGGATTTGGAAGCCATCCGCGCTGAAATCTCCAGTCAGCTTCAGGGTTTCAAGATCGACGACGAAGACTTGTGTGGATATCTTATGTATCCCAAAGTATTTATGGATTATATGGGCCGCCACCGTGATTATGGCCCGGTGCGCACCTTGCCAACCCACACGTTTTTCTATGGCATGAAGCCCGGCGATGAAATCAGCGTTGAGATCGACCCGGGCAAAACCCTTGAAATTCGCCTGCAAGCTATTGGTGAAACTAATGAGGATGGCAACGCCAAGGTATTTTTTGAGCTAAACGGCCAGCCGCGCAACATTCGTGTGCCAAACCGCAAAGTGGCCGCCACAACTGCCAAGCGCCAAAAGGCTGAAGCAGGCAATTCCAATCATATCGGCGCGCCGATGCCGGGCCTGATTTCGACAGTGGCAGTAACGGCGGGGCAGGAGGTCTTTGAGGGGGATTTGCTGTTAACGATTGAAGCCATGAAAATGGAGACGGGCATTCATGCAGACCGCGACGGGGTGATTAAGGCTGTGCATGTAACGGCAGGGTCGCAGGTGGATGCCAAGGATTTATTGCTGGAATTGGCATAGCCTTGTCTTGCCTTGATTTACCCTCAGGGGGAGTGCGATAGCACGAGGGGACTGAAAAGCCCCCGTCACTGCCGAGCGTAGCGAGGCCATGCCCAACCAAAGGGCGGGAGTGCCACTTTTTGTGCCTCAAAAGCGCGCTCGTAAATCTTTGGTTCGAAAATTAGAGTCCGCGCGATTTTATCGCTGCCTATGTCGAATTATAATCTCTGGGTGAAATACAGTTTGCCAACTGTTAAGTGCGTAATGCCTGTGCCAGAATGCGGCGCGGAACCGTTTGAAAACAGATTTATCAGCCGTGGTTTTTTTAGGCTAAAATTTGAAAAACCGCCATTTTCCTGCTTTTCATTTCCCCAAACCTTGTCCGGAATTTTATTCCGGAAAAACTGGATTTTCCTCTTGTGAATTTTTTGCCAATCCGTATAACTCCGCCTCACCAGCAGGATGCGGGCGTAGCTCAGTGGTAGAGCACTTCGTTGCCAACGAAGATGTCGTGAGTTCGAATCTCATCGCCCGCTCCAATTGGTTTTTATTTCTTCTTCTGGGCTTTTTTCAGCTCCTTGGTTGCAATCGCAATGTATTCTTTCATGCGTTGATCTGAAAACAACTCCGCCTCCAGCTTTTTCTCAACCGTGCTGGCATTGACTGCGCCCTTCATCATTGAAAATACCTTTTGCACCCCCTCATCTATGGCCTTTTTAGAAGCGTCCTCAATCATTTTGACAATCATTTCTTTGGTTTTGTTGTCAATATCATCCATCGTAAATGACTTACCTTTGGATGATTTCGAAAGTGATTTAAGCGCTTGAATCCAGATTTTATCGTCAATCTTTTTGGGAATTTTCCCAGAACCGAATTTGCCGATAACACTGCCGATTTTGCCCAAGGCAACGCCTTTTGCAAAATTCACCACAAGGTTTTCAACAAATTTGTCGCCGTTCATTTTAGGGTCTTTTTTGGCGGCTTGGCCGGCGTCCTTGACCGCGCCCTCAAGCGCGCCTTTTCCGCCTTCGGTTATCAAATAAACCGATACGCTTTTTAACGTATTTTTGCTGAGAAATTTGAAGCCTTGTTCAGCAGCGATCTTTGGCCCGAGCTTTTTCACTGCGGTCTCAAAAACATATTTCCCACCGGAGCCGCCTTTGGCAAAAACACCCAAAATTGCGCCCACTCCGCCGTCGATCATTACATTGGCCAACGCGCCACTTGGCGTCCAATCTTTTTTGTCAGCAGCAAAATTGCCCAACTCACCGGCCGCTGATTGCGTGATGGCAACCGCCGCGTTGCCCACAACCGCAGAGGCAAGCGCGCCGGTGCCAAGCGCGGATGCGGCAACGGGCGCGGCGAAAATCGACACAAACGTAAAAGACGCAGCTTTGGTGAATTGAAGCCCCATCACCCAGTTTTCGCCGCCATCAATCATGGTATGTTGATAGGCATACATCTGCGAAGCAGCCTCATTGGCCAATATTTCTGCATTAGGGAAATCCGCATTAAATTTCCCGAGATTCCCGGAATTCAAATGCCCGTCAATTTTTTGAGAAGCTTTCAAGGCTTTGGTAATCACTGATGCGCTTGGCAAATCTGCGCCGCGAGTGGCCTCAATACACCAACTTACAAACCACTGATCACTGTTCATTTTGTTGAAATGATTCCAAATGGCTCTTGCTGCGTTTGCATTTTGACGGATCTTAAGTGCTGGCCCGGCTTTTAGCTTAGCAACGATGTCTTTATGGATTTTATCGTATTGTTTTTGCGTATACCCAACCTGTTTACCGTTGATTTTAAGGTAAACCGCTGGCTGTTCTTTCTCAATTTTGCCAGTTTTCATAACCCGCGCGATAACCACCGCAGTTTCTGCATCCACTTTGCCAGATTGTTTGATATTTGCGATATATTGCAGCTGCTTCAACACCTCTGCGGTTTTTTTGCCAAATAATCCGTCTAATTCCAGCGGTGGGCTGGGATTCATCAGATTGTTCAGCATGTCTTGAATGCGTTCGACTTTTGCCTTGGGTAATTTCGCCATGGGAAATCCATTTCGTTGATATAGTTAGTTTGAATAATTTGATCTTCTAATCCGTCTAAGCTTATGCGCATTTTTTGTATTCGCACGTAAAAACCCCAATAAAATTTTCACCACTGCCCCTTGCGACTGGCAGAAATTTGATCAAAACTCACGCAGGGGGCTGCCATGGATAAACGTCAAAATTTGCTAAATACTATTGTATCAAAGCGCGATGAGCTGATTACGCTGACGCAAGAGTTGATCCAAATTCCCACCCTTAATCCGCCGGGTGAGAATTATAGAAAAATTTGCGAATACTTGTCGGACCGGCTTAAGAAAAGCGGTTTTGAGATCGAACTGATCCGCGCATTTGATACCCCCGGCGATAGCGATAAGTACCCGCGCTGGAATATTATTGCACGGCGCGAGGGCGCGCGCCCCGGTCAATGCGTACATTTCAATAGCCATACGGATGTGGTCGAAATCGGCAAAGACTGGACATTTGACCCCTTTGGCGGAGAGCTGAAGGACGGCAAGATATACGGGCGCGGGGCCTGTGATATGAAGGGCGGGCTGGCGACCTCAATTATCGCGGTTGAGGCGTTTCTTGAAATTTACCCAGATTTTTCTGGCGCGATTGAAATTTCGGGCACAGCGGACGAGGAAACCGGCGGGTTTGGCGGCGTGGCATATCTGTCGGAAAAAGGTTATTTTTCGCCGGAACGTGTGCAGCATGTGATCATCCCTGAACCGCTCAACAAAGACCGTATATGCCTTGGCCACCGAGGTGTGTTTTGGGCTGAAATCGAAACCCATGGCCGTATTGCCCATGGCTCCATGCCGTTTCTGGGCGATTGTGCAGTGCGCCATATGGGGGCTGTGATGGCAGAAATGGAGGCCAGTTTATTCCCGGCCTTGGCCAAAAAACGCACCGAAATGCCGGTGGTGCCAGAGGGCGCAAAACAATCAACAATGAACATCAATTCTATCCACGGAGGGCAGGCGGAACCGGAGCAGGGCTTTACGGGGCTGCCCAGCCCTTGCGTGCCTGACAGTGCCAAAATGATCGTCGATAGGCGGTTTTTGCTGGAAGAAAATATTGAGGATGTGGAGGCAGAAATTCGTGATGTTCTGGAGAAGGTCAAATCCGAACGCCCGGATTTTCGTTACGATATGCGAGAAATCCACCGTGTGCTTCCCACCATGACAGACCGCGATGCGCCCGTGGTCACCACCATTTCAAAAGCCATCGAGGATGTCTTGGGCAAGAAACCGCAATATGTGGTGTCGCCCGGCACGTATGATCAAAAACACATTGACCGCATCGGCAAGATGAAGAACTGTATTGCTTATGGACCGGGGATATTGGACCTCGCGCACCAGCCGGATGAATATATCGAGGTCAGCGATATGCTGGACTCTGCCAAGGTAATGGGTCTTGCCCTTGCTGAACTGCTGACGGGGCCTTTCCCGCAAAACTAGGAGAGTATAATGAAATATTTCTTAACAGGCGCAAGCGCGTTGGCGCTAACTGCCAGCATGGCAATGGCTCAAAACACCCATATCAATATCGGTGATCAGCTGGAGCCACCGCATCTGGACCCGACAGCGGGCGCGCCCGGTGCAATTGATAATGTAGTTTATTCCAATATTTATGAAGGCCTTACGCGGTTTGCTTCAGACGGTGGTGTCATTGCCGGGCTGGCCAAAAGCTGGGACATTTCCGAGGATGGTCTGACTTATACGTTTCACCTGCATGATGGTGTAAAATTTCATGACGGATCGGAGATGACCGCATCTGACGTGGTTTATTCGCTAAACCGCGCGCGAAGCGAGGACAGCACCAATGCGCAAAAGGGCCTTTTTGCCGGAATTACCGATGTTTCTGCCACAGATGATACCACGGTTGTTGTCACGCTTGATGGTGTGAATGGCGGGTTTTTGTTCAACATGGCATGGGGTGACGCGATTATCCTGAATGAGGGCGACGATGTTGAGGCGCTCAAAACCGCTCCCAACGGCACCGGCGCGTTTATGTTCACCAATTGGGTGCAGGGCGACAGTATTCACCTGTCTCGCAATCCGAATTATTGGGGCACGCCGGCGATTCTGGAAACCGTGAGCATCAAATATATCTCTGATCCTACCGCTGCTTTTGCCGCGATGATGGCCGGTGATATTGATGCATTCCCGACATTTCCGGCGCCGGAAAACCTGCCGCAATTTGATGCGGACCCGCGTTTTACTGTCATCATTGGTTCCACCGAGGGTGAGACAATTCTGACCACCAACAACAAAATGCCACCCTTTGATAACCCGCTGGTGCGCAAAGCGCTTTCCCACGCAATTGATCGCAGCGCGATTATTGATGGTGCAATGTTTGGTTATGGCACCCCGATCGGCAGCCATTTTGCCCCGCATAATCCCGCCTATATCGACCTGACGGGGGAATCGAATTATGATCCTGATCTGGCACGCGCCTTGCTGGCCGAGGCCGGGTTTGCGGATGGATTTACCACCACGCTGAAACTGCCACCACCATCCTATGCACGGCGCGGCGGTGAAATTATCGCCGCACAACTGCGCGAGGTTGGCATTCAAACCGAAGTCAGCAATCTGGAATGGGGCACTTGGGTTGAAGAAGTGTTCAAAGGTCTCGATTTTGGCCTGACCATCGTTTCGCATACCGAACCGATGGATTTTGGCACTTACGCCAACCCCGATTATTATTACCAATATGATAGCGCTGAATATCAGGCGTTGATGGAAACCCTGAATGCAGAAACCGACCCCGACGCGCGCATGGCCCTGATGCAAGACGCTCAGCGTTTGATGGCGGCGGATGATGTGAACGGGTTCTTGTTCCAACTGGCCAAAACCGGCGTTGCCAACAAAAATATCGTTGGGTTATGGGAAAATTCTCCGACGCAGGCAACCGACCTGACGGCTGTGTATTGGTCTGAATAAAATCAATGCGGCCTGCTTTGTGTGGGCCGCAATATTGGTATGCTAAGATATATCCTAAAACGTCTGATTTCACTGGGGCTGAGCCTGATTGCGGCCAGCATAGTGATCTTTATTGCCATCGAAGTCATCCCCGGGGATGCCGCCAGCTATATGCTGGGCATCAACGCAACGCCGGACGCTGTTGAGGTTTTGCGCGAACAGCTTGGCCTTAATCAATCGGGTTTCACGCGATATTTTGACTGGGTTTCCGGCATGTTGCGCGGGGATTTTGGTATTTCCTATACTTACCGCGTGCCGGTGGCGGAAATGGTGTCAAACCGGCTTTGGGTGTCGCTGCCGCTGGCGTTTTATGCGCTGGGCTTGTCAACGCTGATTGCGTTTCCGATTGGCATTCTTGCGGCCTCAAAGCGCGGGACATTTGCGGATTGGATGGTGATGGGGGGCACACAGATGGGCGTGGCGATCCCGAATTTTTGGTTTGCCATGATTATGGTGCAATTATTGGCGATCAAATACCAATGGTTTACCGCTGGCGGTTTTCCGGGCTGGGATGATTTCTGGCTGGGGATGAAGGCTTTGACGCTGCCCGCATTTGTGTTGGCTTTGCCGCAAGCGTCGATTTTGGCGCGGGTCATGCGCTCCAGCCTGATTGATACCCTTTCCGAGGATTTTATGCGCACCGCCCGCGCCAAAGGCCGCACCCGCTGGGGGGCCATAACACATCATGCGTTGCGTAACGCAATGATTCCGGTGCTGACCATCATTGGCTTGCAGTTTTCATTTTTGATGGCGGGGGCAATCATCATCGAAAAACTATTTTTCCTGCCCGGACTGGGCAGTCTGATTTTCACGGCCATCAGCCAGCGTGACCTGATTGTGGTGGAATCGGTGGTGATGTTGTTGGTTTTTGCGGTTATTATGGTGACGTTTCTGGTCGATATCGCCTATGCTTACGTTGATCCCCGGCTGCGGAGGCGCGTATGAAATCCGCCTTTAGAATGCCCGGTTTTACCATCGGTTTTATCTTGGCCATGACATTTGTGCTGGCGGCATTTGTGTCGTTTTTCTGGGCACCGTTTCCCACCGATATCGTGGATGTGCCCAATAAATTGCATCCGCCTGATGCGCTGAACTGGTTTGGCACTGATCATTTGGGGCGTGATATTTTCTCGATGCTGATGGTTGGCGCGCGCACTTCAATTGCGGTGGCTGTGGTTGCGGTGGGCATTGGCATGGGGCTGGGCGTGCCGCTGGGGCTAATGGCTGCGGCGCGCAAAGGGTCACTGATTGATGAAATTATCATGCGCGGTAATGATCTGGTTTTTGCGTTTCCGGCACTGTTGATTGCCATTTTGATCACGGCGGTGTTTGGACCATCTGCGGTTAATGCCATCATCGCGATTGGCATATTCAATATTCCGGTTTTCGCGCGGCTTTCGCGCGGTGCGGCGCTGTCGCTGTGGACGCGCGATTTTGTGTTATCGGCGCGGGTGGCGGGAAAAGGCGCGTTTCGGATTTCGGCGGAACATATCCTGCCCAATATCCTTAATCTGCTGATTGTGCAGGGCACGATCCAATTTTCACTGGGTATTTTGGCCGAAGCTGCGCTTTCTTATATCGGTCTTGGCGCGCAGCCCCCCATTCCTAGCTGGGGAAGAATGCTGGCCGACAGCCAAACCATGGTTTCATTTGCGCCGCATCTGGCGCTGTTTCCGGGCGCTGCGATTGTGCTGACGGTTTTGGGATTGAACCTGATGGGGGATGCTTTGCGCGACTTGTTTGACCCCAAAATCGGGCGGGATAGATCATGAGCCTGCTGCAAATCAAAAACCTGAACCTGTCGATAAACGGCACGGAAATCCTGCGAGATGTATCACTGACTGCTGAGGCGAGTAAAATTGTGGCCATCATTGGCGAGAGCGGCTCGGGCAAATCCATGACCGCGTATTGCGTGAATCAGTTATTGCCACGTGGCTCATTGGCAACGGGGCAGGTGATGTTTGATGGCCAAGACATGCTGACCAGCTCAGAAAAAGACCTGTGTGGCATTCGTGGCCAAGATATCGGTATGGTGTTTCAAGAACCCATGACAGCCCTAAACCCTGTGCAAACCATTGGTGCACAGGTGGCAGAAACTGTGCTTATTCATGGCGGGGCCAAAAAATCAGAAGCTCGGAAAATAGCCCGCGAAACCTTGAACCGCGTGGGTCTTCCCGAGGCCGAATTCCCGCTGGGGCGTTATCCGCACGAGCTGTCAGGCGGGCAGCGCCAACGGGTTGTGATCGCCATGGCCATTGCGCTGCGGCCCAAATTACTGATTGCGGATGAACCAACGACTGCGCTGGATGTAACCACCCAAGCGCAAATTCTGGACCTGCTGCAAAAACTGGTGCGCGAGGATGGTATGGGTTTGCTGCTGATCTCCCATGATCTGGCGGTGGTGGCCAATATTGCGGATCATATCGTCATTATGCGGCGCGGTAAGGTGGTTGATTCCGGCCCTACCAAACAGATTTTTAACGAGATGAACCACCCCTATACCCGCGCGTTGTTTGAGGCCTCAAGCCATGTGCCTGAGCGCAAAGCCGAGCCATTGGATGCACCAATCCTTAAGGTGTCGGGCTTAGTGCGAGATTACGTTTTGCCGCGCAAATCGGTTTTTGGCAAACCGCCATTGCTCCGCGCGGTTAATGATGTGAGTTTCACTGTAAAACGCGGTGAGAGCCTTGGCTTGGTTGGCGAAAGCGGCTGCGGGAAATCGACCCTGACACGCGCCATTCTGGGGCTGGATGCGGTGCAATCGGGCACAATCGAGATCGACGGGCAAGCGGTGACGGCAGGGTATAAAGTCCCGCGTGAATTGCGCCGCAAAATGCAGGTGGTTTTTCAAGATCCTTACGGTAGTTTCAACCCGCGCCACAAAGTTGCGCGCCTTGTCGCGGAACCGTTTCACCTTTTGGATGATGCACCAAAAGGGGGGGAGCGGCGGCAAGCCGTTGAGCAGGCTTTGATCGAGGTCGGCATGCAAGCGCTGGACGCGGATAAATATATCCATGAATTTTCCGGCGGTCAGCGGCAACGTATTGCCATTGCGCGGGCTTTGATTATTAAACCAGAACTGATCATTCTGGACGAAGCGGTCTCGGCTCTGGATGTTTCAATTCGCGCGCAAATTCTGGATCTGTTGGCAGATTTATCTGATCGACTGGGGCTGTCCTATCTATTTATCAGCCATGATTTAAGCGTTGTCCGAGCGATTACCGACCGCGTAATGGTGATGAAATCCGGCGAAATTATTGAGACGGGTGAGACAGAACAGGTTTTCACCGCTCCGCAACACAGTTATACCAAAGCCCTCATTGCAGCGGCCCCGAAATTGGAGAAAATATCATGAGCGAAGACTGGTTTGAAACGGATAAATGCTTGATTGGCGGTGCATGGGTTGACCCGGTGGGGGGCGAAATACTGGCGCTGGAAAACCCGTCAACTGGCGAAGAAATGGCCAGCATTGCGCGGGGACAACAGGCGGATATAGACGCGGCAGTTATGGCAGCGCAAGCCGCATTGAATGGGGTCTGGGGCCAGAAAACGGCGCTTGAGCGTGGGCGTATTCTGACAGATATGTCTCGCGCCGTTCTTGGGCATGTGGATCATTTGGCAGCCTTGGAGGCAGCAGACGTTGGCAAACCGCTTAAACAAGCCCGTGCGGATGCCGTGGCCTTGGCGCGGTATTTCGAATTTTACGGTGGGGCGGCCGATAAAATTCATGGCGAGACCATTCCGTATTTGGATGGATATACGGTTTATACCTTGCGCGAACCTCATGGTGTTACCGGCCATATTGTGCCGTGGAATTACCCGATGCAAATCATTGGCCGCTCTGTGGGTGCAGCATTGGCGATGGGCAATGCCTGTGTTTTGAAACCTGCGGAGGAGGCTTGTCTGACGGCCTTGGCAATAGGTGCTATCGCGATTGAAGCCGGGCTTCCGGCCGGCGCGCTGAACATTGTGCCGGGGTTAGGCGCAGAGGCAGGTGCTGCGCTTAGCAGCCACAAAGGCGTTCAACATATTTCCTTTACGGGGTCGGTCGCGACGGGTGAGCTGGTGCAACAAGCCGCAGGGCGCAATGTTATTCCGGTAACGCTGGAGCTGGGCGGCAAGTCGCCTCAAGTAGTATTTGATGATGCTGATCTGGATGCGGCATTGCCGTTTTTGGTGAATGCGGGCATTCAAAATGCTGGGCAGACCTGCTCGGCCTCTAGTCGAATTTTGGTGCAGCGCAGTATTTATGACAAACTGGCCACGATGATGGCCAAGCGATACCGCCAATTACGGGTTGGTCCGGCGGTGGATGATCTGGATGTAGGGCCGCTGATTTCTGCACGGCAAAAAGCAATTGTTGAAGGTTTTGTAGCGGCTGCTGATCCCAAACGTATTCTGGCGCAGGCTGAGATTGTAAAAGGTGCGCCAACAGGCGGCCACTATTTTGCACCAACTTTATATGGCGGTATTGGCCCTGAAGAATCCCTCGCGCAGGATGAAATATTTGGTCCTGTGCAGGTGTTGATCCCGTTTGAGGACGAGGCCGAGGCCATCAAAATTGCCAATGGCACAGCCTATGGTCTGGTGGCATCTGTCTGGACACGCAACGGTGCGCGCCAGATGCGCATAGCCAAGGCATTGCGGGCAGGGCAGGTGTTTATCAACAATTATGGCGCTGGCGGCGGGGTTGAATTGCCCTTTGGCGGCGTTGGGAAATCTGGCCATGGGCGCGAAAAAGGCTTTGAGGCGTTGTATGGGTTTTCAGTTCTGAAAACGGTTGCTGCGCATCATGGCTAAGCCCTGATGCTGCGAATCAATAACCAAGACGCGCGGCGATTGTGGTTGTCGGTCAATGGCTTGGCTGGCCCGCCAACTGGCGCGTTTGATGTGATGGAGATCATCAAAAACCTTGGCTTTGTGCAGATTGACACCATCCGCAATGTCACCCGTGCGCATCATCATATCTTGTGGAGCCGCAATCAGAATTACCGCGAAAATATGCTTTGGCCGCTGCTGCAACAACGGCATTTATTTGAACATTTCACCCATGATGCCAGCCTGATCCCGATGGGGTTTTTGCCGATGTGGCGGCGGCAATTCAAAACAATGGGCGATTATGTGGCGCGCAATAAGTGGTATGATTCGAAGCTTGGCAAATCACAGGTCAAAGAGATCAAGGCGCGGATTGCGTCCGAGGGTGCGCTTTCCACGCATGCTTTTGATTCAAAGGTTGAGGGTAAGCGTGAAATGTGGGCGCGTCCTCCGCACAAAAAAGCGCTGGATAAAATGTGGTATGCGGGAGAGCTGGCGACCTGTTACCGAGAGAATTTTGTTAAGTATTACAATTTGGCTGAACGCGTGTTTCCGGCGCATTTGTATAGCGAAAAACAAAGCGAAGCTGCGCAAATTGAGTGGCTTTGCCATGCGGCATTGGACCGCCTTGGCGTGGCTAACCATGGCGAAATTGCGCGATTTTGGGGTGCTGTGAAATTGGCAGAAGTGCGGGAATGGGCGGGGGATCGTCAACTGATCGAAGTTGAAGCCGCTAACGGAACAGTGTCAACCGCACTGGCTGCGCCGGAGATTTTGCAACGGCTTGAAAAATTGGCCAAACCGACCAGTCGAATGCGGATTATAAATCCGTTTGACCCTGCGATCAGGGATAGAAAGCGGCTGGAACGGCTGTTTGGGTTTGAATACCGTAATGAGATGTTTGTGCCAAAGGTTCAGCGAAAATGGGGGTATTATGTGTATCCTCTGTTGGAGGGCGCGCGTTTTGTTGGGCGGGTTGAACTGAAAACTGACCGAAAGGCAGGTTGGCTGCGGGTCACGGGGTTTTGGCCTGAAACAGATGTGAAATGGAGCGAAGCTCGTCAAACAAAACTACACTCCGAATTGGATCGTTTGGCACGGTTTGTGGGTGTTTCATCGGTTGAATGGATAGTCTAAGGCCGATCACCCATCAAATATCGCGGTCCTTTACCAAGCTTCCCTGCGCGATCACCAGAGTTATAAAGCGCGCAACTATCCAGCGACAGACAGCCACAGCCGATACAGCCATCTAGATTATCACGCAGCCGCTCCAATGTTTCGATTTTTGCATTCAGAACATCACGAAAACGGGTGCTGATACGTGCCCAGTCGGTTTTGTTTGGCGGGCGACTATTTGGAAGTTGGCGCAGTTCCGCCTCAATCTGCGGCAGGGAAAACCCGAATTGTTGTGCGATCATGATAAACGACAACCGCCGAATATCGCTGCGCATAAACCGCCGCTGGCCCCCCGCATTGCGTTCCGGTGCAATCAGACCTTTGGTTTCGTAATACCGAATGGCCGACACAGCCAACCCCGTTCGATCCGCCAAATCTCCGATGGATAAACCGTATTTGGATGTCATGAAATTATTCCTTGACCTAAAGTTAGGTTTAGAGATTACAACGGGAATCACAAAAGATCAAATTCGAAAGGAAATTTATGACGCGCCTGGAACATGTGAACATAACGGTAAGTGACCCGCAGCGGTCAGCCGCGATGATGGAGACGATTTTTGGCTGGAAAATCCGCTGGCAGGGAGAGTCAATTCATGGCGGTTTTACCATCCATGTTGGCAGTGAAACTGACTATATCGCGTTTTATAAACCACCAAATGAGCTGTCCAAAGCCGCGGAAAGTTATTTCCACCTCAACGGGCTGAACCATGTTGCGCTTGTCGTTGATGATCTGGACGCGATCGAGGCCGCTGTGATCAAACACGGTTTCCAAACAACCAACCACGGTGATTACGAGCCCGGCAGCCGGTTTTATTTCAAAGACAGCGACGGGATCGAATTTGAGGTGGTTTGTTATGATTAGTAATGCCCTAGGTGGAGCCTGCCCTGTGCCATTATGCCAAAAAAACCAAGAGCATAGCTTGACCATTTTGCAGTTTTATGAACATGATACTTATCATGAGGCAAAGCTTTTTTGAACATTTAGTAAAACTCCCTCATCAAATCCGACTGTATGGCGCAGGCGCATTGATTTTTGAACGCAATGAACCTGTGGTGGAATATTTTGCAGTGCGCGCAGGCAAAGCGCTGTTGCTGCGCCGACAGCTAGACGGGACCGAAGTGATCTTGCAGCGCGCCGAAAAGGGCATGGTTTTGGCAGAGGCATCGCTTAATACGCCAATTTATCATTGCTCTGCCAATGCTATTTCTAATTTAGAACTATTTGTTTTTAAAAAGAAAAACATTGAAAAACTGCTGGAAAGCGACCCAGAAGTATCACGCAGCTTAATTGTTCATTTGGCAAAGGAAGTGCAAAATACGCGGCGCAGGGCGGAAATTATTTCGTTGAAAACCGTTTCTGACCGGTTAACAGCGTGGTTGGTTTGGCATGATGATATTTTGCCGCCCAAAGGGGATTGGTATCAGGTGGCTAATGAAATCGGCGTTAGCCCCGAGGCTCTGTATCGAGAGCTTGCGAAGCGGCGCAAACTTGGTTTTATTGCAACAAACAGGAGGGGTTGATGCGACTTAAGGGAAAAACAGCAATTGTCACCGGCGGTGGTTCTGGCTTTGGCGCAGGGATTGTTGAAAAATTCGTGGCCGAGGGCGCGCGCGTATTGATTGCAGATATAAATGAAGATGCCGCAATTCAAATGGCCCAAAAATTTGACGCGATCCCGTTGGCGGTCGATGTATCAAAAATGGAAAGCTGGGAGGCCTTGGCCACAGCTGCAAAAGCAGCCTTCGGGCAGGTGGATATTTTGGTCAATAATGCAGGCATTACCCATTTGCCACAACCAATGGAACAAGTTGAAGAAGATGAATTTGACCGGGTTTTGGCGGTGAATGCCAAATCGGTTTATCTGTCTGCCAAAACAATTGTGCCGATGATGATCAAGGCTGGATCAGGCGTGATTTTGAATGTTGCCTCCACCGCAGGGGTTAGCCCACGGCCTAATCTGAATTGGTATAACGCCTCAAAAGGCTGGATGATTACTGCCACCAAAACCATGGCTGTGGAGCTGGCGCCAAAAGGTATTCGGGTAAATGCGATCAATCCGGTGGCCGGCGAAACGCCATTATTACAGACATTTATGGGCCAAGATACCCCTGAAATCCGCGCTAAATTCTTGTCAACAATCCCTTTGGGTCGATTTTCAACCCCCCAAGACATGGGCAATGCTGCATGTTTCCTATGCTCGGATGAGGCCAGCATGATCACAGGCGTGGCAATGGAAATCGACGGTGGGCGTTGCATATGAAAATTGGACCGCGTAACCTGATTACCGATGTTGCAGGGCTGCGCGTTGGCAATGCACAGGATGACACCCTGAAATCTGGCAGCACGGTTTTGACAGCGGACAAGCCGTTTATTGGTGCTGTTCACGTGATGGGTGGCGCGCCCGGCACACGTGAAACAGATCTTTTAGCACCCGACAAATTGACGGCTGAGGTGGACGCATTTGTGCTGTCTGGCGGCTCGGCTTTTGGATTAGATGCTTGTTCAGGCGTGGCGGATGGTTTGCTGAAAATGGCGCGGGGTTTTCGCATTGGAGAGGCCATAATTCCGCTGGTTCCGGGCGCGATTTTATTTGATCTGACCAATGGCGGCGATAAAAAATGGACCAGAAACCCGTATTATGCGCTGGGCGCTGCTGCATTGGCTGATGCGAATTCTGATTTCTCTCTGGGCACTATCGGAGCAGGAACGGGCGCAACAACGGGTGATTTGAAGGGCGGGCTTGGCTCTGCTTCGGTTGTTCTGGAAAGCGGCCACGTTGTTGGTGCGTTGGTGGCGGTTAATGCGTTTGGGTGCACCAATTCAGGTAAAAAAGGTCAGTTCTGGGCCAGCCCGTGGGAAATAGATAATGAATTCGGAGGCCTTGGCGTTCCAGCAATGGCAGACCCGCTGGCCAAACTCTTTAACCAGTCGATGCCTCACTTTAATGCCAAGGGAAACACCACAATTGCCATTGTCGCGACGGACGCGACCCTTACCAGTGCCGAGGCACAGCGCCTCGCAACCGTGGCGCATGACGGCATGGCGCGGGCAATTATCCCCAGCCATACCTTGGTGGACGGGGATTTGGTTTTTGCGGCCGCAACCTGTGAAAAGCCGTTGGTTGATCCGGTGGCAGACCAAATTTTGCTTGGCCACGCGGCGGCGCTTTGTTTATCACGCGCCATTGCGCGGGCGGTGTATTTGGCAATATCCGCGCCGCACGACACGCATTTAACATGGGCTGAGAAATATGGCTGATTTTACGGGGCCAAAGCTGTGCAAGTTGACAGCATGACAAATTCGAAACATGTAATTTTTGTGTGGCAATGAATATCTGGCACTGTCGCCTATTGATCTGAATGAGGTATTTTCCAGCGCCGATGCAGCCAATACCATTGTTCTGGGTTGGTTTTTACCCGCGCCGCAAGGCTGTCATTCAGGGCCTGCGTCATGGTTTTTGCATCAGAATGCGGGATAGCCGGTTCAAAAACCACATCAATATTTCGACCATCAACGCGAAAAATCCCATAACACGGCACCAGCAAAGCATTGAACTTAAGCGCTAATTCAGCGGCTGTCAGGGCTGTCAATGCAGGCTTGCCAAAAAAGCTCAAGATCTGGCCGCGCCGATTAACCTGATCCAGCAAAATCGCAAAAACCCCACCGGATTTCAGGTGTTTGACCATGCCGCGCAGCCCTGCGGCGCCGGTTTGAAACAAGGGTGTGCCACCTGCCGAAACTGACGCGTAAAAATGCCGCTCGAAAATCGGATTACTGCTTTTTTTATAGATTGCACCGCTTTCCATTCCTGCGGATTTCATCACCGCGCGCGGCGCTTCCCATTGGCCAAAATGCCCAGATACCAAAATTACCGGACGCTTATTTAGCTGCGCTTTTCTGATTTGGTCCAACGCCCCCGGTTGCATATGCATTTCATGATCGCGCTTGTGGAATTCTGCGTTATAAAATCCCTCAATAAAACGCGCGCCGATGTTTTTACAAATTCGCCCCATGAATTTTCGTTTTTCAGGGGCAGAAATCCGCGGGTAAATCAGGTCAAGATTATTAGAAATACGTTTGCGCGTTGGCGGTAAAATCCGGATTATCGGCCCAATAATCCAGCCCCCCAGTTTTACCCGAAACGCAAACGGAAAGGGCCGCAAAGCAAAAGGCAACACCCAAATCAGGGTTGCCTCTAGCCGGTGCATTAATGTTGTTTTATCTGCCATAAGACTGCCAAAAAGCCGCCCTGTGATTATTTATGTTTTCCGCAGCGGGTTAATCATCATAACCATCTGACGGCCTTCCATTTTTGGCATTGAGTCAACTTTGCCAAATTCTTCGACATCGACGGCCACGCGTTCCAGCAATTTACGGCCCAAGTTCAGATGGGCCATTTCACGGCCGCGAAACCGCAATGTCACCTTTACCTTGTCGCCATTTTCCAAGAATTTGAATACGTTGCGCATTTTTACGTCATAATCATTGGTGTCGGTATTAGGCCGGAATTTGACCTCTTTGACTTCAATAATTTTTTGTTTTTTGCGGGTTTCGCTGTCTTTTTTCTGCTGTTCATATTTGAACTTGCCAAAATCCATGATTTTGCACACAGGCGGCCGCGCATTGGGGGAGATTTCAACCAGATCAAGGCCAGCCTCGCGGGCTAATTCCATGCCGCGCGCAGGGGTTACAACGCCCTCGTTTTCGCCTTCGGCGCCAATAAGGCGGATTTCATCTGAGGTAATGCGCCCATTGGCGCGGGGTCCGGTGTCGCGCTGTGGTGGCGCGTTATGAGGTCTGCGAGCTATCGAATTCATCCTTAAATAATGGATATTTTCCTGGCAGAGAATCCTGCACAGGACTTATGTTAAGTGGCTAATAACACAGCTTTCGTCAATAGTCTTGGGGCAAATTAGCGAATTATTGCAAGAATACTTGCGCACGCGCCGCGCGGCCCAATGAATCAACCACCGAAATGGTGACAAACCCGCCAGCATTGGGGGTCCAAATGGTTTGACGATCATAACTTGGCGCGCCAATACGCTGGCCGTTGATGATCCAGTTAAAGGGCGGGGTGCCATTGCGCAGCTTAATTACCAAATCGGCCTCATATCCAGCCGCCAGCCCCAGATCAACCGCTGATCCATCGGGTGGAAAGCTGATTTCGGGTTGGGTGAGGTCAACATAATCAATGTCGCCGCGTGCCCGAAATGCTTGCAGGGGTGGGGGTAATTCAGCATTGCCCACGGTCAAAACCGAACGCGGCGCGGGGGGTAATGGGGTGGGCAATTCTTTTAGATGTGAAAACGCCTCAAACAAGATCGGTGCGGCGTCTTCCAGCCCTTGAATGCCCGGCACCGAGGCGGCATCAGGCCGCCCCAACCACACGCCAATAACATGCTGCCCGTCAAACCCGATTGCCCACGCATCGCGGTACCCGTATGACGTGCCGGTTTTATACGCAATCTGGTTGAGCGCAGCGGATTCCGGTGGCGGCGTGGCTGACAGAATATCGGCAACTTGCCACGCGGCACCTTGCAGTAAAACCGGATTACCACCGCTTTGGCTTTGGGTTGCTGAAATCTCAACCGGCTCACCGCCCCGCGCCAGCGCTGCATAAAGCGTGACCAGATCATGTAAGGTCAGGCCCACGCCGCCAAGCGCAATTGCAAGGCCCGGAATGCCGCCGGGTGGCAATTGTGGCTCAACCCCCGCGCGGCGTAGACGATCAAGGAAAAGCGCCGGGCCAACCGCATCCAGCACCGCGACCGCCGGAATATTCAGTGACAATTGCAAGGCTGTGCGGATATGCACCGCGCCGCGAAAGGTTTTGTCAAAATTCTGCGGGGCATAGCCGCCAAAGCGCATCGGCTGGTCCTCGATGATGGTTTCGGGATGCGCCAGCCCGTTTTCAAACGCCAAGCCATAAATAAACGGTTTTAGGGTGGAACCGGGGGAGCGAACCGCCCGTGTCATATCAATAAACCCGCGCCGTTTTGTATCAAAAAAATCGGATGAGCCTGCAATGGCGAGAATCGCACCTGACTGATGATCCGCGATAATTACTGCGGCTGAAACGCCATCATTTTGCGAAATAACTGCGGTGTTCAACAATTGTTCAATGCTGTTTTGCAGGTCTTTGTCCAGGGTGGTTTGATGGATGTTTTGCGCAGGGTTTTCTGCCAAAAGCCGATCAGACAGGTGGGGTGCAAGAATAGGAAACGGGATACGCGTGCTGGGCACCATTTCCTGAAAGGCGGCCTCGGCTTCGTCCATCGGCAACAGGCCTGTGCCAACGCTGCGCTGCAAAACACGGTCCCGGGCGATTTGGGCGGCGGCGGCATAACGATCGGGGCGGCGCGATGTCGGGGCTTGGGGCAGGGCGACCAGCAGCGCAGCTTCAGCCGGAGTTAGGCGTTTTGGTTCTTTGCCAAAATAGGTCAGCGTTGCGGCGCGCACCCCCTCAATATTGCCACCCATCGGTGCGAGCAGCAGATAAAGGTTCAGAATTTCGTCTTTGGAAAGGTGGCGTTCCAGCGCCAGTGCCAGCCGGAATTGCCTGATTTTTCCCGGCCATTGTCCGGTTTCACCGTCTTCCAGTAATCGTGCCACTTGCATGGTAATGGTGCTGCCACCTGACACAATCCGGCCATTCCAAATGGCTTGACTGGCAGCGCGCAGCATGGCGCGGGGGTCTGCGCCGATATGGCTGTAAAAGCGTTTATCCTCAAACGCGATAAGTTGGCGGAGGTAGTTTGGATCAACCTGATCAACGGTGACAGGCAAGCGCCAGCGGCCGTCATCAACCGCATAGGCGCGTAGCAAAACCCCCTCGGAATCCAGAACAGTTTTGGAGGTTTCCAGCGCCAAATACGGCAAGGATGTTCGCTCAACCCATTGATCAAGCGCAACAAACCCAACAGAAAGCGCAATCAGGCAGAGCGCAAAGCCCCGCCTAAGCCAGCGTTTCATTTGATGGGTGCGCCGTTCACCGTGATTTGGCGTGTATTTGTCCGAGCGCGTAATTCTGGGCGATACATGTCCTCAACACTCGCGGCGGGTTGATGGAAAACACCCGGCGAAATCGCGCGGATGATATAAGCCATTTGAAAGCTGTCTCTGGAATCCCAGTCAACGGCCGCCAAAAACCGGTCATCGCGAAATTCTGAATGGCTGGCGATATTGTCCAGTGTCAGCCAGTCAATCGCGGAAATATCACCCGATTGCAGCAGATTTGGGCTATCAATCTCAAAACCTGCTGGCAGAGGATCAGACACCATCAAACGGCCTTTGCGCTGGGTTTCGGGGGTGATGCGAAGAATGGCAACATAGCGTTCGTTCTGAATGATATTGTCAAAATCAACCGGATCACCGTCCATTGTATAGGTCCAGCGCTCAATGCGGTAACCGTTGCTTTGGGCTGGTTCATTAGCCGCCGGGACGCCCAGAACATTTAGCACTGCGTCAATCGGTTGGTCCGCGTTATTGCGAAAAACAAGGGGCGGCCCGGATAGTTCAGCGCTTGTCACACGCCTCACGAGCGGGCCGCTCATGGGCATCCCGTTCACTGAAATATCGTCGGCATCTGTGTTTTCGATCAGTGCATTTGCCGCCAACAAAACCCACATGTTTTCCTGTGTGGAGGTATAGCGTCGGTCGGTGCCCGCCACGCGGCGCGCCAGTGCTTCGCGGTCAACCGCAGTGCTGCCGACCTCCACTGCGAGGGCCAGAATGGCGGCCATATCGCGATAATGGGAGCCAAAATCAAGCCGGAACGCCAGATCATTTTCGACCCGCAGTTTTATCTGACCGTAAGCCCGTGCAAACAGCGCATCAGCGCGGCTTTGATCACCGTAATAAGCCAGCGCGGTGCCAAGCTGTGCCAGTGACAGCGCAGTGGCAAAATCATCGGGTTTTGTATCAGCGTAATAACGTAGATTGCCAATGCTGGCCTGACCTTCGCGCGCCAATACCATCAAGGCATAGGCAATTGCCTGGCCGCCATTTTCGAAATCATTGGCGTAATTCACCTGATTTCGCAGGTTATCCAGCGCAGAGGCAAAAGCCGCATCTGGCACCGTATGCCCTTGTTGGCGCGCACGGCTCAGGAAATCGCTGGCATAAGAATCCAGCCATAAATCCCCGCGATCGGGGCGCCACAGGCCAAAAGAACCACGCGCTGATTGGTTGGCCAAGACAGCGGAAATCGCTTCGGAAATGCGGCCCACAAGATTATCAGCTTGTTCCAGCCCCATCGCGGCGGCAACATCGCCCATATAAAGCAGCGGAATCGCACGGGATGTGACCTGTTCGGTGCAGCCATACGGGTAACCATCAAGCTGTTGTAACAGATGCGGTGCGTTAAAGCGCGCCAAGGGTCCCATGGTTAAAGTAGCCACGCCAGTGCCGCGCACCAGTTCGGCAAACACCGCGTTATCCAGTATAAACTCCCCGCCATTTTCAGCCAAAGTCACACGCAATCGGGTGGAAATCAGTGGATCATTGGCGCGGATTGAGAACAGCTCGGTCTTGCTGAGATTGTTGCCATCGGGCATTCGGGTGATCAGTGTAATACTGGCATTGCCAGCGGCGCCGGCCGTAATCGGGATGGAGAACGTGGTTTTTTGGCCTTCAGCCAGATCGGTTTGGAGGGTGTTTAGGTCCAGCGGGATAAATACTTCGCCACTGGTTTCTAGCTGCACAGTAACCTGACCAACAGGGCCTTTGGCATGGGCGATTTCCACCAGAATTCGGCTTTGATCCCCGGGTGCGAGAAACCTTGGCAGGCTGGCAGTTACCACAATCGGGTCACGCACCAGAATATCGGTTTCAGCCTGTCCAATTCCGTTTTCAGACCAGACCACAGCCATCAGGCGCACGGTGCCGTTGAATTCTGGCATGTCAAATGTGGCCCGCGCCGTGCCATCCGGCCCAACCACAATCGGGCCGCTGAAATAGGCCACAAGTTCCTGTGTGGGTGGCGGCGCATTGCTGCGCGCAGCGCCATTATCACCACCCGAACGTAACCGCCCGGGCGTGCCTTGCAGACCATCAATCAACCGTCCGTAAAGATCACGCATTTCCATACCCAATTTGCGTTGGCCAAAATAATGGCCCATTGGGTCAGGTGCATCATATCCGGTCAGGTTCAATATCCCGACATCGACAGCGGCAATGGTGGCAAAGGTTGCGCCACTGGCGTTTTCGACATTCAGCACCACCTGCATCGGGCCGCGCGGTGCGACCTCTGCTGGCATTTCGAAACTGGCTTTTAGGGCACGATCTCCCGGATCAACCGCTGCGTAATTCAGACCAATGGCGCGGGTAGGATTTCGCCCAGCCGCCACATCCATCGGGCGAATAAGGGTGGCAGTGACATAAGCGCCAGCGCCCCAATCGCTGGTGACAGGCAATTCAATTACCGTGTCACCCATTTCCACATCAATCGCCTGCATAAAGATCAGATGATCCGAAACCACCCGAATAAGCGCCTTGCCCGCATAGCGCGGCGTTAGGCGCAATTGTGCAGTTTCACCAACCAGATAGCTGGCTTTGTCCAAGCCGATATCCAGAATATCCGGTGTATCGCTGCCCGCATCTGCGGCCCACCAGCCTGCGCTAAAGGCAAATGAACTGGCGGTATATACTGCGCCATTACTGCTGAGTTTCAGCTCATAACGGCCCCATTTTACGGGGGCTTCGATTTGCACGCTGCCGTCAGC
This sequence comes from uncultured Rhodobacterales bacterium, assembly GCA_964497195.1. Taxonomy (GTDB): domain Bacteria; phylum Pseudomonadota; class Alphaproteobacteria; order Rhodobacterales; family Rhodobacteraceae; genus UBA3077. The sequence continues at coordinate 42,283 of CAZCDC010000002.1, read as the reverse complement.
CGAAATTGAAATAACCCCGTCAGCCACCCGTTCGCGGCGCGAAATAGGCTCCCAATTCCAATAGCCGTCATAGCGATACCACTGATAACTACGTTCAATCCGCGACAGGGTCCATGTGACCTCATTCATAGCAATGCGCATCAGGTTTTGGTCAATGGCGATGATGTTAAACACGGCTGTGCTGGCTTCCTCCACCCCGCCGTCAAACACCGGATCTATGCCAATGCGCGGCCCATCCGGCAGAATGGCCCGGGTGATAGAGCGTTCAACCGGGCGGCCAGAACCATCAGCCATGCGCAGGGTTGCGGTCATTTGCAGGGGCTGTGTGGTTGGCTCCATTTCCGGCAAATCGATGCTCAGCGCCAACAAGCCGTTGGCATCCGTCAAGCTGTCAGATGAAATACCGCGATACCCCTGAATAAAGGGTTCATCGCGCAGGCCAAAATGATAGCCGGGGTAATCTGAAAAACCACCAAAGGTGCGCCTGACGACCACCTCGCCCTCAATCGCCAAATCAGCAGCGGGCGCGCCGTATAAATAATCAGCCTCGATTGACAGCAAAAGGGTTTCATCCAGCGCAAAGCTGCGATCTTCAGCCGAGATGGTGAAATCAATACGCTCAGGGATGAAATCTTCCACCAAGAAACGCAGAGATTTTAGCGATCTATCATCCACATCCGTATACACCCGCATATTCCAGCTGCCGCGCATTGCGCCATTGGGCAGTTTTAAATGAAATGCCCGCCCGCCTGCGCCGATATCAGCAACAACTTCGCGCATATGTTCCACACCGTCGGGGCGCGTTACAATGACCGTCAAGGGCAAACCGCCAAGCGCGATGGTTTGGGTGTCACGCGCCAGAATGGTTGTATGAACGGTTTCGCCCGGGCGATACGCGCCGCGTTCCGTCACCATAAAAACATCAATCGGCAACGGGGCGCTGCGGCCCTGTACGCCACGGTCTGACAGGTCAAACGCGGCTTCTTCAAGGTTGATAAATGCAAAATCACCCGCAGAGGTTTCAACCTGCACCATAGCGGGCGAATTGCCGCCAGTGCCGCGCGTATAGCCATCAGTGAAATGTGCGTACCCTTGTGCATCGGTTGGAATTTCTGCCAGTATTGTATTATTAACGGCAAGCAATCGCGCAGTAGCACCAATTACCGGTTCCGCGTCCGACAGCCCCCGCACAAAAACATGCAAGCCATCAGCGCCCAGCAAGGTTTCGATGCCCAAATCGGTAACGATAAACCACTGGGTTGCGGCGTCGTCCCATTCTTCGTCTTGGTCAGGAACCCGCGCGGTCATCACATAAATGCCCGGCTCAAAACTGCTGATCGCGGGGCTTAGGGGCAGGGCTGTGGTGATATCCGCATTCAGTTGCTGACCAACCTCGCCAATGCCTGCCCAGATTTCTTCGCCCAGCGAATTGTCGATCCGGTCTTGGGTATATTCATTGATTGTGCCGCCGACATAGCCATCACGCAACACTGGTAAAAGATTGCGTTCACCCACACGGCTTATCCGCAATTCCACCACATCGGTATTAACCGAAACCACAGGAATGCTGGCATTATCGCCGCTTGGCAGCACAAAAGCACGGCCCAAAAACCGCACGCTCGGGTCGCGATCCCGTACATAGACCGACAGCTCAACCGATCTGTGCAGGGTTTCTCCGCTGGCGGCGGGCAGGCCTTTGCGCAGGGTTAGATTATAGCGTTCGCCGTGCTGCACACCGTCAATACACAGCTGCTCTCCCTCAACATTTACCGGCAGATCACCGCGTCCGGTTTGGATAAAGCTGCTGTAATCAACCCCGACCTCAATCAAATCCTCGTTGAAATTTATGCAAATCCGAGGGCGCACAGCGTTATTATCAACCTGATGGTCAGATATCCGAAAGCCAAATAGGCCGATCGCACGGTCAAGCTGTTCCTTGATATTACGTGTGTTGGTCAGCGAAAGCGCAAGGCGAAGCGCTGGAATTGCCTGACGACCAAGCTGGTTATTTTCCAGAATATCCGCCAGATCAACCAGAATTTCGGCCTGCATTACCGGACCCTCAGCGCGCAAAAATGCGTTTACGGCGGCATCGGTAGCGATATTGCGAACATTGCGCGATGAATTGGCAATACGCCGCGCAACCCGCGAAAGATCCAGCCATGCCTCAGCGCTGTCATCATAGCTGAGGATTTGTGCGTAAATGTAAAGCGCACGAAAAAATTCACCTGCATTAAATGCAGCCCCAGCCGCATCATTTAGGGCGTGTGATTCCGCGCCATTTGTTGGGTAATCGAGGCTAATTCTGCGCGCGCGTGATGTGGCATTCGTGATATAATGCGCTGGCAGAAAATCCAGCATTGCCACGCGTTCTTGCCCGATGGCTAACAAATATTCCGGTGTATCGACAATTTCGAGCGACAGGGCGCCAATAAAGGGGGTGCGCTCCGTCACGCCGGTTTTCAAAAAGCACGCGCTTTTTTCTTGGTTGAATGTCAGCGCCGTGCAGCTTTGATCTGCCAGACAAGCTGCTTCGCAAATTTGGATAGTGGTATCAAGCAGTGTGCGAATATCGCCGCCAAAAAAGTCCGTGTTTTGGAAAGCAATGCTACGCCGCTCGGGGATGGGTGATTCTTGGGCCGCAAGGGAATTGGCAGAAATCGCCAATAAAACCCCAGTAAAAACAGGGCGGAGCGCTTTAAAAAACATAATTAAATCCTAAAACTATAAATATGACTATATCATAGCAAACCAAACAAGCGGAGTCGCCGCTGAAATGGTATACTGCTAAAATCACTGATATTTTGTTAGTTTTTGGCGAGATTTCGCCGAATTATCTTTCTAGCGCGCGCAGGGCAGTTACGGTGTGGGCCCAGCGAAATGTGCCGGTGAGTTCCGGAAGTCCGATAAACAATAAATTGGCGGTAAAGTCGCGTAATTGTCCGGGAGGTACCGTAACCCGCGCTTCGCCACCATCTTGGCCAATAATATAACAATCCGCCAGATCACTGGTTTCATCGGGGCAATCATACAGGATAACATCGACCAAAACCCCCGTTAGGTCAAAATTTTCAGACCCGTTCACAACCCGCCCCTTTAGCGTACTGGTCCGAATGCCAAGATCAAACTCTAGCTCTGACAGGGTTACATCGACCACATCTATCCGGCGCAATTCTGCCTGTTGGACGGGGTTGCTGGACAATAGATAATAGGCCAGCCCACCCAGTAAAGCAGCGGCAATAATCCCGCCCGCAAGGCGAAATTGCGGCATATAAAACAAAATATAAGAATAGAGACCAACAATTATTACAATTTGAGCTATAACCATGTTTTTATTTCCTTTTGTTGGCTTAAACTTGGGGCCTTGTATAGCAATTGCAAGAGCTCAACCACCGTAACCTTGTGGATTTTTGCTTTGCCAATGCCAATGGTCAATACACATTTTCGCCAGATCATATTCCGCCTGCCAGCCCAGCACGGCCTTGGCGCGGCTGCTATCCGCGTAATAAATCGGCGCATCGCCAGCACGGCGTTTGGTGATTTCGTAAGGAATATCAAACCCGCAGGCAGCGGCCCATGCAGCGACAACCTCCAGCACGCTGGAACCTTGATCGGTACCAAGATTAATCGTCTCGGCGGCATTGTCTTTGGCGCGATCCGACAGCAAATAATCCACAGCTTTGACATGGCCACGCGCCAGATCAACCACATGGATATAATCGCGAATACAGGTGCCATCCGGTGTGTCATAATCATTGCCAAACACCATCAGTTTGTCACGTTTTTCCGTGGCAACCTGTGCAATATATGGGAAAAGATTGTCAGGAATACCGTTAGGGTCTTCGCCTATTTCACCAGAATGATGCGCCCCAACAGGATTGAAATATCGCAACAATAACGCGCGCCAGCCCGGATTTATGGCGGTCATATCGGTCAAAATCTGCTCTGCCATCAGTTTTGTGTGGCCATAGGGGCTAAGCGGCGAGGTGGGGGCGGTTTCTCGCATCGGTAAGGTTTTTGGAATGCCGTAAACCGTGGCGGAGGATGAAAATACCGCATTCAAAACCCCGTGCCGCTGCATCGCGCCAAACAGATTTACGCTGCCCGAAACATTGATATCATAGTATTTCTGCGGATTGGAGACAGATTCCCCCACAGCCTTGGCCCCTGCCATATGAATTACCGCATCAATTTTGTGGGCTTCAAATAGCTGGTCTAGCGCGCTGGCGTCACGCACATCGCCCTCGATTAAAATTGGCGCGCCATTGGTCAGACGCGAAACACGGCGGATGGATTCCGGTGATGAATTTGAGAAATTATCAAATATCACAACCTGATAACCGGATGTCAGCAGCTCATAACAAATATGAGAGCCAATATAGCCCGCGCCGCCGGTGGTGAGGATGGTTTTTGTCATGTTCTATTACTCAAAGCACTGTTCAATTTTATGCAGGGTTTCCATGGCCGGCAGGCATTGCGCCACGCTGGCATTTGGTTCGCGCCCCTCCGCAATAGCAGAAATAAATTCGCGGTCAATCAATTCGATCCCGTTGGAGGAAATCGCCACATCCGACAGATCAATCTGGTTCTCGTAGCCGTCAAACAGATCATCATAGCGGGCCAAATAAGTGCCATTATCGCAGATATACCGGAAATATGTCCCCAACGGGCCATCATTATTGAACGAGAGCGAAAGCGTGCAAAGCGCGCCTGACGGGGCTTTCAGGCCAATGCTCATATCCATGGCGATACCAAGTTCCGGGTGTTTGGGGCCTTGCATGCCAAAAACCTGGTCTGGAATTTCGCCGGTTTGATATTGAAAAAGATCTACGCTGTGACAGGCATGATGCCATAGTAAATGATCGGTCCAGCTGCGGGGCTGGCCAAGCGCGTTGGTGTTGGTGCGACGAAAGAAATATGTCTGAATATCAAGTTGTTGCAGTTTCAATTCACCGGATTGAAGCCGATTATGCACCCATTGATGTGATGGATTAAAACGCCGAACATGCCCCGCCATGGCAATTTTCCCGCTGGTGCGCTGGGCCTGAACCAAGGCTTGGCTATCCGCCAGATTGTCGGCCATCGGGATTTCAACCAAAACATGTTTACCGGCTTTTAGGCACTGGATTGCTTGTGCTGCATGAACCGGCGTCGGGGTGGCCAGAATGACGGCATCAAGATCGTCAAGGGCCAATGCCTCTGCCAGATCGGTAGTGGCATGGGGGATGTTGCGAGCCTTTGCAAAGCTCTCAATACTATCAGTTGGTGCGCCTACAACCGAAATCACCTGAACCCCGTCAATTTGGCTGAGTGCATCCAGATGTTTCATCCCAAACGCACCCGCCGCGCCTGCCACACAAATTTTCATACCCAAAATCCTCAGTTAGCTTTCCGCTCGGGGGGCATTGAGCCCCCGTCGCGAAATGCCCCCGAAATGGGGGCCGCCAGATCAACCACTAGCACCAATCGCCAAGCTTGCTTGGTTATGGTAATATTCCGCCCTTGGGCGGGATGCAATTGGATTACGTCAATGACTTGAACAAGTCGTTGACACAATTACATCAGGGTCAATCAAAGGAGATGGAAATGAAAAAAATCATGGTAACCGGCGCATCGGGATACATTGCAAAACATGTTGTGTTGCAACTTTTGCAAGCGGGTTATGCTGTTCGAGGCTCCGTCCGGTCTGCGTCGCGTGAAGCGGAAATACGTGATGCAATGACTGCACAGCTTGGCAACGATCCCGGCGCTGCGCTTGAATTCGCCCATCTTGATTTGACCAGCGATGCGGGTTGGGCAGAGGCCTTGCAGGGTGTTGACGGGCTTTTTCACACCGCATCCCCGTTTGTTCTTGAGGAACCCAAAGATGAAAACGAGCTTATCAAGCCTGCTGTTGAGGGTACTTTGCGCGCGCTGAAAGCTGCAAAAGCTGCGGGCGTTAAGCGGGTTATTTTGACATCATCCGTGGCGGCAATCATGGGGACAGATAAACGTGACAGACAAGAACATCTGGACGAGCAGGATTGGTCAGACGCCAATTCACCTCTGACAGCGGCATATAACAAATCCAAAACCTTGGCAGAACGCGCGGCGTGGGATTTCGCTGAGGCCGAGGGTCTGGACCTGACAACCATAAATCCAAGCATGGTGCTCGGCGCGCCGGTTGATAAGGTTTTTGGTGCCTCATTGTCGGTAATTGAACGGTTTTTGCGCGGCAAAGACCCGATGGTGCCAAATTCCGGCCTTGCAATTGTGCATGTCAAAGACGTGGCACTTGCGCATATCAAAGCCTTTGAAAATGACGCCAGCATTGGGGAGCGTATCATTGCGGCGAATGAGTTTTATTGGTTCCGCGACGTCTCCGCAGTGCTAAAACAAGCTTTTCCAAGCTATAAAGTACCAACCCGCCAAGCACCCAATTTTCTGATCAAGATTCTGGCGAAATTTGATAAATCCTTGGGGCAAATAGTGCCGCATCTGGGGCGCAATAGTTCGGTCTCGAATGCCAAAGCCCGTGATTTATTGGGTATGGAATTTATTTCTGCCAAAGAAACCATCATAGAATCCGGTCGATTTTTGGTGGATGAGATGGAGATATAAAACCAAACTATCGCATCAGAGCGGTTTTTTGCAGAAAATACACGACATAGGCTGGGGTTGTGCATGGCAGGATCATTGGTGATAAGTCTACCCTGACTGCGGCAATGTCACCCCGTTTGTTGAGGCCGTTGATCTGTTAATACGCGGTTTAATCCGTAATTGAAAGCGCACAAAATGAAATTTCTGATTGGTATCCTTGATAAAATTCCGACTCAAAGCCTTGTGGTTATGGCCATTTTCCTTGGTATTGCACCATTTCGCCCCCCCCATTTGGTTGAGAAATTCCACATGCTAATGGCCGGCGAATTGACCAAATGGATCGATATTGGTGACGTTGCTTTCCATCTGGCGCCTACCGGTATTCTCGTTTTAAAACTTATTCGCCTGAATAAGCTGCGGAATGCCGAATAAAGCCGCGCCATACCTTGCTAAACGCTTAACTGATGATTAGTTTCCGCCAAAGTTAACAATTGCGGGGATTCCCGCGTGACATCAGGGGAATTATTTATGTTTGCATCACCAGCATATGCACAGGCAGCCGGCGGCGGTTTTGGCGGCGGAATTGGCGGCATTTTGCCAATCGTTTTGATCTTTGCGATCATGTATTTTCTGATGATCCGCCCACAGCAGAAAAAGATGAAAGAACACAAAGCCATGGTTGCTGCTGTGCGGCGCGGTGATCAGGTTGTCACCCAAGGCGGCATTATGGGCAAAGTTATCAAGGTCAAAGAAGACAGCAACGAGATCGAGGTCGAAATTGCGGATGGTGTAAAGGTGCGGGTTATCAAGCATACTTTGGCCAATGTGGTTAGCAAAACCGAACCTTCTGAATAATTCCACGCGCTTGCCGCGTATTTTCAAGGAAATATCCCATGTTGCATTTCCCCTTGTGGAAAAAACTGGTCATCTGGGGGCTTTGTGCCTTTGGGATGTTTTTGGCAATGCCAAATGCATTTTATGCCACTGTTGAAAAACACAATGACGCTGTCGCTGAACTGGCCATACCCGGCACGCTCGAGACACCTGAATTGATTGCGGCGCGGGATGCTTGGCCGTCATATTTGCCATCTGACATTGTTAATCTTGGCCTTGATCTGCGCGGCGGCGTGCAGCTGTTGGTGCGGGTAGAAGTTGCGGATGTTTACCGTGAGCGGCTTGATGCAATGTGGCCCGAAGTGCGCGATATCTTGCGCGATAATCGCGATGCTGTCGGCACGGTGCGCAATGTAACCGAAGAAGGCAACGAGCTGCGGGTGCGGATTGGCAACGCGGAGGCCATGGCCGTCGCTGTTGAGGCTGTGAATACGCTGACCCGGCCAGTGATTTCCCTGACGGGCGCTGGGTCGCGCGATTTTGAGGTGGATTTTGAGAGGGATGAGTTGGTCATCACCCTGTCTGACGCTGAAAAAACTGCCACTGATGATCGCACCATGTTGCAATCGCTGGAAATTATCCGCCGTCGGGTAGACGAATCCGGTACGCGAGAACCGATTATTCAACGCCAGGGCGCGGACCGGATATTGATCCAGGTGCCCGGCATCGGCTCAGCTGAGGAATTGCTGGTATTAATCGGCAAGACCGCCAAATTGACATTTAACCACGTTGTAACCCGGTCCAGTGACCCTGACGGCAACCCGGGTATCGGTAATATTCTGGTGCCAGACATAGAGGTCGGCGGCGGTTATTATGTGGTGGAGCGTAGGCCCGTGGTCGGTGGCGAACATCTGGTTGATGCGCAGCCCTCATTTGATCAAAATGGCCAACCGGCGGTTAATTTCCGTTTTAATGCCACAGGCGCGCGTCTTTTCGGGGCGCATACCGCGCAAAACATTGGCAATCCGTTTGCGATTGTACTGGATGATGAGGTGATTTCAGCGCCGGTTATTCAAGCGCATATCGCTGGCGGCTCCGGTATTATCTCGGGGAATTTCACCATTGAGGAAAGCAGTAATCTGTCGATCCTGCTACGCGCAGGTGCTTTGCCCGCAGAGATTATCACGCTGGAACAACGCACAACAGGGCCAGAACTGGGCGCTGATAGCATTCAGGCCGGCAAAATCGCTGCCATGGTGGCATTCATTGGCGTGCTGGTGTTTATGATTTTGTCTTATGGGCTGTTTGGCATTTTTGCCAATGTGGCCTTGATCTTGAATGTGATGCTGCTTTTTGCGTTGCTTAGTCTTATCGGGGCCACTCTTACCTTGCCCGGCATTGCCGGCATCGTGTTGACATTGGGTATGGCTGTTGACGCCAATGTGTTGATTTTTGAACGAATCCGCGAGGAGCTGAAAACAGCAAAAGGGCCAGCTCGTGCCATTGAACTTGGCTATGAAAAAGCGTTTTCCGCGATTATTGATGCTAATGTCACCACATTGATTGCGGCTGTGATCCTGTTTTCTATGGGGTCTGGCCCTGTAAAAGGTTTTGCCGTTACGCTGGGTCTCGGGATTATTACCTCGGTGTTTACGGCCATCTGGGTCACCCGCATTATGCTGGCCACATGGCTGAAAATGCGCAATCCAAAAACCATAGAAGTATAAGGGCCAAATTATGCGTTTAAAAATGGTACCATCCGACACCAAGATTAATTTCTTCGGCATCTCGAAACTGACCTTTGGCCTATCGCTTTTGGGGGTAATTGCATCAATTGTTCTGACCATCATGATGGGGCTGAATTTTGGCATTGATTTTCGCGGCGGCTCATTGATCCGAACCCAAACCGATCAGGTCGTTAGCGTTTCGACCTACCGCGAAATCCTGTCAGGGTTGGAGCTGGGCGATTTCTCTGTCACCGAAATATTTGATCGTGGCGCAGAATTGACCGGCACCGCTCATAATTCGATGATGATCAGGATGGAGCTGCAAGGCGATGATCCCGCCATCCAAAACGACCTGATTGTCGCGGTCAAAGACGCGCTGACAGCCACAATTGACGGCATTATTTTCACCCAAACCGAAAGCGTTGGGCCGGTGGTTTCCGGAGAGCTGATCCAAGCAGGTATCATTGCCATTGTTCTGGCTGTGGCGGCGGTGCTGTTTTACATCTGGCTGCGGTTTGAGTGGCAATTCTCGCTGGGTGCAGTTATCGCGCTAGTCCACGACGTTATCCTGACCATCGGGATTTTTGCGGTGTTCCAGATAGATTTCAACTTGTCGATTATTGCGGCTATCCTAACGATTGTGGGGTATTCGCTCAACGATACGGTGGTGGTGTTTGACCGGGTGCGGGAAAATCTGCGAAAATTCAAAACCACGCCGCTCAAAGATGTGTTGAATATGTCGATCAACCAAACTCTGGCACGTACAGTTATGACATCGATCACCACATTATTGGCGCTAACCGCGCTTTATGTGCTGGGCGGAGAGGTGATCCGCGGGTTTACCTTTGCGATGATCTGGGGCGTTTTGGTCGGGACATATTCATCGGTATTTATCGCCTCGACTGTGTTGCTACGCCTTGGCGTAAAACGCGACTGGGACAAAGACAACAGCGCCGCCGGGACGCAGTTTGCTGATATCGACGCGTGAGCAAACGCCAAAAGAAATGTGAATACTGCGCCACATTCGCGGCGCCATTGGCAACAAAATGTGTATCTTGCGGGTCTGCCCTGCCGGTATTATTGCCTCGCCCAGTGGCGCGGATTGTAGAAATCCAGAGCCATTGGTCGTTTCGCACTACGGGTATTGTTACCAGTGTGACCAGCATATCAATTGGCTTAATCTATGGTTCCGGCTGGTTACTTTCTGGGCCAATCGTCGGGCTGATTCTGTTATGGATATTGGCAATCATGCCGGGGATGCTGGTTGTTTCTGCATGGATGAATGCCAACCGCAAAGCCACCAGATTTTTCTCCAACTTTTTGATGGCTGTTGGGCTGTGGTGGCTGGGAGTATTATTATGTTTTGTTGGAGCGACGGGATAGGCGGCGATTATTCCGGTGCCAAGGCGGGCTGAAATAATGCAAACGGGTTACGCCCAGCCCGGCACTGCCTTCGGCAAAGCCAGCCAGGAGCGTCATGGCCTCGGCTTTGCCTCGGTGGATCTGCGGCAAAGAGCAGCGTGAAAAATCAATGTTGGGTCTTTTGTCGGACTGTAATTCCCGTTATGTTACCGGCAAGCGTGGATAATCACGCGCCAAATTTTATAAATGAGGGGGCCCCAATGGCTTTTGAACTTCCTGATCTTCCGTATGCCCATGACGCGCTGGCCGCGGGCGGCATGTCTGCCGAAACCATGGAATTCCACCATGATTTGCACCACAATGCCTATGTGACCAATGGCAATAAACTGGTTGCCGGTACCGAGTGGGAAGGCAAATCGCTGGAAGATATCGTAACTGGCACCTATGCAGCTGGATCGACCGCCCAAAACGGCATTTTCAACAATGCGTCACAACATTGGAATCACGCGCAATTCTGGGAAATGATGGGGCCAAATGGCCGGACCATGCCAACCGAGCTGGAAACCCGTATCGTTGATGCTTTCGGTTCCGTAGATACTTTCAAAACTGAATTTGGCGCAGCAGGCGCTGGCCAGTTTGGTTCTGGCTGGTGCTGGTTGGTGGTTGATACGGATGGCACTTTAAAGGTTACTAAAACTGAAAATGGCGTTAACCCGCTGTGTTTTGGCCAAACAGCGTTGCTCGGGTGTGATGTTTGGGAGCATTCCTATTACATCGATTTCCGTAACAAACGTCCGGTTTACCTGTCGAATTTCCTTGATAATCTGGTGAATTGGGAAAATGTGGCAGAGCGTCTTTCCAACGCATAATGTCAACTTTTGAACCCATCGCATATTTGCGGTGGGTTCCGAGATATGTATTGGCGATATTTTCCATCACGATGTGGCGTGCTGAGAAACGGTAAATACTACCGTGTCCAAACCTCAACACGGCGATTAATCTGACGACCAATAAGCGTGTCATTGCACCCAAGCGGCGATAATTCTCCAAACCCTAAAACCCGGATTTTGGCAGGGTCAAAGCTGCCCGGGGTTAGTTCTGCAATCAAGGAATCACGCACCTGTTCAGCACGTATCAGGCTTAAATTATCGTTAATATCGCTAAGCCCAACTGAATCACTAAAGCCGATTAGCATGATTTCTGAACCGGTCACTCCGCCAGCTTCGATCCGTTGCGCAAGTCGCACGATATCCCCTTGTGCTCTGCTATCAAGCTGTGAAGTGCCCTCGCCGAAACGATAAGTAATGGTCAGACGCCGCGCGGTGGCCAGCTCTGTGACCATGTTTTGCAAGTTTGGCAAAGTGGTTTCATCATTGATGGGCAGCATCGCAGCCAAAAACCGTAAACCTTGATTATTTACAACTTCTTCGGTTGCCGCCTGGCCAACAAAACCGGAAAAAGTAACGACTTTTTGAGCTTCATTTGTATTCAGATACTCAAAGAATTTTTCTGCCAAAAGGGGCAAATTATTTGTCGGACGGTAAAAATACATACGTCGAGAAAAAGGATATTCTTCGGTTTTTATGGTGAAATTAGTTGCTGGAGATTGAATGCCACATGAGCCGCGCAAAGACATGGCGCGCGCAGAGCGTTCATTGGAAAAGGTCGTAAAACCAATACCATAGGGATCAATGGCCACGGCGTCAGCAATTGCGACATCTGTATCTAATTCTGTAACATTCCGTGAAATTTGCAGCCTTGCGGGTTGCATGATCAATTGCGAAAAAATAGAGCCTGTGCCGGTGTTTTCTGGTCGAACATAAAGATTGATGATGGCGTCATCGCCGCCTAATTGCGCCCAATTCGATATTTCCCCGGAAAATATTTTTGCAATTTCTGCTTCTCCAATAATTTGAATCCGGTTTGCAGCTGAAACAACAATCACCAACCCATCTAGCGCCAGAATGTTTTCAAAACCAGAAATACCAGTATCCCCCAGACCAGCATTGGCGATGGCTGTTGCCTCGGTTGGGCGAATGGCGCGGGTTGTGATTGCGAGGCTGGCTTCGCCAATCAGCAAATCATTCAAGCCATTTGTTGAGCCTTTCAGTGAAAATGAAATTTCAGCAACGTCATTGCCGGTATCGTTGCTGAAGACAACTTTTGGATTGCCGTTTTCGTCAAAAGAATGGGTGACATCATAATCCAAAGAGCGGCCAAAACCGTCTAGCAAATCAGGCAACAGCGTTTTCCCGAGGCTTTTTGCGCCGGAAATAGAAAACGCAGTAAACGCCGGTATGATCTCGGGGCAATTTTCGCCAATGCAGGACACCTGCGCTGATGCAATATTCATGTCGCCAATATTTGTACGGATTATGTAAAAATCATTGTTGTAATCAACCAACTCGCCGATGATCGAAATTATGCCGTCTAGCGACTCGAGCTTTACAGTTTGAGCGCTGACAAAACCGGCACAAGATACAAGCATTGCTGCATGGAAAATAGACTTTAGAAATTGCATTTTAGGTGGTCCCCAATGTATAATTCACGCCAGTAAATACCCAAATTATTGCGTATCCAATCATAACAATTAATCAACCAGATCTTCGATTTTCTGTGCGGTAAGAGCAGTTTTTCCTCTAAATACATCCAGCGTTCGAAACCCTTTCCGGGCTGTATAAAACGCTGGCATTACGGTGCTTTCGCCAAAAACCTGCTTTGCATCTACCAAAATTGCCCGCAATTCGGCATCACTAAAATAATCACCGATCCAATCAAGATTTGGGCTGATTTCCCCTAAAACCTGTATTGCGGCGATGTCAAAATTTAAATAACAAGCAACACAATTCCCAAGTTTGCGGTCGATGAAAATATTTAAACCATTGAACGCTTCCCCCAATTCAGGGGTTAACGCAGTTTATACTGTATGATCAGAGGCAATAATTACATTCGCAGGAGACAGCGTTTGCGCCATCGTAAAACTTGCCGAAAGCAGCAAATCACAGATAAAATGACATTAATCCTTACCAAATTAGGCGCGTGCGTTAAGCGTCTAATAAAGCAAGACATGTTTGCAATCTCTCGTTCAGGTTAAAAATGCCAAAACAAAACAACTATGTCAAGAAATTGCCCGAGAATTTCCATCTATTTTATGGCAACTTTATCCGGTTTTACTGGATTGCTCCGTCAGTTCACCTAATAATTCTTCAACTGAATTCATGACTTTGAAATTCTCTGTAAACTCGGCGGCAGCAAAACCTTGATCAACGATATGTTTTATTAGGTCTAACAAAGGCTGCCAATAATTGGCTGTGTTAAGCAAATATACCGGCTTATTATGCAGGCCAAGTTGCCGCCATGTCAGGACTTCAAAAAATTCGTCTAATGACCCCGCGCCACCGGGCAGGGTTACGATTGCATCCGCGTTCATGAACATAACTTTTTTGCGTTCATGCATATTTTCTGTAATGACAAGGCTGGTCAGGTCGCGTTTTCCGACCTCCATTTCCAGTAAATGCACAGGGATTACGCCAAATGTTTCGCCATTTTCGGTTTGGGCTGCATTGGCCACAGCGCCCATCAAGCCCACGTCACCTGCACCGTAAACCAGGCGCATTTTGGCTTTTGCCAGCCCCGCTCCCAATTGGGTGGCGTCTTGTACAAATGCCGGATTCACACCATTTCGAGACCCGCAAAACACACAAACTGAAAATGGGATTGCAGATTTCATAGCGGATTTTCCTGATTGTTGTTTGCGTATTCTGGATATTTGAGTAGCATATTCCAAATATCTGCCATTGGCGACAAGCATAAAAACAGATACAAGGGATTTTGATGAAACAGAGGGTGAAAATTGGGGCAATAGCAGCAGTATTGGCGATTGGTTTGGCTGGGTATTTCGCGCTGCGTGATGCACCCAATGATGCGACCGCCATAGAAACCGCTTCGAATGTTCCAGCCGTGCAAAGCGTCCATCAGGGCAATCAGGCACCGCTGGAAAGTCAAGAAAACGCATCAGATATTCGACCGCAAGCCATTGATCCGCCGCTTTTGTCGGAAAACAATTTACCTAATGCAATAGAAGCACCGCAGCTTGAAACGGATGAAAATTCGGCAATCCCAGACATTTTTCAGCCACCCAATCCGCAGGCATTTGTGCAACAGGATGCAGCGATTATTAGCCAAAACAGCCAACAACCTCCGGTGATTTTTACCGCCGCCACGCTTAGCCTTCAATCGGTTCTGCCCCCCGGCACGGCGCCAAACCCCGAAACCGCAACGCCGCGTTTTGATATTGTGCGCATCGATGTAAACGGCACAGCTTTGGTGGCAGGGCAGGCGGCACCACATGCGTTAATTACCATCATGTCGGGGGGCAAAACCGTTGCCGAAGTTACCGCCAGTGAGTTGGGAGAGTTTGTGGCGTTTCTGGATGTTCCCAGCCAGCAGCCAGAAAATATGGCGTTGGAAGATGGAGTAAACAGCACCCAAGGCATTGTTTCACAAGCGCAAATCATAATTTTGCCACAGCAAGATGAAGCCGCGCCAACTGCCCCGGTTGTGGTGTTGGCCACGCAAGATTCTGTGCAAATTATTCAACCTTCGGGCCTGTCTGTGCCAGATAATATTAGCCTTGATACCATAAGTTATAACACGGAATCCGATGTAGTTTTGGCAGGTCGGGGCACCCCGAACCACATCGCGCGGGTTTATGCAGATGGAGAATTGGTCGGAAATGCCGCAATTTCCGAAAGCGGCTCTTGGGGGATTGCGCTGAACAATTTGGCTGCGGGGCGCTATGTTTTGCGTGTGGATGAATTGACCTCGGATGGCACCGTGTCCAGCCGTGTAGAAACCCCTTTTCAGCGCGAATTCCCTGAGGCACTGGCTCTGTCAGAATTTGCCCAAGGCGCCAAGGTTATTGTACAACCCGGCAACACCCTGTGGCTGATGGCAACGCAAGCTTATGGTGATGGTGATTATTACACCCAGATTTTCGCAGCAAACAAAGATGCAATCAGAGACCCAAACCTGATTTACCCCGGCCAAGTGGTCAGCATTCCGAATGTTTCGGAATAAAATGCACAAGGGCTGGCGATCAAATGAAAAACCGCTTACCCGAGAAACAAATATGCCAAAGGTAGACAGATGAGTGACAATTCCGAAAATTACGATACGGCGCAATCTGGCTGGAAAACTATTCAGCGGGTGCTCCCGTATCTGTGGCCCAGCGACAATAAACCGATCCGGCTGCGGGTGGTTTTTTCGATGATGGCATTGGTTCTGGCCAAGGTGTTTACGGTGCTAACGCCGCTCTTTTTTATTGCTGCGGTGGATTATTTGTCACCGGAGACGCAAGATGCGGGCAGTTTGTTGGGGCTGGCGGCTGGTGGGTTGGTGATTAGTTATGGCGTGATGCGCCTGATGGGCGTTGGCTTTAACCAGCTTCGGGACGCGATTTTTGCCAAGGTTGGCCAACGGGCTTTGCGCTGCCTTGCATTGGAAACTTTTGAGCATATTCATGCACTTAGCTTGCGTTACCATTTGCAACGCAAAACCGGCGGCCTGTCGCGCATTGTAGAGCGCGGCGTTAAAGGTGTTGAATTCCTGTTGCGTTTTATGCTGTTTTCGATCGGACCGCTGATCTTGGAATTATTTCTGGTGGGCATTGTTTTTGTGGTGGTTTTTGATGTCCGGTATTTGGGTGTTATTTCTGTTACGATATTTCTGTACGTGATTTTCACGTTCAAAGTGACCGAATGGCGGGTAGCTATTCGTCGCGAAATGAACAAAGCCGATACCGATGCAAACCAAAAAGCCATCGATAGCTTGCTGAATTTTGAGACCGTCAAATATTTCAGCGCGGAAAAGCGAGAGACGGCGCGCTATGATTTATCAATGCGCTGCTATGAAAAAGCAGCGCTTCAAACCAATTATACACTGGCGTTTCTGAATTTTGGCCAATCAGTGCTCATCACGACCGGACTGGTGATTGTTATGGTTATGGCCGCCAATGGCGTACAGGATGGCACGCTGACAGTTGGCCAATTTGTCGGGGTGAATACCTATATGATCCAGTTGGTTATGCCGCTGAATTTCCTTGGCACGGTTTACCGCGAAATCCGTCAGGCGTTGGTTGATATGGGCGAAATGTTTGGTCTGCTTGAGCAAGAAGCAGAGATTCAGAATAAACCGGACGCCAAACCATTGGCGGTTTCGGGTGGCGAAGTTGTGTTTGATGCGGTTGATTTTTCATATGAAAGCAACCGGACAATTTTGCACACATTAAATTTGCGCGTTGGTGCGGGGCAAACCATTGCAGTCGTTGGGCCGTCTGGCTCTGGTAAATCGACCATTGGGCGGCTGTTGTTTCGGTTTTACGATGTTGGCAGTGGCAGTTTGAAAATTGATGGGCAGGATGTGCGCGATATCACCCAGGAATCCTTGCGGGCGCAAATCGGTGTGGTGCCGCAAGACACCGTTTTGTTTAATGACACGGTGGGCTATAATATTGCTTATGGTCGCCATAATGCAACTGAGGCAGAGATAATCGAGGCCACAAAAGCCGCGCAAATATATGATTTCATTATGCAATTACCGGATGGTTTTGATACCCAAGTTGGTGAACGTGGCCTGAAACTGTCAGGCGGGGAAAAACAGCGGGTCGGGATTGCGCGTACTTTGCTGAAAAATCCACCGATCCTGTTGTTGGATGAGGCGACTTCGGCGCTCGATAGCGAAACCGAGCAGGGCATTCTGGAAAGCCTTAAGGAAATGGGCCATGGCCGCAGCGTGATTACCATCGCGCATCGGCTATCCACTGTTGTGCATGCAGACCGGATTGTGGTGCTGGAAAAAGGCCATGTGACCGAAGAAGGCACCCATGAAGAATTACTGGCCCTTAACGGACGTTATGCCAGCATGTGGCAACGGCAACAGGCGGATATGGCAGAACCCGGGTTGGAAAATGCTTGATGGATTATCCCGATACTTATTACATCGCCGACATAGGCGATATTCCCGAACGTCCGGCGCTGACAGCACAAGTTTCGGTTGATGTCTGCGTTATTGGCGCGGGGTTGGCGGGGCTGACAACCGCGCTTGAATTGCTCCGCAAAGGTAAATCGGTTGTGCTGCTGGAAGCGCACCGCGTTGGGTTTGGTGCCTCGGGGCGTAATGGCGGGTCTGTGCTTGAGGGGTTTGCCGAGAGCGCTGAGAATATCGCGAGGAAACTCGGCCCCGCCAATGCGGCCTTGCTGCATCAGCTTTCGCGCGACGGGACCGATTACGTGCGGAGCCAGATCGAAATCTTACAGATTGAGGCCGCGATCGAGGGTAGTGGCAGATATAGCGCTGTGCGCCATCACGATAAAAAATACGCGCAGAAGATGGTAAGGGACGGTGCAAATGCTGGTGTTGTCTTTAACGATCACGCTGCTACGCGCAAGGTTCTGGATACGGATAAATACGATCACACGGTTTTCATTCCCGATGGTTTTCACATCCAGCCAATGCGTTATGTTCTTGGTTTGGCCGCTGAAATTGAGCGGCTGGGGGGCAGTATTTTTGAACACTCAAAGGCATTGAAATTGGCCCGAAATGATAATCATTGGCGTGTTGATTCTGCTGGCGGGGCTGTGGATGCCAATCAGGTTGTGCTGTGCACCAGTGCCTATGATTTTGACCTTTGCCCAAAGGTTTCCCGTGCCATGTTGCCAATTGCAACCTATGTGATGGCCACCGAACCGATGGCCAATGCATTGGATAATGCGGTCAAAACCAATTGCGCTATTTCCGACACCCGCCGTTCCGGTGATTATTACCGGCGTTTGAAAAACGGACGGCTATTGTGGGGGGGGCGAATAACCACGCGCAAAAGCAAGCCAAGCAAGCTGGCGACGATGCTAAAAGCAGACGTTCAGGCGGTTTATCCACACCTAAAAACGCTTAAGCTTACACATGCGTGGGAGGGGCTGATGGGATATACGACCCATAAAATGCCGCTGATTGGCGAGGTCGAAAAAGACCTGTGGATGGCGACAGCGTTTGGCGGGCATGGGCTGAACACAACGGCAATGGCAGGGTGTTTGATTGCCAGCGCCATCGCTGACGGAGACCAGCAATACAAGCTTTTTGCACCGTATAAACCGGTGTGGGCGGGCGGTGTGTTTGGCCGTATCTTTGTGCAGCTAACCTATTGGATTATGCGCTGGCAAGATCGACGGGACGAGCGGGGCTAACCCTTACCAGACCACATCTTTGGCCGGGGTTTTTCTGGCGGATTTGGCCAGTTTTCGATCTGCGCGTATGGCGTTGTCTTTGCCGCCAAAACCACTGCGCAATATGTCAAGCCCGGCATAGCTGCCCTTTGATATCCACACAGGTAATGACAGCAATGCAGGTGTCACAATCAATGTCAGTACGGTGGCCAGCCCAAGGCCAAACACCACCGCTGTTGCCAGTTGTTTCCACCAAAGCGCAGTCGGTGCATCAATGGTATAACCGCCATTGATAAAATCAATCGATAGGCCAAACATCATTGGGGCCAGCCCTGCCATGGTTGTAATCGTGGTCAGCAACACAGGGCGAATACGGGCTTCGGCGGTGCGGATGATGGCCTCCAGCCTTGGCATATATTTGGAATATTCCTGATAGGTATCGATCAACACAATATTATTGTTCACCACAATCCCTGCCAATGCCACAATACCTGTGCCGGTCATGATAAAGCTGAACGGCTGGCCCATGACCAACATTCCGATCAACACGCCTGTAGTGGATAAAACCACCGCAACCAGCACCAGAGCCGAATAATAGAATGAATTGAACTGCGCCAAAAGAATGACAAACATCAAGCCAAGCGCGCCCGCAAAACCAACCGCCAGAAACGCAGCGGTCTCCGCTTGTTCTTCGCTATCGCCGGTGAATTCCCATTCGATATTTGCCGGTAGCACAGCGTCGTTTTCCAGCCATTCGGTAATGACAACAATACGTTCATTGGCATTTACATCGTCAGCCACGCTGGAAGTTACGTTAAAATAGCGCTCTTGGTCGAACCGGTTGATTGTTCCCAGCTTTGGCACGGGCGAACGGGTGACAAAATTGGAGAGGGGTACCAAAGCCTGGGGGGTGCGCACGCGCAAGGTATCAAGAGTGGAGAGCAGGCGGTCTTTCTCGGGGAAACGCACCCGAATGTCGATTTCTTCGTCCGAAGAATCTGTACGCATTGTGCCAAGGGTCAGGCCCCGCGTTACCAGCTGCACCATGCCACCAATGCTTGCGACATCGGTGCCAAATCGTCCGGCTTGTTCAACGTCGACGTCCAACTGCCAATCAATGCCGGGCAAGGGGCGGGTGTCCTCTTGGTTGACCAATCCATCAAGATTATCAAAATAGGTTCGGACGGTTTCCGTGGCGCTTAATAAATCTTCCCAGTTGGCGCCTTTTAGCCGCAAAAACACCGCCGCGCCGCTGGCAGGGCCAAGGTTTTGTTCAACGATTTGGGCCTGAATGCCTGGAATATCAGCCAGGCTTGCCTCAATCTGGTTGATAATGTCGCGACCAAGTCCGCGTTCATCCCACGGGGCCAGTTCGATCTGGATTTCGCCGATGGTATCAATGGGGCTGTCTACGCCACCATTATTGGTGTTCAATCCGCCAGAACCGGCAAAAGCAAATACATAAGCAACGCCGTCAATGCCCGCGATTGCATCCTCGGCCAGTTTTACCAGCCGATCTTTTTCAACCAGTGATAAATTGCCGCGCGCCCGTACATAAGCCACCGCACGTTCGGGTTCGGTTTCAACAAAAAACTCAAACCCGTTATTATTTTCGCCGTATAGTTTGAAAATCGACATCACAAAGGTAAGAACCAGAACAACCGTGACCACCGGCATAATCGGATTACCGGAAATAAAATGGATAATTTTACCAAAACGGCTGCGTTTATATCCGGCTTTTTGCACCTGTTCGCGTGGTGGTGTCCGCAGACTGCCAATAAAGGTTGATAAAAGCATCGCGCCGATTACGAAAACAATACCGCCCAGCGCGATATTTCCGCTTAGCGCCTCAATGACGCCGCGAAAGGCAATTATGGCTGCGACAAAACTAATCATCAGCCTGAGCCAGAAGTTCAGGTTTTTGTTCAGCGCCTTGGAGATGTCTTCCATGATGCGCGAAATTCGCCCAGCAACACCGCCAACAACCGGCAGATAAATCAACGCCACCAGCAAGGATGCGGACAGCACAATAATAATGGTCACGGGCAGTTTATTCATGAATTGTCCGGCAATGCCCGGCCAGAATAAAAACGGCAAAAACGCGCATAACGTGGTCGCGGTTGACGATACAATCGGCCAGAACATACGTTTGGCTGCCATGCCATAGGCCTGCATTGGGCCGATGCCCTCTCGCACTTTTTTGTCGGCATATTCCACCACGACAATGGCCCCGTCGACCAGCATACCCACCGCCAGAATAAGGCCAAACATCACAATATTGGAGATGGCGATATCCATGACAGCTAAAATCGCGAATGTCAGCAAAAATGACGTCGGAATGGCAAAGCCAACCAGCAAGGAGGAGCGCACCCCAAGCGAGGCCAGCACCACAATCATCACCAGCGCAATCGCCGTCAAAACCGAGGCCAAAAGCTGGTCCACCATGCCCTGTACCTCAGCCGAGCTATCGAGACTGAAATTCACCTCGATCGCTTGTTTCAGCTCATCTGGCCATTGGTCAATATAGGCATTTGCCACCTCACGGACCAAGGCCACGGTCTCGATCAAATTGGCGCCTTTGCGTTTAACTACTTGTAATGCAACGGTAGATTCACCATTAAAACGCGCTGTGCCTTCGCGGTCCTCGAATGTCAGGCGAATTTCTGCGATGTCGCCGATGGTAATGGTGCGGTCCCCATTGCGCTTTACCGGCAGGTCAAAAACATCCTGCGGGTCATCAAATGCTGACGGAATTTTAATGGCATATGCACCTGAACCAACCTGAACCTCACCAGCAGCAATCAGACGGTTATTGTTGTTAACAGCGGCGATCAATTCGCCGGCTGTGACGTTATAGGCCTCCAGTTTCAGAGGGTCGATTATGACCTCCAGCATCTCGTCGCGTTGGCCGGCAATGCCCACTTCCAGCACCTCGGCCATGCCCTCGATCTCGGCCTGAAGATCTTTGGCGACCTGCAACAATGTACGTTCGGGAACCTCGCCGGAAAGCGCCAGAATAATCACTGGAAAAGCAGAGAAACTAACCTCGGTTATTGAAATTGTGCTAACACCGTCGGGCAGGGAGTTTTCCGCCTGCGAAACTTTATCTCGCACATCCGCCAATGTTGATTCGCGGTCCCAATTGAAATCAAATTCAAGAACAACCCCGCCGAAACCCTCAGCGGCGGTTGAGGTCATCATTTCCAAACCCGACGCATCGCTTAGATGGTTTTCCAGTGGTTTAACCAGCAGGCGTTCGGAATCTTCAGCCGAAATACCGGGGTAAATAGCCGAAACAAACAGCATCGGAATGTCGATATCCGGCGCGCCTTCTTTTGGCAGGGTTGAATAAGCGGCAAGGCCTGCAATGATCGACATGGCGATAAACGCCAAAATCATTCGGGCGCGGCCTAAGGCCCAATCGACAATGCCGGTCATTAATTTGTGCTCCGCATGGTCACATCAATTGCGCGGCCATCGGTGACATATTCTTGCCCGACCACAATCACGTCGACCTCCTGCGGGAGGCCAGACAGCCAAAATCCCTCAAGTGTGTCACGGATAATTTTTACCGGCATAAATACCGCAACCCCGTCACCCACAGTACGCACCCCAAGGGTGCCGTCATTATCAAGCGTCAGCACATGTTGAGGCAGCAAATGCGCCACCTCTCCAGCAGTTTCGATCACGATTTCAGCGGTCTGGCCGTCGCTGATGCTTAGATCAGCGTTATCAATGGTAACCTCCAACCGGAATGTACGTGTCAATGGATCAGCCGAGCGGGAAATAAATGTAACCTGTCCAACCACTTGCCGCCCGGAAATCAGCCGCGCACCGGCGCGTTGGCCGACCTCCAGTTCAATCACTTCGAGTTCGGGCGCATGGCCAACCAATTTAATGGTATCGAGGGCAATCACCGTGGCGCACAGGCCGCCGGGTTGCAGCAGGCTGCCGATTTCGGTGGTATCGGATTCCAGAATGCCAGCAAAGGGCGCGTGAATAACCAACTGCCCCATAGCGCGTTCCACGCTTTGCACACGGGCTTTGGCGGATTCGAGACCAGCGGCGGCTGAAATCGCATTGTTTTCAGCACCAAACCCGCGCTCAGCCAACTGGGTTGCTACATTGGCATTGGCGACGGCTTCATCGGAGCGGGCGTTGGCTTCGTTCAATTGTGATTGCAAGGTGCCGGGATCCAGCTGGCATAGAATTTGCCCTGCAATAACAGTTGCGCCGCGCCGCAATGGCTCCGAAATCACGCGGCCCGATATTTCAGAACGCACATCAACCCGCCGCGCTGCTTCGGTTTGGCCGCGCAGCAAAATGCCGGATTGTACGGTTTGGGCAACGGAATGCAGCGCCACAACCGATACCGCGGCTTCTCTGTTTTGGTTAGTGGCGGGAGTATCAACTATTTCGATTTCGGGTTCGACACCCACAAGCGCCATAAGCCTGTCTCTTTCCATGATGATAGCGTAAATAAACATTGCAACAAGAATTGCAGTTAATACATGAACCATTTTCATGGAATTGCTCCTTTGGCGCTGGTGCCGCCAGCCAACGGTCGGATTACGCTAATAGATAGGCGCTTCTCATTCCAACAACAAGATGCCGCGGGCAAAACTGTCAAACTGTTCCGCAACGTCAGAACCGGCGTAATTCCCCATTGCTGCGTGTTTACCTTTGCATCCGTGTTATCAACCTTATAAAGTCATCGCCGATAACCTTTGGAGAGTTAACGTGAGCGAATCTGATTCCTTTATTACCGAGGTCACCGAAGAGGTGCGCCGTGACAAATTATTCACTACATTCAAGAAATACGCTTGGGTTCTGGCGCTGGTTGTTTTGGCCATTGTTGGCGGCACTGCCTATAATGAATGGAACAAAGGGGCGATGGCCAAAAAGGCCCAACTGACTGGTGATGTTATGCGTGCAGCCGTTGATGCAGGGGATGCAGGAACGCTGGCTGAGCTCGCGGCAGAGGATATTCCGGCATCGGTGCTGGCAAATTTCCAGCATTCAACAGTATTGGCTTTGGCGGATGATATCGACGGGGCCGTGGCCGCGTTGACCAACATCACCGACAGCAGCAGTTTGTCTGACATTTATACCGATCTGGCATGGCTGAAAATCATCATACTGAACGGCGAAAATATGTCTGCGGATGAACGCGATAATATTATTGATAGCATTAGCCAGGAAACCGATCCGTATCGGTTGCTGGGCATCGAACAGCGTGCCTTGCAGCATATTCGAGATGGCAACACCGATGCTGCACTGGCTGATCTTGCACGCATTTTGGCGGATGAAACCCTGTCACAGGGTCTTAGCGGTCGTGCGCAACAACTGACAATTAGTCTTGGCGGGGAGCTGGCAATAACCGGAAACGGCTAAGCTGGGGTGGAATTCATGAGTATTTTTGCAACATTAAAAAGACCCGGAAACATTGGCCTGATTGGCGTGGCGCTATTGGCGCTTTCGGCCTGCAAAGGCGATGACAATATCCTTCCGGGGGAGCGTCATTCCCTTCGTCCCAATGAAAATGTTGTTGTGCAAAATGTGGCCGCAGCGATCAATCTTGGCACACCCGTCAGCAATGCAAACTGGCCACAAAAATCATATGGGGCCAGCAATGTTGTGCCCCATTTGGCATTTTCCGCCACACCTAGCCTGGTTTGGACAATTAACAATGGGCGCGGCAATTCTGATCGTTCGCGCATTACGTCCTCGCCGGTAATTTCTTCGGGCGTTGTTTATATGCTGGATGCCAGCAGCGTTGTGCGGGCAGTTTCGGCGGCTGATGGCGGCGAAATATGGTCAACCGAATTGGTACCACTGCTGGAAAAATCCGGTGTTGAAGGCTTTGGCGGCGGCATTGCGCTTGCGGGTGATACGCTGTTTGTCGGCACAGGTTTTGGCGAAATGCTGGCGTTGTCGCTGGCGACCGGCACGGTACAATGGCGTTATGCGTTTGACGCGCCCATCCGTTCTGCCCCTACTGTTGCTGACGGGCAGGTATATTTTGTAACCCGTGATGACGTGGCCCATGCCCTGCGCGCCAGCAATGGCGAATTGGCCTGGAGCATCCCCGGCCCGCACGCCACAAATGCGGCAATTCTGGGCGGCGCCAGCCCTGCTGTAAATGGCACCATGGTGGTATTCCCGTTCAGTTCGGGCAGGGTTTATGGAATCACCACTGCTGGCACTGTGCGCTGGCAGGCAGACATAAACACCACGCGGCTTTCGTCCACGCGGGGTACAATTGGCGAAATCACCGGTGATCCGGTTATTCTTGGGGGGCGGGTTTATCTGGCCAACCAAGGCGGAGAAATTGCTTCTGTTACTTTAAATAATGGCAATACTAACTGGTCGGTTCCGGCAGGCTCCCTTAGCCCGGCCGCTGCAATTGGCGGGTCACTTTTTGTGGTTACGGACCGCGCCCAGCTAATGCGCATCAATGCCAGCAATGGTGATGTGCTTTGGTCTGTACAATTGCCCGAATATGAAAAGCCCAATAAACGCAGAGGTTTTATCCTGCATCATGGCCCGATTGTGGCTGGCGGGCAAGTTTTTGTCGCAGGCGCTGACGGGCAATTGCGCGGTTTTGATCCAACCAGCGGTGCGGAAACATCTTCAGCGAACATTCCGGGCGGCGCGGCCTCGGCCCCTGTGATCGCTGGTGGCGTAATGTATATTCAATCGCAAAATGGCAAACTTCACGCTTTTCAATAAGGGTTTTACCCTATAGTAAGCGCAGCTTGGGGTTATTGGCCCCTAAACCTGTTTTTAAAGGCAAAATTCATGTCATTTACTCTGGCCATTGTCGGGCGCCCGAATGTTGGTAAATCTACGTTGTTTAACCGTCTGGTTGGCAAAAAGCTGGCTTTGGTTGATGATCAACCGGGGGTTACGCGGGACCTGCGCGAAGGCGAAGCCCGTCTTGGTGATTTGCGTTTCACGGTGATTGATACCGCAGGTTTGGAACAAGCCACGGATGAGAGCCTTCAGGGGCGCATGCGCGCGCTGACTGAACGTGCCGTTGATATGGCTGATGTTTGCCTGTTTATGATCGATGCGCGTGATGGCGTAACGCCTGATGATCAGGTTTTTGCTGAAATCCTGCGTAAACGCGCTGATCACGTAATTGTCGCCGCGAATAAAGCCGAAGGCAAAGCTGGCGAATCCGGGTTTTACGAGGCCTATTCGCTGGGCCTCGGGGAGCCGTTGCAAATTTCAGCCGAACACGGTGAAGGCATGGAAGATTTGTATCAAATCCTGATGCCCATTTCGGATTCGTTTGCAGAAAGCAATTTTGAACCAGAAACAAATATCGATATTTCTGACGAGGTTGACGAAGAAGGGTTTGCTGTTGCCATCCCCGATGACCGTCCGCTGCAAATTGCGGTTGTGGGCCGTCCCAATGCTGGTAAATCCACCCTGATTAACCAGATTTTGGGTGAGGAGCGTTTGCTAACGGGGCCAGAGGCCGGCATCACCCGCGATGCGATCTCGGTCAATACCAACTGGGATGGGCGTGATTTCAGGATTTTTGACACAGCCGGCATGCGCAAAAAAGCCAAAGTGCAGGAAAAGCTGGAAAAGCTGTCGGTTTCTGATGGTTTGCGGGCTGTAAGGTTTGCCGAGGTTGTCGTGGTCTTGCTGGATGTACAAGTCCCGTTTGAGCAGCAGGATTTGCGCCTCGCCGATCTGGCTGAGCGTGAGGGCAGGGCTGTGGTGCTGGCTGTCAATAAATGGGATCTTGAGACCGAAAAGCAGATTAAACTCAAAGACTTGCGCGAACGGTTTGGCCGATTGTTGCCACAAATGCGCGGCGCGCCGATGGTGATGGTTTCGGCCCTGACCGGCAAAGGCATTGACCGGCTTTATACCGCGATTACCTCGGCGCATGAGGTCTGGAATACTCGGATTTCAACCGCGCGGCTGAACCGCTGGCTGCGTCTGCAATTGGAACAACATCCACCGCCCGCACCGTCTGGTCGCCGTATTAAAATGCGCTATATGACCCAGGTAAAAACCCGCCCACCGACATTTGTGGTGTTTACCTCGGTGCCCGACAAAGTGCCCGAAAGCTATAAGCGGTTTTTGGTGAATGGCCTGCGCGTGGCGTTTGACATGCCCGGCACGCCCATTCGTTTGTTCCTGCGTGGCGGCGATAATCCGTATGCGGCCAAGGCTGCAAAACGGCGAATCCACTAAAGCGGGTTTTATAGAATTGTTGCCAAAAGCCGTTTCGCCTCGGCTTTTGCACTGCTGAGTTCCGATTTATCCTCACCGGGAAAAAACCGTGCGCGCGTGGCCGTGGGCATCGGGTTGGGCGTAAACAGCGACACGTCAGGTTTCAGGTTTTTGGTTTCAGCCATCCAGCTTTTGACCAGCGAATTGGCGGCCGCTTTGGACGCTGCATAAGCGCCAAAGAATTTTTGGCCAGCGCGCGGATCATTGATAAACACGGCTTTGCCATTTGGCGCAACCCGCAGCAGGGATTCCGTTAATGCAATAATGCGGCTGGTGGCGCGGGCGTTGGTGTTAAAAACGGTGTCAAAATCTTTGGCAGATATTTGCGTGGCAGGGGTTAGCAATGGCGCGTTGCTGGCGCAATGCACCAACAGGTCCAGATGGCCCCAGCGTTCAAAAATCGACAGGCAAAGCTGTTGCAGATTTTTCTCATTGGTTACATCCATCGCTGCGACAGTGATGGTTTTATCATTAGCCTCAATAATATCGGCCAATTCTTCCAGCCCCCCCATGGTGCGGGCCACCGCGATAATATGATATCCGGCGTTCGAAAGTTGCAAAGCGGTGGCATAACCCAACCCGCGCGAGGCGCCCGTCACAAGCGCGATTTTTGTATTTTCTGTCATGACAGCGGTTTGGCGCAAATTTGGAACGTTTTCAACGGGAATATTTGACGCGGTACATTATACCCCCTTGAAATAGGGTTTAGTTGGCGTCACAAAGGTTTTAGCTTATTAAATAAACCTCAGGGGAAATTCATGACCTACTATATGACTCTTTCGGATGCATTCTGGCGTTCCGGTTCTATTGTGCGCCAAATCGTGCTGGTTGTGGCGGGCATCGCATTGATGGCCCTTGCCGCTAAAATCAAAGTGCCGCTGCCAAATACGCCTGTGCCGGTTTCTATGGGTACATTTGCAGTGCTGACCATTGGCGCGGCTTATGGCCCGCGTTTGGGGCTGACAACCATCATTGGCTATCTTATTATTGGCGCGCTTGGTTTTGATGTTTTTGCCAATTCTTCTGCTGCGCTAAATGGTTGGAGCTATATGACAGGCAGCACCGGCGGGTATCTGGTTGGGTTTGTGCTGGCATTATTGGTGTTGGCCTATGCAGCAACCAAGGGCTGGGATCGCTCGGCGCTCAAGCTTGTTCCTGTTTTGGTGGTTGCAAACGCGCTGATTTACATTCCGGGCATGGCGTGGCTTAGCTACCTTTATGGCATGGATATTTCCACAGCTTTTGCCAAAGGTGTTGCGCCATTTTTGATGGGTGATGCATTGAAAATCGCGCTGGCTGCGCTATTGCTGCCCGCAGCTTGGACGATTGTAAAACGCATCAAAGGCTAATCGCTATAAATTAACTAAAAGCCTCGCTTTTGCGGGGCTTTTTTTATGGGTGGGCAAAACGCGCAGTTGACCGGATTTATACATTGCAGTATCTGAATGTAAAAAACGGGAGCGTAAAATGGCGAATCTAACACCAATATTTGGCATGGTTGCTGCGGGCGCAGTGGTGTTTGGCGGTTATAAGGTTTTGAGTGGGGATGATGTTGTGCCGATGGATGCGCAAATTTCTGTTCAAAATGAAACCGAAATTGACACCACGCCCGCTTTGGAACAATTGGCCTCTCCAAACGCACAGCCCATTCTTGTAAGTGCAGAACCTAAAGCTCTGGCCATGAGCGGCGAGGTTTTGATCGAAGCCTCAGCCGAGGCAGATACATCCCGCAAGATCGGTTTTCCGCCATTGTTTGTCATGGGCTTGATGATCAATTACGTGACCGAAAAATTTGCCGATATCACAGGCGAAGCGGCCTAGGCCTCAATTTCGCTAAATTCAAAAACCGGTTGTTGATCGTTTGAAAGCGTTATTTTTTCTGCGGCCAGCGCATCGGTGGGGCGCACGGGATAATCACCGCTAAAACATGCATCGCAATATTGCGGTTGGGCATTGTTACGGCCTTTGTCATCGCCAACAGCGCGGTACATGCCATCAATCGAGATAAATTCCAGCGAATCGACGCCCAGATGTTTGCACATCTCTTTGGGGGTCATTTGGCTGGCCAATAGTTTGGATTTTTCCGGCGTATCCACCCCATAAAAACAGGGCCATTGCGTGGGCGGAGAGGCAATACGGAAATGCACCGCAGCCGCGCCCGCATCCATAAACATGTCTTTGATTTTCTGCGTTGTTGTGCCGCGCACGATGCTATCATCCACCAGAATAACCCGTTTTCCTTTGATCAAGGCGCGGTTGACGTTCAATTTCAGACGCACGCCCATGTTGCGAATTTGGTCAGAGGGTTCAATAAATGTGCGGCCCATATACTGGTTTCGGATGATCCCCATGGCATATGGAATGCCGCTTTCCTGACTGAAACCAATTGCTGCCGGTGTGCCGCTATCGGGCACAGGGCAAACATAATCAGCATCTACGGGAGATTCCTTGGCCAGCTCAACCCCGATGCGGCGGCGGGTTTCATAAACCGAACGGCCCCCCAGAATACTGTCGGGCCGGCTGAAATAGACGTGTTCAAATATGCAAAACCGTGATGGAGCCTTGGCAAACGGGAACGAGCTTTCGACCGTTCCACCTGTAATAACAACCATTTCACCCGGTTCGATTTCGCGAATGAATTCCGCGCCGATGATGTCAAATGCGCAGGTCTCCGAGGCCAAAACATAAGCATCCCCCAGCTTGCCCAGCATCAGGGGCCGCACGCCAAGCGCATCGCGCACGCCCATCAATTTGGTGCGGGTCATGGCCACCACCGAAAATGCGCCCTCAACCCGTCGCAAAGCATCTTTTAGACGTTCGGGGATGTTTTTTTGAAAACTGCGCGCCATCAGATGCACAATGCATTCGCTGTCAGAACTGGATTGGAAAATCGAGCCATGTTCAATCAATTCACGCCGCAGGGCCAGCGCATTGGTCAGATTGCCGTTATGGGCGATGGCGACTCCGCCCATGGATAATTCGGCAAATAGCGGCTGCACGTCACGAATGGCAGTATTACCTTTGGAGCCGCTGGTGGAATAACGCACATGGCCAATCGCCAACTCGCCGGGCAGGGATTTCATCAGGCTGGCTTTGGTGAAATTATCCCGCACATAGCCAAACCGGCGCACCGAATTAAAACCCGACCCCGGCGCATAAGAAACAATGCCGCCAGCTTCTTGGCCCCGATGTTGCAATGCGTGCAGCCCGAGTGCGACAAAATTAGCGGCCTCGTCGATGCCGTTCATGCCAAATATCCCGCATTCCTCGCGCAGCTTGTCGTCATCAAACGGATGTTTATGAAAGGCCGGCATCTGGGACAAAGTCATGTTGCTTTTTCTCGCTGGAGGCTATTTGCGCATCTTATAGATGCGCAAATCTTTGCTGTCACCCCCTTGATTGCCGGCAGTGATCAGTTTGTTGCTGTTGCGTCCGTTCCGATTGCGGGCAGGGCCGCTGGAGCGGTATCAGCACCGCTGGCGGAACAGGTGCTGGTCAGGTCTTCAAACCGGGCAATGAACCATTCAGGGATTTTTGATCCTTCAACTTCGGCAGCTAAACGTACCTGCGAATCTGCTAAGAGAACCACGGTTTTGGAGTTATCAATCAGGCGAATGCCTTCGCCCTCTGGGATCAGTTGATCATAAACAAACAGCACGACAATCACCAGCAAAACGCCCCGTGCCAAGCCAAACAAGAACCCGAGACCTTTGTCGATCAATCCCAAGGCTGAACCGGAAATTATGCCTGCCAAAAGCGGCGTAAACAGCGAAATAACAATCAAGGCCAAAACGAAAATTATCGCAAAGGCAACGATCAGGGCAATATTGCAAGAATCACCAACAAAGCCGCTGATAACCGGAATTTCATAAACCAGATCTTTGCCTTTGGGCGCAAACATAAACGCAATAACCGCAGCACCGGCCCAACCCGCGATAGACAATACTTCGCGAACGATACCGCGCGCATATGCCAAAAATCCGGAGATCAGCAGGATTGCCAGTACAATCCCGTCAAAAATAGTTAGGTCTTCCATAATATTTGTCCCTTAATCGTCGATCACGCCAAAAGTGATTTCTATAAATTCAGCAATATTGTCAAACTTTTGCACGCTTATGCCTGATTCGGCGACAAGCTTCATCACCGAAGGTGCAAATGCGCGCGAAAAACCCAGTTTTTCGGCTTCTTTTAGCCGATTATCCGGCTGGCTGATAGGGCGGAGCGCACCTGACAGGCTAATCTCGCCAAAACAAACCGAATCGCTGGGCAATGGATTGTCTTGTCTTGCCGAAATCAGTGCCGCCGCCACAGCCAAATCGGCCGCCGGTTCGGAAATACGCATGCCGCCCGCGATATTCAAATATACGTCCAGATTGCCAAAGGAAATGCCACAACGGGATTCCAGCACTGCCAAGATCATCGCCAAACGCCCGGAATCCCAGCCAACAACCGCGCGGCGCGGACTGCTAAGCGATGATTTGGCCACCAGCGCCTGAATTTCCACCAAAACCGTGCGCGTACCTTCAATACCGGCAAAAACCACGCAGCCAGCCGCGGGTTTGTCACGTTCCGACAAAAACAGCGCTGAGGGGTTCTTGACCTCTTTTAGCCCAGCCCCGGTCATTTCAAAAACCCCGATTTCATCCGCAGGGCCAAACCGGTTTTTCACGGCGCGCAGAATGCGAAATTGATGCCCACGCTCGCCCTCAAAATAAAGCACCGTATCCACCATGTGTTCCACCACACGCGGCCCGGCGATTTGCCCGTCTTTGGTCACATGCCCAACCAGCACAATTGAAACACCGCGTTTCTTGGCAAAAACTGTAAGTTCATGCGCGCAGGCCCGCACTTGCGCCACTGATCCGGGGGCGGATGCCACATGATCTGCCCACATGGTTTGAATGGAATCGATGATCGCAAGGGCAGGGCGTTCGGAATCCAGCGTGGTGATAATATTACGCAGATTGGTTTCGTTGGCCAGTTGCACGGGGGCGTCTGATTTGCCAAGCCGCGCCGCACGCATCCGCACCTGCGCCGCAGATTCCTCACCTGAGATATAAATTACTTTATGGCCTGAATTGGCAAAAGCTGCCGCCAGTTGCAGCATCAATGTTGATTTCCCGATGCCGGGATCGCCGCCAACCAAAATGGCTGAGGCCGGCACCATACCACCGCCCAAAACGCGGTCCAGCTCGGTTACCCGCGATTTAATGCGCGGTATTGGCGCATCGGTTTCCGACAGGTCAGACAGCACAATTTTGCGCCCTTTGGCAACGCCCAGCGTTTTACCCTCAGGGCCAGTAGCCAGCGCCGATTCTTCCTGAACCGAATTCCATTGTTTGCAATTATCACATTGCCCCGCCCATTTTTTATGGCTGGCACCGCAATTGGAGCAGGTAAAAGTTGTTTTGGCTTTGGCCATTAAATCTCTTTCAGGGTTTTCTTGGTCATTTCTGTCACCAGCATTGACAGCAAAACGCAAAACGTAAACAGGTAAATGCCCCAGCCGG
This sequence comes from uncultured Rhodobacterales bacterium, assembly GCA_964497195.1. Taxonomy (GTDB): domain Bacteria; phylum Pseudomonadota; class Alphaproteobacteria; order Rhodobacterales; family Rhodobacteraceae; genus UBA3077. The sequence goes on along the minus strand of CAZCDC010000002.1, from coordinate 9,796 downwards.
TTTCGATTTTGCCAACACCGATACCTTTGGCCAAAACAATCAGCATGGCAATGATGAAGATGTCAGCCATCGCCAATTTTCCCAATACACCCAAAGCCTCCAGAATATTACTGCCAAGCCAACCCATATGAATTGCCCCAACCAATAGGGTTTTGGCTGTTGGTGCGATAATGGCAAAAAATGCCAATAAGATCGCTAGGAAAACATCCGTTTCCCACAAAGATTGCAGGCTGGTAATCACGCTAATATCTGTGCGCCCAAACCACGGTAACAATCCCGCATTGGCCATGGGAGCAAACCACGCGATGGGGAATAGGATAAGGAGCGAGAGGTTGAGGAGTTTAATCATAAGGGCCGTAGGGTGCGTGGTTTCCACGCACCACCCATGGGGTGAGACGGTGCGTGGAAACCACGCACCCTACGGAAATGGCAATCATCGTACGCCCTCAATAGGCCCATCCGCGCGGCCATGGATGAATTGATCCAGATACGGGTCATCCGCATTATCAATATCCGCCGCATTGCCGTGCCAGCGAACCTTGCCGTCATGCAGCATCGCCACCTTGTCAGCAATGGCGCGCACGCTGCTCATGTCATGGGTGATGGTGATGGATGTTGCGCCCATTTCTACCACAATTTCGCGGATCAGTTCATTGATAACCCCCGCCATAATCGGATCGAGGCCCGTGGTTGGCTCATCAAAGAAAATCACGCTCGGGTCACTGGCAATCGCTCGTGCCAGCCCGACACGTTTTTGCATACCGCCCGATAATTCAGCCGGATACATCATGGCCGTTTCGGGCTTCAAACCCACGCGCCGCAGTTTTTCGACGGCCAGTTCAACCGCCTGCGCTTTGCTAAGCCGCCCCGCACCCTGTCGCTGACGAAACGCAATATTGTGCCAGACCGGCAGGCTGTCAAACAACGCGCCGCCTTGGAATAACATGCCAAAATCTGTCAAAAATTCAGCGCGGTTCATTGGCGCGCCATTTGATAAAATCGCACCGGAATCCGGTGTAACAATGCCTAAAATGCATTTCAGCAGCACGGATTTCCCAGTGCCTGACCCGCCAATCACCACAAGACTCTCGCCTTTGGCCACGCTTAACGAAACCCCGCGCAGCACTTTATTCGCAGCAAAACTTTTGTGAATATCGCGTAATTCTATCATGTGGGAAACAACAATTCTGTCAGGAAATAGTTTGACGCCAATATTAGAATCGAAGCCGAAACAACCGCGTTGGTGGTGGCTTGCCCGACACCCTGCGCGCCGCGCTTTGAGTGAAAGCCGTTATAACAGCCCATTACCGCCACGATAAACCCGAACACCGCAGCCTTGATAAGCCCCGAGGTCACATCGCCAGTTTCCAGAAAATCGACCGAGTTGCTGATATACGCCGCCGAGTTAAAATCCAGCCGGTAAACCCCGACCAGATAGCCCCCCATCACCCCGATAATATTGCCAATCAACACCAGAACCGGCATTGCCAAAGTGGCGGCCAGAATGCGCGGCACCACCAGATATTTTATCGGATTGGTCGAAAGGGTGGTCAGCGCGTCAATCTGCTCGGTCACCCGCATGGTACCGATTTCTGCGGCAATGCTGGCCCCGACCCGCCCCGCAACCATCAGCCCTGCCAAAACCGGCCCCAGTTCGCGCACCATGCCAATGGCCACGATTGAGGGCACGACACTTTCGGCATTAAACCGCGCGCCACCGGCATAAATCTGCAAGGCCAGCGCGCCGCCGGTAAACAGCGTTGTCAGGCCAACAACCGGCAGTGAAAAATACCCGATGCGCAGCAATTGTTGCAGGAATTCAACCGGATAAAACGGTGGCCGTACAATATGGCTAACGCTGCTGCCTGCAAATATTACCAGCCGCCCGATGGAGGCCAGAATTTCCAGCGTTGAACGCCCAATAGCCGCCAAAAACCCGTTAATCATTGAAATGGCCTGCATAATTGTCCCTTAGTTGCCGCCAACATAAACCCGTTTATACCGCCCGCCAAGGCTGGTGAGGATTTCATAGCCGATTGTCCCTGCACGCATCGCGAGATTATCAACGGTTTGTATATCGTTTAACATAGATAGCATCGGGGGAATATCTTCAAGCGCGCTAACGTCAACCGTTAACAAATCCATCGAAACGCGGCCCACCACGGGGCAGGCAATGCCATTTGCGTAAAGATAAAAATCATTGGAGGACCTGATAATGCCATCCGCATAACCGCTTGAAACTGTGGCGATTTTGCTGGGTTTTGCCGCAGTCCAGCCATTGCCATACCCCACAGTTTCACCTTTTGAAACGTCACGAACCTGAATAACAGGCAGGTCTAGTCGCACGACAGGCTCAGCGGTTTCAAAGGGCAGTCCGCCATATAATCCGATCCCGGGGCGAGTGATATCAAAATGATAATCGACCCCAAGCAGCACGCCACCTGTGGCTGAAAAAGATTTCGGGATGGTTGGAAAGCTGGCGTTCATCGCGTGAAAACTTGCCAATTGCACAGGGTTCATTGCGTGTGTTGGCTCATCTGCGCAGGCCAGATGGCTGATGATCAGTTCTGGCTGTAGTGCCGAGATTTTGCCGTGTACCTTAATCACATCCGCAGGTTCCATGCCCAACCGGTTCATGCCGCTATCGAATTGCACCGCGCAACGCGGCCCGTCAAATGCCTCAAGCTGCTCAATTGAATTCAACACCGGAATGATATCAAATTCGCTTAGCGCTGCTGCATCGCCAGCCATCAACCCTGAAAAATTGAAAATCCGAGGCCCAGCCCCAATGGCCCCACGCAACGCCACGCCTTCCTCGGCCTGCGCCACAAAAAAGGTCTTAACCCCCGCAGCCACCAAAGCCGGCCCAACCCTTGCCGCGCCTAATCCGTAAGCATCAGCTTTTATAACTGCGCTGGTTTCAACTGATCTGCCCGACAACATATCAAGCGCGCGCCAATTGTTACAAATAGCCTCAAGATCAATTGTTAAAGTAGCTTGCATATCAATTTCTTTGTTTCAAAATACTCTAGGGGGGAATTCGCAAAGCGAAGGGGGGATGAAATCCCCCGCTTAAAAATCGTCAACTTGCCGCTGATAATTCTTGGCCAAATTACCAAATTTGGTAAATTCAGCCTCGAATGACAGCTCAATATTACCAATTGGCCCATGACGTTGCTTGCCAATAATAACCTCGGCTTTGCCCATCAGGCTTTGCATCTCGCCCTGCCACGCCATCATTTTTTCAATGTCGTGTTCACCGGGTTTTTCGCGTTCTTTGTAATATTCCTCACGATACACAAACATCACGATATCAGCGTCTTGCTCAATGGATCCAGATTCGCGAAGGTCGGACAGCATCGGGCGTTTATCTTCGCGGCTTTCGACTTGTCGCGAAAGCTGGCTCAGCGCAATCACCGGAATGTTAAGCTCTTTGGCGATGGCCTTTAACCCCTGCGTGATTTCCGAAACCTCGTTGACCCGGTTATCCTTGGCTGTTGCAGGCCGCACCAGTTGCAAATAATCTATGATCAACACATCCAACCCGTGTTGCCGTTTTAGCCGCCGCGCCCGGGCTGCAAGGGTTGAGATCGGCAAAGCTGCTGAATCATCAATATAGAGCGGGCATTTTTCCAAATCCTTGGCGGCCTCGACAAAACGGCGGAATTCTTCCTCGTTTAAATCACCGTTGCGGATTTTCTCAGACGGTATGCGCGCCGCCTCGGACAGGATCCGCGCGGCCAGTTGGTCCGAGGACATCTCAAGGCTAAAAAACCCGACAACCCCGCCGTTAATCGCCCCCTCGGAGCCATCGGCAAGGGTGCCTTTTTTGTAAACTTTGGCAATATTATAGGCAATATTGGTCGCCAATGAGGTTTTACCCATTGAGGGCCGCCCTGCCAAAATCAATAGATCTGATTTATGCAATCCGCCGATTTTGCTATCCATATCTGCCAGACCGGTGGATATGCCAGACAATTTTCCTTCACGCTGATAGGCGCTATTGGCGATTTCAACCGCGCTGGAAACCGAGCGCAAAAATGACTGGAATCCAGTGTCGCTGCTGCCTTCTTCGGCCAAACCATAAAGCGCCTGTTCAGCGTCAACGATTTGTTCCTCAGGCGTGGAATCCATATCTACGCTGGCAGCTTTGCCCGAAATAGTTTGCCCGATGGCAATCAGATCACGGCGCAACGCCAGATCATAGATCATCTGGGCGTAATCCTTGGCAGCAAACAGCGAAATGGACGCCCCCGCCAAACGCGCCAGATACGACGCGCCGCCAAGTTCCTTTAGGCCCTCGTCATCCTCAAAAAACGCTTTGAGCGTCACCGGCGACACCAGCATATTTTTCTGGATGCGCCGCGCTGCGGTTTCAAATATCCGCGCATGCACAGGATCATAAAAATGCGAATCGTTCAGAATGCTGGCGACGCGGTCAAACACATCATTATTAACCAGCAACGCGCCCAGAAGCGCTTGTTCTGCTTCGATATTATGGGGGAGAGTGATCATCTCACTCTCACCCATCTGTCCACCATCTGCCATGTTTTGCTCCTGTCCCACAGGGGAATATACCGCAATAACCACTTATCCACGGCATGTTAACAGCGGGGATAAGTTTATTTTAACAGCTTGGGCGCCAGCCATTTTGCCACAACAATAGTGCCAATAGTGCCAAAAGTTGCCCCACCGATTACATCGCCAAGATAATGTGCATCAACGGCCAGACGGCTAAACCCCGCCAAAACCGCAATCGCAAAGGCCGGGATCGCGGCGCGCGGGTACAAAATGGTCAGCATTGTCGCAAAAGCAAATGCGGTTGTGGTGTGACCCGACGGAAAACCTGCGTGCAAATTGTCAAATTGAAACGGCACAAAGCTGTGGGTTCCCTCAGTGTCAAACAAATAGGGCCGCGCCCGCCCGATCGTGCGCTTAATGATCAATGCTGCAGTGCCAATAATCCCAACACTGGCAAAAACAAGCATCGCTGAACGCCACATTTTGGGTTTTGACAGGGCCAGCCCAGCGCCGATAAACAGCAGGCAAACGACTGCCATCCAGCTTGCATCGCCAATATAGGTAATATTTTCCCAAAGCGCGCGTTGATCCAGCAAGGCCGGATGCACGATTTCATAAATGGCTTTGTCCAGAAAAATAATACTGAGGATGGCAAGAAAAAAGCCAGCAAAGAATAATTTCAGTAAGACTGCATGAGATAATTTAAGCATTTTTTTCCTCAAAGAAAAAGCCGCACAACCTTCGCTGCGCGGCCTATATTTGTCAATTCCGAAACCTTATTCAGGCTGTTCGGTGTCTTCTGCCGGGGTGTCTTCAACGGGCTGTTCAGCGTCGTCGTCATCGTCCAGCGCTGCGGCGCCAATATCGTCGAACAATTCGGCAATATCAAATTCAGCTTCGGCTTCGGCTTCGGCTTGCAATTCCTGAATGGATTTGCCCGAGGCTTGCAATTCGGCCTCTTCCTCGGAACGTGCCACGTTGATGGTAATGGTTGCTGAAACTTCGGGGTGAAGCACAACTTGCATGTCGTGCAGGCCCAGTTCTTTGACCGGAGCCGCCAGAACAACCTGTTTCTTGTCAACGGTGAAACCCTCAGCGGTTGCCATCTCAGCAGCATCGCGGCCGGTTACGGAACCGTAAAGCGAGCCAGCATCAGAAGCCGAACGAATCACAACAAAGATTTGACCATTCAGTTTCGCAGCCAAGCTTTCGGCTTCGCCTTTGGATTCAAGGTTGTTTGCTTCGAGCTGCACACGTTGGGTTTCAAAATTTGCCAAGTTGGCTTTGGTAGCGCGAAGCGCCTTGCCTTGGGGCATCAGGAAATTACGGGCAAAACCGTTTTTGACCGACACAACATCGCCCATTTGGCCCAATTTGGCTACGCGTTCTAGAAGTACTACTTGCATGGGGTATCTCCTATTTCACAGCATATGGCAGCAAGGCCAAAAAGCGGCTGCGTTTGATGGCTTTGGCCAGCTCGCGTTGCTTTTTCGCAGAGACTGCGGTGATGCGTGACGGCACAATTTTGCCACGCTCTGAAATGTAACGCTGAAGCAGCTTTACGTCTTTATAGTCGATTTTCTGAGCATTGTCGCCCGAGAAAGGACATGTCTTGCGACGGCGGAAAAATGGTTTGTTTGCCATGGTTTAGGGTCCTTTCCTAATCGCGGCGCGGACGGCGGGGGCGCTCGTCACGGCTGTTTTTGGCTTGGATGACGGCCGATGGGCCTTCTTCGTGAACATCAACTTTGATGGTCATGACGCGCATGATATCTTCGTGCAAACCCATCAGGCGCTCCATTTCCTTTACCGCAGGGGAAGGAGCATCGGAGCGCACAAAAGCATAATGGCCTTTGCGGTTTTTGTTGATTTTATAGGCCATGGTTTTCAGGCCCCAATATTCACTGTCAACGACTTTGCCGCCATTGTCTGTGAGAACACCACCAAAGTGTTCGATCAACCCTTCGGCCTGTGTATTCGACAGGTCCTGACGGGCGATAAATACGTGCTCATAGAGCGCCATATCGTATTCCTTCATAAAGCGTGCTTCAACATGCGGCGTTAATATCCCCCATCCGCATTCGAGAGGCATCCGCGACAAGAGAGTGCGGGGGATGGGCGGGTTATAGCGACAAGGCAGGGAAAGGCAACAAGAAAGCAGCGCGGAAAGGCTGCGTTTTTTTGCGGCTTTTTGCGCGCGCTGCGTTGAAATATTGCGCGTGATGCAGAACATCTTGCGGCGGGTGTTTGTGCGCTGTAATCATTCAGGGAAACGTGAGAGAGGAATCCCCATGACAAAAGCATTTATTTTCCCCGGCCAAGGGGCACAATCTATTGGTATGGGTAAGGCTTTGGCGGACGCTTATCCGGCGGCTAAGGCTGTGTTTGACGAGGTTGATGCGGCGCTGTCGCAAGATCTTTCGCGGCTGATTTGGGAGGGGGATATTGCGGAGCTGACCCTGACCGAAAACGCCCAACCTGCATTGATGGCGACATCCATGGCCGCGATGGCAGCACTGAATGCCGAGGGGGTTCAGATTTCCGATGCCGCATTTGTGGCGGGGCATTCGCTGGGTGAATATTCGGCGCTTTGTGCGGCGGGGGTGATTTCGCTGAGCGATACCGCGCGTCTGTTGAAAATACGTGGCAAAGCCATGCAAGATGCAGTTCCGGTGGGCGTTGGTGCCATGGCCGCCCTGTTGGGGCTGGATTTTGCAGCGGCGCAGGCGGTTGCCGCAGCCGCCGCCGAGGGTGAGGTTTGTCAGGCGGCCAATGATAATGACCCGGGGCAGGTTGTGGTTTCTGGCCATAAGGCTGCTGTGGAACGCGCGTGTGTGCTGGCCAAAGAAGCGGGTGCAAAACGTGCGGTTATGCTGCCAGTGTCTGCGCCGTTTCACTGTTCGCTAATGGCGCCGGCGGCTGAAGTAATGGAAGCTGCGTTGGGTGAGGTTGAGTTTAAAGCCCCCAGCGTTCCGGTGGTGGCCAATGTGGCGGCGGCGGCGGTGGACGCGCCTTTGTTGATCCGGAATTTATTGGTGGATCAGGTGACGGGGTCGGTGCGTTGGCGCGAATCTGTTTTGTGGATGGCGGCAAATGGTGTTGACCAGATGATTGAAGTTGGTGCGGGTAAGGCGCTGTCAGGTATGATCCGGCGGATTGATCGTCGTATTACTTGTCATGCGGTGGGCGATTCCGCACAGGTTGAGGCGTTTGCTCAATCATGAAAATGAAAATTGCTTTTGGTGTTTTGACGGTTCTGGTCGCCTCTGTTTGGTTTTTTGGTGTGCAAAACATCGTGATTCTGACGATGAACCAGTTTGAAATCACCGAATTCGAGGTGCAGGATCAGTTTTTACATATGAATGGCGAGATCAATTCTCAAACCCTGAAACAGTTTGAGGCGATCATCGCTGAAAACCCGCAAATCACTGTTCTGGTTAAACAAGTCGTGCCGGGATCAATGGATGACGATACCATGATTGCGTTGGCATACCGCGTGCGTGAATTGGGGTTGAACACCCATCTAACCAGTCAAAGTGCGATCTATTCTGGCGGGGTTGATTTGTTTTTGGCAGGGGTCGAACGCAGCATGGAGGAGGGCGCCATAATTGGCGTGCATTCATGGTCGGACGGCTCCAAAGAAGCCACAGAATATCCGCGCGGGGCGGAGGTGCACGAGAAAAACCGCAAATATATTGAGGATATGCTGGGTGATGACGCGTTTTACTGGTTTACAATTCAAGCCGCACCAGCCGATGATATTTATATTATGAATGCGGATGAAATTCTGGAATATGGGCTGGTTACGCCAGCAGAATAGGGAAATATGTTTGATCTAACGGGAAAAACCGCACTGGTAACCGGGGCTTCGGGGGGTATTGGCGGGGCGATTGCCACGGCTTTGCATGGGGCTGGGGCAACAGTTGCGCTGTCTGGCACGCGGATTGATCCGTTGAATGAACTGGCTGCCAAGCTTGGCGATCGGGCGCATGTGGTGCCTTGTAATCTGTCGGACCGTGCAGCCGTTGCCGCATTGCCAAAAACCGCCATTGAGGCGATGGGCGGCTTGGATATTCTGGTCAATAATGCTGGCGTTACCAAAGACAATCTGTTTATGCGCATGAAAGACGAGGAATGGGATATGGTGCTGGACATCAACCTGACGTCCACCATGATTTTGATGCGCGCAGTTATGCGCCCGATGATGAAAGCCCGCTGGGGGCGGATAATTAACATTTCTAGCATTGTTGGCGTGACGGGCAATCCGGGGCAAGCGAATTATGCGGCCTCCAAGGCGGGGGTGATTGGTATGGGGAGATCTGTGGCGCATGAAGTTGCATCACGCGGGATTACCGTTAATGCGATTGCGCCGGGGTTTATTACCACTGCGATGACCGACAAATTGACCGATGATCAGAAATCGGCGTTGCTGACAGGCGTGCCGATGGGGCGCATGGGGACATCGGATGAGATTGCGGCGGCGGCGATGTATCTGGCGAGCAATGAGGCCGGATATGTCACGGGGCAGACATTGCATGTCAATGGTGGCATGGCGATGTTTTAGGGGGCGCAAGGCGTGCAATATTGCACTATAGCAACAAGGAAGTCTTAATGGAACACCTCCAACAATTTTGCTCTCGCGGTGTTTTGTCCTTACCAATGGTGAAAGATCAGGGCTGGCAGTTAAAGCGATATGCGATCCTTGCCTACGGAAAAAGTTTTGATAACAAGATAGCGTCCTCCGCCGGAGATGAAGCGATAAAAAGGCTCCCTCAGGCGGGCAGCTTATTAGACGGAACCGGAAATCATGGTGTCGGGTTTCAGATCATTCACTTTGCAGAAAAAGCAGTGGTGTCTCCGGTATTTTACTGGCAATGGGGGAGTGTGCTTGCCAACATAGAGCCAATGCGCGCAGAATGGAAATCGCCAACTATATTTGGCGACGGCGCGAAAGAGGCCGTTGGCTGTATTTGGGAAATGGACGTTGTAAGTTTTGAAACTAGTGCTTGGAAGAATACACTACTAAATCATGCAGGAACCCCGTCAGAAAGACTTGCGACTTACCTTGTACAACACCTTGCTTAGCTGTGTTGGGTCTGTGACTTCATTCAGAATAGTTCTGGCAGCGGGTGTGTCGCGCACAAGCCATGGCGGCAATTTGCCGAACCAAGGGTTATGAAGATTGCTGATACTTGAAATCACGATAATACTTGCCAACTAGGTCTGGTATGTTATAGCCCGACACGAGAATTACCGGAGGCTGTGCTTGCGGTGC
>CAZCDC010000001.1:51614-72613 GCA_964497195.1 uncultured Rhodobacterales bacterium | reverse complement strand
AGCCCGAAAAACTGGCAGAAGCCATCGCTAAAAAAGCCCAGCCAGCGACGTTTCGAATGCAGGCCGGATACGATCATTCGTATTTCTTTGTGGCAACATTTATGGAAGACCACATCGCGCACCACGCTGATATTTTGCACGGCGTATGACCATTTTTATCGACGCTGACGCCTGCCCCGTCAAAGAGGAAACCCTGCGCGTGGCAGACCGGCATAAGCTGCAAGTCTACATCGTTTCCAATGGCGGGATGCGGCCAAACCCACACCCTTTGGTTGAGATTGTAGTTGTGGATGCTGGCGCGGATGTCGCCGATATCTGGATCGCGGACCGGGTTGGCAAGGGTGATATTTGCATCACCGGAGACATTCCGCTGGCTGCAAAATGCTTGGAAAACGGCGGGCGGGCGTTGCGCCATAATGGCGATCCGTTCACCCCGCAAAATATCGGAAATCAAATGGCAATGCGGGATTTGATGAATGATATGCGGGCGGCTGATCCGTTTCATCAAGGCAAGGGAAAACCGTTTTCCAAAGCGGACAGGTCACGGTTTTTGGATGCATTGGAACGTGAGGTGAGGGCGGCTCAAAAAGATAAAAATGCCTGATTTACGCATTGATTTTACCAGCGGCGCCGTGGCGCATCGCCTGAATTTTGGCGGTGGGCGCGGGCAGGATTTACCTAAAGCTGTGGGAATGAAAAATGGCCATAATCCGGTGGTGGTTGATGCCACAGCGGGGCTGGGGCGAGACGCATTTTTGCTGGCCTCGCTGGGCGCGCAGGTGACGTTGATTGAACGCTCTGAACAGATGTTCGAGTTGTTGGATGAGGCATTGCAACGGGCCGCCAAAATGGATGAAACCGCACCGATTGTTGCCAGAATGGATTTGATTTTTGGCGATGCAAAACAGATATTGTCCACCCTTAACCCCGAAGTTATTTTAGTTGATCCAATGCACCCAGCGCGTAGTAATTCGGCGTTGGTAAAACTTGAAATGCGCCAAATTCGCGATATTGTCGGGGCTGATACGGATGCGGAAGAATTGATGGAAATTGCGTTGAAACATGCCAGAAACCGCGTGGTTTTGAAATGGCCGCGCAAAGCCACCGCATTGCCCGGGTTGCGGAAATTTTCACATCAAATATTGGGCAAATCAACACGTTATGATGTGTTCATGACCAGCTAAAAGGATAATGAAATGGCCCCTAAACTTGTGATATTCGACTGTGATGGCGTTTTGGTCGACAGCGAAATTGTTTCCAACCAGGTATTGGTTGAAAATTTGGCGCGATACGGGCTGCATGTAACCCTTGCGCAATGCATGGATTTGTTTGTGGGCGGGACCATGAAAGGGGTCGAACAGCAGGTCAGAAATCTGGGCGCTGACCTGCCCACCGATTGGGTCGAGGAGATTTATAACGAAACTTATGAGCGCCTGAAACGAGGAGTAGATCCCGTGCGCGGTGTCGTTGATGTGCTGGATAAACTGGACGCGGCAGGCATTAAATATTGCGTGGCCTCAAACGGCAGCGATGAAAAGATGGGCATTACGCTGGGTCAAAATAATATGCTGCAACGCTTTGAAAACGCAATGTTTTCTGCCCATGAATTGGGTGTGGCCAAACCAGACCCTGATCTGTTTCTGATTGCAGCGGGGAGTGTTTCACCAGCGGATTGTGTGGTGATTGAAGACAGTTTAAGCGGTGTCAAAGCCGCCCGCGCGGCGGGAATGCGGTGTTTTGGTTATCACGAACATGGGGACGGCGCGGCGCTGGCATTGGAAAAAGCCATATTATTCAATGATATGGCGATGCTGCCAAAAATGCTGGGGCTTTAGCCGCGATCCCGCAATATCCGGCCTTGTTGTTTTTGCCAATCACGCTTTTTCTCGGTGGCGCGCTTGTCTTGGGCCTTTTTGCCTTTGGCGATGCCCAGCAATAATTTGGCGCGGCCTTTATCATTGAAATAGATTTTTAACGGCACAAGCGCCATGCCTTGGCGGCCAATATTCTTCCACAAATTACCCAATTCGCGTTTGCTAACCAGTAATTTGCGCTTGCGGCGTTCAACGTGCTGAAATGTCTTGGCTTGATCATATTTGGGCACATGAGAGTTGATAAGCCACAGCTCTCCATCCTCAATATTGGCATAGCTTTCGGCGATATTCACCCCGCCCGCCCGCATGGCTTTGACCTCGGAGCCGACCAGCATGATGCCACATTCCAGCGTATCCTCCACCGCATAATTATAGCGCGCCTTACGGTTTTCCGCGACGGTTTTGTTATTCGGGTCTGATTTCTTGCGTGGTGCCATGATAAGCAGGATTTAGTGTGCCTGTGTGCCAAAGTCCAGTGGGGCAGGGGCATATTTTGGCCTTGTGCAAACCTGTGCAAATTCAGGTTAGAATACCGCAGCCCTGCATGGCCGATTTGATTTCGGCTTTGGTGCTATCCAGCAGCTCAGTTAGCGGCAGGCGCACATCCGCGCTGCATTTCCCCAAAAGCGACAGGCCATATTTTGCACCTGCAACACCCGGTTCGCGGAAAATCGCGCTGTGCAAGGGCATTAACATGTCTTGCAATTCTAGCGCGCGGGGATAGTTCCCCATCATCGTTGCTGCCTGAAATTCCGCACAAAGCGCGGGCGCGACATTGGCGGTTACCGAAATGCAGCCAACCCCGCCATGGGCATTAAAGCCAAGCGCCGAGGCGTCTTCGCCGGACAGTTGCACAAAATCATGGCCGCAAGTGGCGCGCTGTTCGCTGACGCGGGTGATGTCGCCGGTTGCGTCTTTGACGCCAATTATGCGTGGCAATTGTGCCAGCTCACCCATGGTTTTCGGGGTCATATCAACGATCGAACGACCTGGGATGTTGTAAATTATTATCGGAATATCGCTGCATTCGTGTAGCGCAGTGAAATGCGCAATCATGCCGCGCTGGGTTGGTTTGTTATAATATGGCGTAACAACTAGCGCCGCTGCGGCGCCGATATTTTGGGCAAATTGCACTAATCCCATTGATTCCGCTGTGGCGTTTGAGCCAGCACCGGCAATTATGGGAATACGCCCTGCCGCCGTTTTAACACAGGTTTGAATAACTTCGCGGTGTTCTTCGTGGCTAAGGGTTGGGGTTTCACCAGTGGTGCCAACTGCGGTGATGCCGCTGGAGCCTTGGCTAATGTGCCATTCCACCAGATCCTTTAGCGCCTTTTTGTCAACGTCACCGTTTGAAAAAGGTGTGACAAGGGCGGGGATGGATCCTGTGAACATGATAGCCTCCAAAAGGATTAAACCTTGCACATACAAGGCGGCGCGAACCTAGCTTTGAATGGAGTTTTTCGCAAGGGACTTTGATAATTGATTTGTTAAGCGGTTTTGGTTAAACGCAAGCGAGGCAAGCAGCGGATTAAGTCAATTGACCAAGATTATTTTGCATTTAGGCGCGCATAAAACCGCGACAACCACGCTTCAAAAAACACTTGTTAACAATCAAAAACTCCTGAGCGAACAAGGCATTCTGGCGCCCCAACTGCGTGGGTTTCGGGATAATATTTCTGTCAATTTGCGCAGCTTGCGGTTTCATAAAGCCGCTGATTGGTCTTTGCAGCGCGTGTTGCAAAATAGCTATTCAGATGCGGAAATAAGCAGTGCAACACGCATTATTCTAAGCGATGAGAATATCATCGGTTATTCTGACCATATTTTTAACAAGGCCGGTTTTTATACGGATATTGGCAAAAGATGTCGGCTTTTTCAAAAATGGCTGGGTCAGCCGCCTGACACGGTTTTGTTTACAATTCGCCCTTACGGCGATTTTTTTCTGTCGGCTTATAGCCAGTGGATCGGGCTGGATAACAAATTTGTGTCCCGGGCGGCGGCGCAAAAATCTGTTATGGCGCTGACACGCGGCTGGGATGATATTGTAGCTGATTTGCGCGCTGCATTCCCGCAATCTAAACTTGTCATAACCCAATATCAGCGCCGCAAAGAATTTTCGCGTGCGCAGCTTGAATTGGTGATAGGGCAGGCCCTAAACGGCTTGGCCTTGGATAAAAAGATGTTTTGGAACAAAGGGTTAACGTCTGAGAAATTGCTTTCTCTGGAAGAAAACTTGATGGCTGGAAACGCGGACCAAGCGTCAGTTGATTTATTGCGAAACCAGAAAATCTGGGGTTGGCCGCGTAAAAATAACAACTTTTGGCCAGTTTTGAAAAGTCAGGAATTAGCCCGAAAATATACCATTGCGCGAGAGCGGATTGCAGTGATGAAAGATGTAGAAACCCGGTTTGGGGAATTCTAGCGCGACTCTTGTAACAAATGATGCTACTTATGGCAAAAATTAACTAATTGGCGCAGGGTTTTGTAAATGAGAGGTTTGTTTTTCGCGGCAGCATCGCTGGCGGCGATGGTGTTTTATGCGCCGATCGCAGCCCAAACACCCGAGAAAGACGGTGCCATTCTGGCCAGCGCACTGGATGCCGCCAATAGCAAGGATTGGCTGACGGCGGCGAGTGTTGCCGAAGGATTATCGGACCCTGTCGGCGTTGAAATCATTGACTGGATGCGGCTGCGCGCCGGCGAAGGCACATTTGCAGAATATGAATTTTTCCTGAGCGAAAACGCCGATTGGCCGGGCTTGAAACGCCTGCAACAAGTTGGCGAACGCACCATTCCCGTTGATCTGGCCCCTGCGCGGGTATTGTCGTATTTTTCCAGCCGTTTGCCCCAAACCGGCACAGGGGTCATTCGCTATGCAGCGGCGCAAACTGCGCTTGGTCGCGAAGCAGAAGCCAGCGCTGAAGTGGTGCGTGCATGGCAAGGAATGACGCTGACATCGGCAGAAATGCGGCAATTATCTGATGAATACGCAGGCGTGATTGAAGGGCTCCACTCCAAACGGCTGGAGTGGCTGTTATGGGAAGGGCACACAAAATCGGCTGAGGCGATGTATGAATTTGTGAGCGATCCTGAACAAAAACTGGCCGAGGCGCGCATTGGTTTGCAACGCGGCATTAACGGTGTTGACGCGCTGGTGGCGGCGGTGCCTGCGGCGTTGGCGGATGATCCGGGGCTGGCCTATGACCGGTTTACCTGGCGGATCAAAAAAGGCTTTTGGGATAGCGCGAGCGAGATGTTGGAGGAGCGCACCAACAGTCTTGAAATGCTGGGGCGGCCTGAATATTGGGCCAGCAGACGGCGCGGGTTTGCGCGGCGGGCCATGCGGATGGAGCGCATTGAGCAGGCCTATGAACTGGCCAGCCAGCATTATTTGACCTCGGGCAGTGATTATGCTGATCTTGAGTGGCTGTCCGGGTTTTTGGCTCTGAAAAAGATGGATGATCCTGCGCAGGCATTGGTGCATTTCCAGAATTTTCATGCAGCTATAAAATCACCCATAAGCATGGGGCGGGCCGGATATTGGCTGGGCCTAACCCATGAGGCGCTGGAAGATCCAGACGCCGCCCAACAGGCCTATGCCATGGGGGCTGAATTCCAAACCAGCTTTTATGGGCAGCTTTCGGCTGAACGCGCCGGCATTGCGGCTGACACTCGATTACAGGGCTATGATTTGCCGCCGGACTGGACAGTGGCAGAATTTTTAACCCACGAATCTGTGCGGGTTGGTGTGTTGTTTTATTTCGCAGAAGAACCTTTGTTTGCACGGCAATTCTTTTCCCATGAAAGCGAGAGCCTGTCACGGCAAGGCCAAGAGGCGCTCGGCCAATTGGCGATTGATCTGGAGCTGCCCAACACCGCATTGGCCATTGCCAAAATCGCCGCCCGTAGTGGTACGGTGTTGCCGGATGCCTATTATCCGGTGACAGAACTGGCGTTTTACAGTGTTGATATTTCGGGTGAATTGGCCATGGCCATCGCACGGCAAGAAAGCGAGCTTTATGCAGGTGCCCAAAGCCACGTTGGCGCACGGGGCTTGATGCAAGTAATGCCTGCGACCGCGCAGGAAGTTGCAAATAAGCTCGGGATCGAGTTTTCGCGCAACCGGTTGCTAAGCGATTGGCGTTATAATGCGCGGCTTGGCACTGCGTATCTGGCAGGGTTGATCGAGGATTATGACGGTAATTATTTACTGGCGGTGGCAGCGTATAACGCGGGGCCGTCGCGGGTGAATGGCTGGATAAAAGATTACGGCGACCCCCGCCTTCCGGATGTGGATCCGGTGGTCTGGATCGAAACCATTCCGTTTCGCGAAACCCGAAATTATGTGCAACGGGTGATGGAAGCATTATTCGTTTACCGCGCCCGTATCAGCGGGGAGGTGCCCGAACTAACGCTGAAAACCGAGCTGAGCCAAACGGGGCTATGATCAGGGCAGAAACGCGCTTTGGCACAGGATCAGGGGTGGTTTTTCGGTGGTATCAAAATCGGTAACTTTGCCAAGCACAATAATATGGTCACCAGCCTCAATAATATTTTCGCGGCTGCATTCAAACCACGCGGCGCAATGATCAATTAGCGGATAGCCTGCCTTGCTGGCATGCCAATCAGCATTGTTAAAACGCGGGGTTTTGGTTTGTGAGAAATTCTCACATACCGATTTTTGATCTGAGGCAAGAATATTTACGGCAAATCCTGCATTGCTGGTTATCGCTGCAAAACTGCGCGAGGTTTGCGACACGCAAATCAGCAGCATCGCAGGGTCAAGCGATACAGATGTGAACGAGTTGGCAGTGAATCCAACCGGCTCCCCCGCAGAATCGCGGGTTGTTACCACCGTAACACCTGTTGCAAACTTGCCAAAAGCACAGCGTAGCATATTGTTTTCAGTCCCCAAATTGACCAGTGTTTTGGATTTTTCCCTATTTAGGCAAGGCTATGCCCTCTGCGCAAGACCCTGTTTTCGGTTGAGAGTAGCAATTCACGCAATCGCACACTATCATCCTTGAAAAACGCGTGTTTGAGGGAAGTTTTCTGTGATTCAACAAAATGGTATTCTAAAAGCCGGAGAGCTGCTCAACAATACATATGTGATTGAGGAACTTGTCGGCCAAGGCGGCACCGGAGAGGTGTATCTGGCCAAAAATATCGTGTCGGGGCGTAAATTTGCCATTAAAATCCTGAAACAGGAATTTGCCAATAACGAGACATTTATCAACCTGATGCGCCGTGAATCCGATGTGCTGCACGAGGTGCGCGACGATGCGGTGGTGCGGTATAATGAATTGCTGCGTTCAGAATTGCATGGCGGTTTTGTGTTTTTGGTGATGGAATATATCGAAGGGCCGCAACTGGCTGAAATCATCAAGGAACGCGGCCCGATAGATGAGACATCACTGATGCTGGTCGCGCAGCGCATGGCGCAGGGCCTAAAGGCTGCACATGACAAAAAGGCGTTTCACCGCGATATGAGCCCGGATAATATTATTCTGCCGGGCGGCGATATGGCCAAAGCCAAGCTGATTGATTTTGGCATTGCGCGGGATTTGAACGATAATGCCCAAACGGTTGTTGGCGGCGGATTTGCGGGTAAATACCAGTATGCCTCGCCCGAACAACTGGACGGGCATGTTGATGCGCGCTCAGATTTATACAGCCTTGGCATGACATTATTGCGCGCCCATCGCGGGCAGCCGATTGATGTTGGTTCGTCTTTGATGGAGATCGTCAAAAGCAAAGCGGTGCGCCCCGATACGCGTGATGTGCCGGGCAAGCTGGGCGTTATGATCACCAAATTGGTGGAGCCAAACCCGGCGGACAGGTTTCAATCGGCCGATGAATTATTGGCGTTTATCAAGGGAAAAACGGGCGCTGCGCCGCAGCACGCAATGGACGAAGCCACCATTATTGCCCCACAAACCCAAGCGCGCCGCGCGAAACAGGTTACTACTATGCCCCCCGAACCCGGCAGCAAATCCGGCAGAAAATCCGGTGGTGGCGGTAAAATGGTTTTGGTTTTGTTGCTGTTATCCGCAATTGGCGGCGGCGGGTGGTTTTTTGGCATGGGGCCGGGCAAAGAATTGCTTTTTGGATCGCCTTACCCCGAAGCGGACCCCTATTTAATAGAGATCGCGTCAGCCGGTGGGCCAGCGCTGGTGCGGGTGTCTGGCAATATTCCCGGGCCAGAAGCCGGCGCACAAACTGACGCTGCATTGGCCGCGTTATTTCCAGAATCACAGGTCCAAAGCAATTATGATTTTGCCAGCGGTATTCCGGTAAAAACATGGCTTTCTGATCTGCCGCAACTGGTTGCGTTGGCCACAGATCTTAGCCAGTGGAAAGTGGTCATTCAGGACCAAAACGTCATTCTAAGCGGCGAAGCCGATGATGAAAATGATGCAGTTGAAGCAGCCGAAGATGCGCAACGGGTTGCCACGGCACTTGGCTATACCTTGTCACATAATATAACGTCAACGTTTCAACCCATTGAATTATCAATGTTAAATTCAGAATTGATGGCCTATCAAACTTGTGGGACGTTACGGGTTTCGGGTGGCAATGGCACCATAATTGGCCCTGATGATCGCTTGACAGTCTCGGGGATTATTGCACGCCAATCGGATGCTGAGGTGATTGATCTGGTGTTGCAAGATCTGGCGGAAGGACATGAAATTACGCTTAACCTTGCGGTGCTGAACGCGCCGGTCTGTATGATTGAACAAATGCTGCCGTCAACGTCGTCGATTGGCATTGAAATTGCCTATTCTTACGGCAACAAAGCCGGATTTGTTGTTGATGGCGTGTATCATGCTGGCGAAAATCCAGTGATTGACGTGGTGTTGCCAGCGGCGCGGGTCGGGTTTTTTTACGGGTTCTATATTGATGCCGAGGGGCAGGTTTTTCATCTGCTGCCTCATAATCAAAGGCCAAATAATGTGTTGCCCACAATTGGTACAGCCGAAAACGGGGTGCGCACGGTGCGCTTGGCTTTTCCTGCGGATGAGGCCACTACCGAGAAGCTGGGGTTTAATGTAATAGAACCGTACGGCACCAGTATGATTGTCGTTATGGTTACAAAAACACCATTGTTTAACAATTTGCGACCCCGCGCTGAATCGGTTGAGGCATTTCGCGAAGCGCTGGCCGGGGCGATGGGCGTTGTATCTGACGGGCAGACATTGGTAACCTCGCGTTATCTTGTAACAGAGCCGTGAAATGCCCATATATTGGATATTGAGTTAAAAGCGGCGATTGCCGCAGGCATTAAAATCGGCTATTTTGGCTGAAAATTATTTGAAAGGAATACAAAATGGTATTTCAGAAATTTGGAACATTGTTGGCAACGGCCTGTTTTTTGACACCGGTTGTGGCAAATTCCCAAGCCATGACGGCTGAAGAAATCTTGCTGTTATTGCAGGCGCAACGTGATCTGTTGGCGACAACAGGCACCGGAACCGGCGATACACGTGCGCTGGGGTTTGTTGTGAACTCCACCCCCGAAACCGAAGCTGGCGTTGCCGTTGGCACTGAAATTGCGGGCGATGCTTTGACAGCCAGCACTGACGGCGCTGTTGTTCCGCAAGAACTGGTAATCGATCTGACGATCTTTTTTGAATATGATTCTGCGTTATTAAAAACAGAATCGCGCAGTCAGGTGGATGCGCTGTGTACAGCCATTCAATCCAGTGAACAAGCGGTGGCAGATGCGGTTGAGATGGCATCGGCAGGTATGGAAAGTGACGTGAACTCCGATGCGTTGGCGTTGGTTGCTGAAAGTACCAGCGGCACTTATCAGATTATTGGCCATACGGATGCATCGGGTTCGGTTCAGTATAATCTAACGCTTAGCCAAGCGCGGGCAGATGAAGTTGTGCGTTATATGGTGCGTGAATGTGGCATTGATGCAGGCGTTCTGGAGGCTGTTGGTATGGGCGAGAGCCGTCTGAAAGACAGCGGTAATCCAGGT
Source organism: uncultured Rhodobacterales bacterium (assembly GCA_964497195.1). Classification (GTDB taxonomy): domain Bacteria; phylum Pseudomonadota; class Alphaproteobacteria; order Rhodobacterales; family Rhodobacteraceae; genus UBA3077. Next base: position 62,752 of record CAZCDC010000001.1, on the reverse strand, counting down.
GCGGATGCAAATCGCCGGGTTGAAATTCAGGTTACTTTGTAAAAGAAGCGGCGCGGCAATGCCCCGATTTTGGCGGGTATTGCACGCGCGCCGCGCTGAAAATTCGGGTAATTTTGCCAGCGTTAATCAGGCCATTGTGTTTAGAAATTCGGCGCGGCTGTTTTCATCATCGATATGACCGGACAGGGATTGGCAAAGTTCGGCGCGGGTAGCGCAGGTTTTGGCAGTTCGTTTTATCAATACTTTTGCGATGGGGCCGATATGGGGCACCAGTATTTTTGTCAGGGCCTCTAGCAATTCGGGGCTGAGCATTCCGCTGGTTGACGACATTGTTGTGCCGGTTTGCCCCAGATGCTGTTTCACAGCAGCTTTGAATTGTTCGCGCTGATCAGGGTTGATTTCGGCGGCAAGCTGATCGATGAGCTGGCCAGTATCAGTGGTGGCGTTCGAAACTTTTTTAACCAAAATTTTGGCAATAGGGCCAATTTGTTGTGTGAGCAGCAATTCCACCTGTGCAAGAACTGATTTTGGCATCTGTTGAGCCAAAGTTTGCGACAAAATCTGCGGCGCTGGCGGGCTGTTTGGCATGGCCACAATTGTGCGATCTGTGTCTGCCATAACACTGCGGTCAACATCGCGCAAAGCAGCGTGAATGGCTGTTGCAAATGCGCGGGTGTTTTGAATACGTGCATTGGGGTCAGCAGCCAATGATGCTGCCGAAATTTGATACAAAGCTGGCGGGAGGTCCGGCGCAAGGGCCGCAAGATTTAGCCCATTTCCGGAAATGACTTTCTGGGTTAACTCCCCCAATGAGCTGGATTCAAAGGGTTTTCGGCCAGTCAGCAGTTCAAACATAATCACACCTGCGCCGAAAATATCAGCGCGGTGATCCGCTGTTTGGCCCATGAATTGTTCGGGAGACATATAATCCGGGGTGCCGATCATGCCGCTATTTGTGGCGCCCAAAGCCTCAATTTTTGCAACGCCAAAATCTGCGATTTTTAGACGCCCATCTGGCAGTAATAAAATATTTGCAGGTTTAATATCGCGGTGCACAATGCCTTGCGCGTGAATTGCATCAAGCCCGGCCAGCATTTGTGTCATGATCGAACCGATTTCTTGCAGATTGGGCAAGGGCAAGCGGCTGATGCGGTCTTGTACATTTACCGCGCTCTCGATCAGTTCCATCACCAGATAGGGCTGTTCATCGCGTTCCAGATAATCAAATATCGTTACCAGATTGCCGTGCAGGCATTTGCCGGCGGCCTTGGCCTCGCGCGCGAACCGTTCTAGCCACGAGGCACGTTCAGAGGTGGCAATCAGATGGGTATGGAGGGTTTTAATGGCCACAATCCGGTCGATATCAGGGTCGTGACCGCGATAAACCACGCCCATGGCGCCCTCGCCAAGGATGCCGTCAATGCGGTATTTCCCGACGCTTTTGGGGATTTGGGCAGACATATTCAAACCACTCCGTTGGGGTTAGTCGTCCAACAATTGCATCGCACTGTCGAGCGAGCGGCGCATGCGGTTAAACGAGGTTGAAAGCGAGCTAATTTCATCGTTGCCTTTTTTCACATATTCTGGCGCGGAGAAGTCACCCATGCTGACTTGTTCCGAAATTTCCGACATGATCGAAACCGGTTTTAGAATGATTCGCGACAGCATCAGGTTAACCAGAATGATCACAACCATAAATGCTGCCAAAATTGACAACATGATAACAATGATAAGATCTTGGGCGCGGTTATACGCGATTTCCATGGGGGCATAAATTATCTGTGCCCCGATTGTTTCGCCCATTTCCCAGCCAAATCCGTTTTCTGACCCATAAAGATCGATCATTGCAGCCGGCGCTATGGCAGGGTCGGAGTGGCAATCAAGACAAGTTTCGTTGGTAATTGTGAAGGGAAACGCCACGGCAAAAACACGTTCACCGTCAATTTCGCGAATGGTTGAAATACGGTCGAGAGACTGGTCAGCACGCAGTTGATTAATCAAATCTGCCTCCCAATCTTCGGCCAAATCATCAGGGTTTGTTGGGTTTAAGGCCGCTTCTTTGTAATAATAATCCGGAAAAGTTTTTCTGAAATGCGCGAAAACGGTTTGGGCAGCAAAGGACGGCACCGTGTGGGGCAGAAACAATATTTCATTGCCATCGTCCAACAGGGGCTGCACGCCAGTAGTCGTATAATTCCGAACTGCCAGCGCGTTGGCGCGAATGATTGCGATTTCATTTTCAACTTCGTGTAATGCATTTTGTTGCGCTGCGGTATATGTTAGCCCTGTTGCCGCAATTATGCCGAAAACACATGCAAGGATAAGGACGAGATTAAATTTTGTGCGTAATCGCATGGGTTGAATCCTCTTTTGGTCTAGGCAGCGTGAAAGATACCTGTATATCTGTTTTATGGTTTTCGCTAGTTTACTTTAATGTTGAATGTGGCTTTTTTACGAGTGAGTATCATTTAGGATGAAATTATGTTAAAAAAAATTGCCTTTGTTGCCTTGTTGCTTATGTCACCTATGGCGTTGTTTGCACAAGATAATCAAGTAAATATTGTGGCCTTGGTATTAACGACAGCCAATTATAATCCAAGCTCGGATAATATTGTTAGCTCGCTCGAATCACTTGATGCGCAGATTTTACGGGTTGAGGCGCCAAATGCCTCCGAAATCCGTTCGATATTGAAACGGTTCTCTGCGGCAGCGTTGGATAATGATGTGGCGCTGGTTTTTGTTGATGCTCCGATACTGAAAATGGGTGGCCGGGAATTTTTAGCCCCAGAAGGTTTGAATTTGCGACGCAGATCTGATTTGCTAACGCAAGCCATTCCGGTTTCCGCGTTTGCGCGTGCGACAACGCTGGCAGGCAATGGCGGGGCGGTATTTGTGCATTCTTCTGATTTGGGTATATCCCTGCCACCGGGTATTGAATTGATGCAAATAGCGCCGGAAGAACGTCAAGGTGTTAGCCCTGTTTTGGTTGGGCAATCCGGTTCATCAATGACCTTGGCCAATGCTTTTGAACAGCATGCAAAACGCGAAACCATGAACCTCAATTCCTTGTTGGCTGATCTTACCGGACGGATTGAGTTTTCGGTTTCCTATGTGCCAAGCCGCCCGCTTATTCTGAGCCGCACAACGCCGGTTGCGTCTGCGCCACTTCAGACATCACCGCCTCCGGTTGCTGAACCAACGGTTTTCCCCAGTATTCAAACGGAAACGCCGGCCACGCAACAACCAACAACGCAAACCGATGCGGCTGAAGCTGATAATACAATCAATTTACCTCAAATTCAAACACCCCCTGTCACAGAAGAAGTGGCGGAGGTGGCGGTTGAGCCGGTTGACGACAGCGAAATCAAACCTCTGTCTTTGGCTATGTTGGAGGCACTGCAAACCGGCCTTTCACGTAACGAAAAACGCGACATTCAGCGCGGCCTGCGGGGACTTGGTTTCTATTCCGGTCTGATTGATGGCATCTTTGGTAATCAAACCAAATCTTCCATTGAATCCTATCAAGAAAGTATTGGCGCGGCTGTGACAGGTGTGCTGGACGTAGCGCAGCTTAATAATTTTATTAATTGAGCCAAAAACAAGCCCGTTTCCAGCCCCGTTTCCAACATAGTGCTGACGTGCTATTGAGGGATGATATTTTTTAGACTGAGTCGCGAGGTTTTCTGTGACACGCATTATTTATATTTTTGTTTTTTTACTTTTGACACCAATTTCAGCAATGGCACAAAATCGTGTTGCGTTGCTGGTGGGCAACGCCAATTACGACAATCCAGAGCTTAGCTTGCGAAATCCCGGCAATGATGTGACGGCACTCGGGGCCTCACTGCAAGAATTGGGGTTTGATGTTTTTACCGCCGTTGATCAGGATCGTTTGGGTGTTGAACAGGCGTTGGAAGGCTTCAAAATCGCTGCCAAAAACGCTGACATGGCGGTGTTTTTCTTTGCTGGGCACGGGGTGCAGGTGAACGGCGAAAACCATCTTATTACACGCGGGTTTGATCAGCTTGATGAAAATTCACTGCAACAATCCTCCATCACCATGAGCCAGATCACCGAGGCATTTAACGCCGCCAAGCCGGAAATCGGCATAGTTATTCTGGATGCTTGTCGCAATAACCCGTTTGTGGATTCAGGGCAGGTTGTGCAGGGCTTGGCGCGCTCTCGTGGCGGTGCAGGCCTGTTGATTGCCTATGCGACTGACCCGGGAAATGTGGCTTATGATGGGACGGGTGATAACAGTATTTTCACCAAAGCGATCATAAATCACATCGCAACAGATGGTGTTGAGGCCCGCATTATGTTTGGCCGTGTGCGCCAACAGGTTATTCTGGAATCGCGCGGCCAGCAAATTCCGTGGGTCGAAGAAGCCGTATTGGGAGAGCATTATTTTGCCGCTCGCGCCGGTGTTGTGGTGGCCAACAGCACTTATTCCGCAGAATTACAGCAATGGCGCCTGATTTCCGCACAAACCGATATTCCGGCTTTTGAAGGCTATTTGACAGATTTCCCTGATGGTGTTTTTGCGCAATTTGCGCGTGACCGTATCACCATGATCCGCCAAGCTCGCGCAGCAGGCGCGCCGTCTGGTCAATCGAGCCTTGAAATTCTGGAAGCGGAATCACCCGAACGGGTCAAAGCTGCGCTTGGCGTGCTTGGGTTTTTGCCCGCAACCCGCGATATTTCGGATGCATCATTGGCCGCACTGGCGGGCGCGTTTGATTTATATCGCAACCAGCTGCCCAATCCGGATGAGGCAGGCGTTGATCGTTTGTATCAGGATGCCGCGCGCATGACGATCTTTTTGGCGGCAACAACCGCGCAACAATTACGTACCGATATTGTCGCGCTTTCCAGCATTGATCGCACTTTGAAAATTGCAAATAACGCGTTTGAACAAATCGAAATAATTGCTCAGACAAATGACGCGGCTTTGCCCCTGCTGGAAACCGCACGCACAGATATCACCGCGATTGAGGCCAATTTGGCCCAAGTCATGGAGCGTCTGGACGAAAGCCGCCTGTATTATCAAGACCTGATTGACCGCGCCCATGCGCATTTCCCGGATCGTATTGATGTGTCCTTAATGGAAACAACTGGCCAGTCCACCGGGATGAGCAGGCTGGAACAACGCCTTGCCAGCGATGCTGCGTTGTTTATTAGCCATGTGCAAAACTCAACCGAACAAACCAAAGGTACCTATGCTTGGCTGATTGATTTCCTTCCTAATTAATGTGTAAAACGATTTGAACAGGATAAACTTATGAACGATACTTCCCAGCGACACCCCATCAGGCATGGTCTGATTTGTCTTAGCTTAACAGCGTCCTTGCTGCTGAGCGCCTGCGCGATTCCGATCACCATTGGCGGCACTGGTCCAGCGCCGTCGCTTTCAGCCGATGCCAGCGCATCTGAGGTCGAATTGCATAATCGTTCTGCTGCGATGACCAAAACTGTTGTTGAGGCTATTGCGCTCGGGGCCACTGCCGGTGCGGTTCTTGGGTTGCTGGATCGAAGTGCTGCGGGTAATCCTTATGGCAATCTTGGCTTTGGCGGATATTTGCTGGCGGGGGCCGTTGCAGGCGCAGCTGCGGGGACATATGTCGGATTTTTGCAACGTGATTTTGCCAATGAAGAAGAACGGCTGACGCGCGCACGTGCTGATATCCGTGCCAGTAATGCGGAAACATCGGCGACCTTGCAAGTTATGCGACAGGTTCTGGCCAGCCAAACCCGTGAATTGGCTGATTTGCGTGCAGCAGTTGCCGCAGGAACTGCAGATACGGCACAGCTTGACCGCGAAATTGCGGCGGCACGCGTTAATTTACGCGAAATGCAGCAAGCGGCTAATGGGGCTGCGAAACGGCATCAGGATTTCAGCAAAGCCCGTGCGTTGGTTGCAGTTGATAACGATAATAACAATATTAACGGTGAGTTGGACGAGTTAGGCGAGCGGATTGCTCAAATGCGCCAGGTTGCTGATGATCTGGCAAACCAGATATAAAAGGGACAATACCATGATAAAAAAATCGGCCATTCTTATTGCTGCGTTGGCAGTATCAGCATGTGAAACAACGGGTGACCCCGCCGATGGCGGCTTTTTGGCAGGGGTTTCCGGACTGCTTGGCGGCGGCTATCAAGAACGTATCTACGCGGAGGAAGCCGCGTTGCAACAAGAACAAGCCGCCGCCGCTGCGTTGCAAGCGCAGCAACAGCAAACCGCTGCTCAGACCTCTAGCATTGCGGCGCAAATCACCCGTTTACGCGCCCAACATACGCAATTGCGTTTGAGCATTTCTGCCAAAGCGGCTGAATTGCGTAGCGCGGGTGTTGTGCTGACAAGCGGTATGACGGCACGGGTAAGTACGGTCGTTAATTTAACGCCCTATGGCGGCAATGACGCGGCGCGGCTGGCTGCATTGCAAACAGCAATTGCCGATGCACGTGCGCTGGCGGCTGATTTGGCGCGCTTGGCTTAAATTAATTGGCGCCGCTGGGGATTTGTCCTAGGCGGCGCCATGTTTCGATCTTTTCACGCGAAACTTGAAAATGCATTGAATCCTCGCGGCCAAAACCTGCGCCCCAATACCAGCCCTCATTGTGGAAAAATTCCGCCAGCAAAATCAGGCCGAGCTGCGTGCGATCATCGCCAAGCACATCCAGTTGCCCGTCAATATTCAGATCAACCGATAGGCCAAAAGCATGGGTGGAGATTGAGGTATCGGAGCCACGGATCAGACGCACACAAAGAGACCCGGCGGTAGAGATGCGTTTATAGAGTTCAGGTTCCTGAATTTGAACATTTCTGAAAACCTGTCGCAGGGACAAAATCGCCGGTTCCAGCATTTGTACACGGATCGGGCCAACATTCTCAAGGCGCACGAGATCTTTTAGAATGGGGTTGGTCATGGGTTGGCAATCGCTGGTCATGTCTTGGCGCGGCGGGCCAAACAAAGCGGTTAGGTACGCGGATGACGAATTGGTCAGGCCTGCATTTACGTTGCGTCGATCAGCAATCAGCGCCACTTGGGCAAAACTGTCCGCAAGGGAATCATAGGTTTCCTCAGCATCGGAATAGGTGGTTGTGGTATCGTTCACACCGCGCGATTGCAGGATCGTAACCTTTTGCTGAAGGTTGTTAAAATTGATGGTCAGCGCCGTCATGTCGTCTTGCATTTGCGTAAATTCTGCGCGGCTGGCAAAATCCTGATTGGTCCAGAATAAATACTGCGCGGCGTACCATCCTGCTGGTGCCGCCAGAATTGCAAAAGCCAACAGGATACTCGCGATTTTCATAACATTTCCAGTCCGGTTTTTTGGCAAGCTACGCATTTTGGCCTGCGCTGTCGATGGATAACAGCGATGCGCCAACAGAATTTCGGACGTTCGAGGATATTGGTCAATTCTCAATCAATAGTTAATGTGCCAGAAACAATAACAATTATCGTATTTTAAATATTGCCGGATTGGATTTTTAGGCCTAGACTGCCCAAAAAAGAAATACCGTAAGAGTAATAATTGTATGCGGGGCCTTTGCCGTAAACCGCGTCGGGGGAATGTATGGAAATTGACGTTGATGCGTTATTATCTGAATTTGACGGCGATTCTCCGTGTGGGGATGATCTGGAATATGATCCTGATTTCATAGAGTTAGAGACCGTTGCTGTTGCCAAAGACGAACAGCAAGTCGGCGATTCCGTTATTGCGGCCGAGGGTGTTGATTTCCCTAAAGTTGCCACCATGGCCCATGATATTCTGAAGCGGACCAAAGATTTACGCGCTGCGGTTTATTTGGCAGAAGGCGTGTTGCACTCAGAAGGGTTTGTGCCGTTCGAGAGGGTTTTGGCCTATATTCACGGTGTTCTGGATAAATACTGGGATACAGTTTATCCGCTTTTGGATGATGAAGATGACGATGATCCGACCATGCGGATCAATGCGCTGCGCGGGCTTTCCAGCCCTAATGCGGTGTTGCGGGCAGCCAAGCGGGCGCGCCTGACGGACAGCAAAACAATGGGCCGCTGGTCATTGCGTGATATCGCTGTGGCCGAGGGGGAGACCTCCAAGCCTGCTGATATGGAAAGCACACCGGATACGGCAACAATTTCCGCTGCATTTCAGGATACAAACCCGGAAACGATGGATGCGATCCGCGAAGCTGTTGGGAAATCTCGGGAGCATCTGAAAGGCATTAATGCAATTTTGGATGATAAGGTCGGTGCAGACGGGCCTGATCTAACCGATCTTGAAAAGCTTTTGTTCAAAGCGCAGGATGCGATTACCAAGGTTCTTGGTGGTGATGAAGTTGTGGAGGAGGGTGCCGATATCGTTGAAGAAAGTGGCGGTGCAGCAGCGCCAACATCTGGCGGCAATGCGATTAGCGGCGCTATCAATTCGACGGATGATGTCACGCGCATGATCGACAAGATTTGCGAATATTACGCGCGCTCGGAGCCATCCAGCCCGGTGCCGATGATATTGCAGCGCGCCCGCAAATTGGTCGCGGCAGATTTTATGACCATTATGGAGGATATCGCCTCTAATGGGATGGATCAGGTTAGGACAATAAGTGGCGTCCGTGAGGGCGGATACTAGGTGATTTAAGCATTTGGAAATAATTGAATTTTAATTGGAAGGAAATAATACATGTCGAGTAGCCAGAAATTTATCGCGAGGAACCGCGCTCCGCGGGTTCAAATTGAATATGATGTGGAACTGTATGGCGCGGAGAAAAAAATCCAGCTGCCATTTGTGATGGGCGTTATGTCTGATCTTTCGGGTAAGTCCGAGGAGCCGCTGCCAGCCGTTGCTGACCGTAAATTCCTTGAGATTGATATCGACAATTTTGATAGTCGGATGAAATCAATGAAGCCACGCGCCGCATTTTCGGTGCCAAATACCCTGACGGGTGAAGGCAATATGCCGGTGGATATCACATTCGAGAGCATGGATGATTTTAGCCCAGCCGCGATTGCGCGCAATGTTGAGCCGCTTCGTAAATTGCTGGAGGCGCGCACCCAATTGTCGAACCTGATGACTTATATGGACGGCAAAACCGGCGCTGAGGATCTGATGGCCAAAATCACGTCAGACCCGAGCTTGATGAAGGCGCTTGGCTCCACCCCTAAACCCAAAGACGAAGGGGAGGCTGAATAATGGCTGAAACAGAAAAACAAGCCGAAGGTGGCGCAACAGAATCGATTTTTGCAAATGATGATTTTGCAAATCTGTTGCAAAAAGAATTTAAGCCAAAATCGGATGCGGCCAAATCAGCCGTTGAAGAAGCGGTTAAAACCCTTGCGCAACAAGCACTTGCGAATACCGACCTGATTTCAGATGATGCGCTGAAAACGATTGAGGGCATCATTGCCGCGATCGACAAAACCCTGACCGAGCAGATTAACGAAATTATCCATAATGACGAATATCAAAAGCTGGAAAGCGCTTGGCGTGGTTTGTCCTATTTGGTGAACAATACCGAAACCGACGAGCAGCTTAAAATTCGGGTCTTGAATATCTCGAAAAAAGATCTCGGAAAAACCATGCGCAAATTCAAAGGCACCGCTTGGGACCAATCACCGATTTTCAAAAAGCTGTATGAAGAAGAATATGGCCAATTTGGCGGCGAGCCTTATGGCTGTATCATGGGCGATTACCATTTTGACCACTCACCACCCGATGTTGAATTGCTGGGCGAGATGGCCAAAGTTGCCGCCGCAGCCCACGCGCCGTTTCTGACAGGTGCTGAGCCATCGCTGATGCAAATGGATAGCTGGGCTGAATTGGCCAATCCACGCGATTTGACCAAAATTTTCTCAACCCCTGAATATGCAGCTTGGCGCTCATTACGCGAAAGTGCTGACAGCCAATATTTAGCGCTGGCAATGCCGCGCTTTCTTGGCCGTCATCCATATGGTGCCAAAACCGACCCGGTTGAGGAATTTGCGTTTGAGGAAGACACCGAGGGCGCAGATAGCGGCCATTATTCATGGGTCAATGCATCCTATGGTATGGCGGCAAATATCACCAAGTCATTTAAGCAATATGGCTGGTGCACGCGCATTCGCGGGGTTGAATCCGGTGGTGCTGTTGAGGGGCTGCCAACCCACACATTCCCGTCGGATGACGGTGGTGTGGACATGAAATGCCCAACAGAAATCGCGATTTCTGACCGGCGTGAATCGGAGCTGGCGAATAACGGCTTGATGCCGCTTGTTCACCGCAAGAACTCTGATCTTGCTGCATTTATTGGCGCGCAGTCGCTGCATAAACCGGCAGAATATGATGACCCTGATGCCACAGCAAATGCGAATCTTGGGGCAAGGTTGCCTTATTTATTTGCAACTTGCCGCTTCGCTCACTATCTGAAGTGTATCGTTAGGGATAAACTAGGCTCGTTCAAGGAACGGGAAGACATGCAAAATTGGTTGCAAACCTGGATTAACAACTACGTTGACTTCAATGCCGACATTTCGTCGGAAGAGGTAAAGGCACAAAAACCGTTGGCCGCCGCTGAGGTGGTCGTTGAGGAGATCGAGGGCAACCCCGGGTATTACTCTTCGAAGTTTTTCCTTCGCCCGCACTATCAGCTCGAAGGGCTGTCGGTTTCGCTACGGTTAGTATCGAAACTGCCTTCCGAGAAGGGCTAGTAGTATAAAAACGCATCGGGGGTTCGCCCCCGGGGCACGGCTCAAATAAGGGCCACAATTTAAAAATCATTTAGGAGATGATACAATGGCAATGGACGCATTTTTATACTTCACATCATCAATCGACCAAGGAAAAGTTCCGGGCGAATCAAATGATACGTTTTTCAAAGACAAAAAAGCCTTTGAACTTACATCATTCACAATGGGCGCGGAAAACGAAATCAAAATCGGTTCGCATAGCGGCGGTGGCGGTGGTGGCAAATCATCCTTCAAGCCGTTCAATTTTTCAAAACGGACATGTACAGCCTCTGCGGGCCTTCTCCAACAGCTTTGCGTTGGTCGCCACTTTGAGGAATGTATCATTGAGTTGCGCCGCTCCGGCGGTGCGTCTGACAAATCCGGCGCAACTTTCATGAAATTTTCGCTAAAGCACGTTTTGGTGGCTGACATTGAATGGTCTGGTTCCGAAGA
>CAZCDC010000001.1:41907-51514 GCA_964497195.1 uncultured Rhodobacterales bacterium | reverse complement strand
GCGACTATTCGAAAAGACCCGTCTGACCCGAAACACCGCATTTTTCTGTTTCAACTTTTTTGCCTTTTGGGCGAATGGAAACGGGCTGTTACGCAGCTAAAAGTAATTGGCGAAATGGACCCGATTACCTTGCCCATGGTACAAAGCTATCGTGAGGCGATAATCTGTGAATTGGTGCGCGAAAAGGTTTTTACCGGCGAAAAAGCCCCGATGATTTTTGGCGAACCTGAGGAATGGATTGCGGAACTTATTCAAGCGCTGGAACCCTTGAACCGTGGTGATGTCGCAACAGCCGCGAAACTTCGTGATGCTGCATTTGAAAAAGCCCCCGCCTCACCCGGCATGGCTGATGGCCAGAAATTTGACTGGATCGCTGACGCGGATATGCGGCTTGGCCCCGTGCTGGAACTAGTGATGAACGGCAATTATTATTGGGTTCCGTTTTCGGCGATTAAAAAGCTGAAAATGGATGATCCGGTTGATTTACGTGACAGCGTTTGGACGCCAACCCAGATTACATGGTTGAATGGCGGCGAAGTTGTCGGGTTTATACCAACACGTTATCCCGGCGCGCCTGCATCGAAAAATGATCAGGTAAAGCTGGCCAAAGTAACCGAATGGGATGATTTGGGGAATAACACATTTATCGGCCATGGTCAGCGTTTGCTGGCCACAGATGCCGGTGATTTGGCCTTGATGGATATCCGCGAGATCATTTTTGATGCAGAAATGCAAATTGATGATCCTGCCCCTGAACCCGAAGATGCGGAAGGCGAAGATGGCTGATCCGGGCATTACGGAGCGTCTTCAGCCCTCGTTGCTGGACAGGTTGACGGATGACAACCCCACAGAGCTGAAGGAAACAGCGCAAGAAAGCGTGATAGATATGCGCCGATTGCGTGCCATTGTTTTGCGTGATTTGGGGTGGCTGCTTAATACGGTTAACCAGTCAGCCGATATTGACCCCGAAGAATTCCCGTACGCGGCAAATTCGACATTGAACTACGGAATTATAGATATTTCGGGGAAACGCTCAGCTGAGGCGCGGCCCTATGATCTGGAAAGACTGCTGGAAAAAGCCATTGAGGCCTATGAACCGCGCATTGTTGCGGGCAGTTTGGCTGTGCAACTGGCCAATTCTGACGGCGGACAACGTTCAAAAATTGTATTCAATATTCAGGCGGATTTATGGGCACAGCCTGTGCCGCTAGAAATATTCATGCGTACCGAACTTAGCGTGGCATCCGGTGATATGAAGGTGGTAAAAGCATAAAATGGACACACGCCTCCTTAAAAAATATGAAGAAGAACTGGCGTTTATGCGCGAAATGGGTGAAGAATTTTCGCAAAGCTATCCCAAAATTGCCTCGCGCCTTGGCATGGACGGCGTGGAGATCAAGGACCCGTATGTTGAGCGCATGATGGAAGGTTTTGCCTTTCTGGCCGCGCGGGTGCAGCTGGAACTGGATTTGCAATATCCGGTGTTAACGCAGCATTTGCTGGAAATTGTCTATCCGCATTATCTGGCGCCAACCCCCAGCATGTTTATTTCGCAATTTAAACCGGACCCCTCGCAGGGCAGCCTTGATGACGGTTTTTTGCTGGAACGTGGTACGCAATTGCGCAGCCCGTTGCGTGACGGCGATACAACGCCGTGCACATTCCGCACGGCACATGACGTAACGCTTTGGCCGATCGAGATCGAGGAGGCCGAATATCTGGAGGGGCGCGGCGAGGTTGTTGCCGCTGGTGTTGGTGAAAACCGCAAAGTCCGTGCCGCAATCCGGCTGCGTCTGAAAGTTATCGGAGAGGCTGATCTGAGCAAACTGCCCATCGAAGATCTAACGCTTTATATGACCGGCGTTGGCTGGGAGCCTTGGCGTTTGTATGAGCATATCGTGAATGACGGTATGTCGATTTCGGGAAAATCCACCAACCCGCGCGCTGACTGGGTCTATGAAAACCGGTTTAATACCATTGAGGCCGTGGGCTATGAACCGGAACACGCCTTGCTGCCATTCCCGGGCCAAAGCTTTGATGGCTATCGGTTGTTGCAAGAATATTACGCCCTGCCAAACCGGTTTTTCTTTAGCAAACTTGGCGGATTAAAACCGATTATTTCCAAGGCAGCCGATGAAAAAACCGTGGATGTGTTTATTTTGCTGTCACAATCGGTGCCGGAATTAAAACCGGTTATTACTCCCGGCGCGTTTGATTTATTTGCAACACCTGCAATTAACCTGTTTGATAAACGGTGTGATCGTGTGCATGTTTCGGGCCGTGATGTGGATTATCATATCGTCCCGGACCGCACAGCCCCGCTCGATTTTGAGATTTATGATATAAAACGTGTACAAGGCATCAGCGCTGAGGGCCTAGATGACGTTGATTTTGAGGCGTTTTATTCCTCAACTGATTATACCGCCGCCGGAGAGGCGTATACCGCCTATTATTCCTTGCGCCGGCGCATGCACCAACGTTCTGAAAACCAACGTCTAAAGGGCACGCGAACCTCCTATTTGGGTGCGGATATTTTTGTAAATCTGGTGGATCAATTACAAGCGCCGTATCGCGGCGATATTGAGCAGCTCTCGGTACAGGCGGTTTGCACCAACCGTGATTTGCCGATGTTGTTGCCGATTGGCACGGGCGATTCAGATTTTGACCTGCTGGATGGTGGGCCTGTCAGTGCGGTAAATGCGCTAACCCCCATTACCCGCCCTCGCGCCAGTTTGGCGATTGAAGGGGATAGTGCATGGCGCTTGATCTCTCATCTTTCGCTTAATTATCTGTCGATTTCGGAAACGGATCGTGGTGATCCAGCGGCGGCGTTGCGCGAATTATTGGGCATTTATGGCCCGCTTGGTGATAAAACCCTTGCCAAACAGCTTGAAGGCATCGTCAAGGTCTGGACCAAACCGATTGTGCGGCGCATGGCTGATGAGGTTCTTTCAACTGCGGTGCGCGGGCTTGAGGTGAATATCGAGTTTGACGAGAGTTTTTATGAGGGCACAGGGGTTTATGTTTTGGGCGCGGTGCTGCAAAAATTCTTTGCAAAATACGTTTCAGTTAATAGTTTTACAGAGACTGTGATTCACAGTCCTGACCGAGGGGAGATCGCAAGGTGGCCAGCGACAAGCGGAAAAAGGCGGGTGATTTAAGCCGCTTTGAGGCGCTTAAGGACCATCCCGAAAAATTTCATATATTTCAGGCGCTTCGTCTGATTGAGGCCGCGTATCCGGACAACCCGCGTCTTGGTCAATCACGCCGCCCGTCGCAGGATGCGGTGCGTCTAAGGCAACGCATCGATTTGGCATTTTCACCCTCTACGGTTGCAAATTTTGAGCCGCGCGATGAAAAAACCGGCCAGCCCGGCGATTTTTCACAATTCATGTTTGGCTTATTTGGTCCCAATGGCCCGTTGCCGCTGCATATCACCGAATATGCTTATAATCGGCTGAAATCCGTTCGCGACCCGACTTATGCAGCGTTTGCTGATATGTTTCACCATCGTATGACCAGCTTGTTTTATCGGGCTTATGCCTCTGGCGAACCAACATCATCGTTTGATCGCATTGGCGAAATTGACATGTTTGGCCAAAAAGTTGCGGCGCTGGCGGGGCTTCGTGGTGCGGGCATGGCGGATCGTGATGAAATGCCTGATTTGGCCAAGCTGCGATATGCGGGGCGGTTGGCACATGGCACCCGAAATGAAGAAGGCCTGTTGGCGCTGATTTCGGGATTTTTTGGTGCAAAGGTTACGTTGGATAGTTTTGTTGGAACTTGGCTGCAACTTGACCCAAAAGACACGTGGGAATTGGGTGATCCTAATAAGCCGGCGCGTTTGGGGCAATCTTGTTCGATCGGGTCCAAAGTCTGGTCTCGTCAGGCTAAATTCCGCCTTAAGGTTGGGCCGGTTTCGTTAAAAGAATATAAGCGGCTTTTGCCGGGGGGGCAAAGCCTGAAACGGTTGCAAGCCTTGGTGCGCAATTACATGGGGGATGTTTTGGAATGGGATGTGAACCTGATTTTGAAGGCCGGAGAAGCTGAAAAAACCACCCTTGACGGGCGGCATGGCTTGGGCTGGACAACATGGCTGGGCGACCCGCCTGCGGAAAAAGATTTGGACGATTTGCATATTTGTGTTTGAATAAGAAAAAAGTTTTTGGAGGAATGAAAAATGAGTGAGATCAGTCGCGTAGCCCTATTTGGCAAGCTGAATAAGCTGGGATATAAAGGCATTGAGGGCGCTACGGTGTTTTGCAAAATGCGTGGTAATCCTTATGTGGAAATCGTGCATTGGCTGCATCAGATATTGCAAGGCCAAGACAGCGATCTGCATCGCATCATTCAACATTTTGAACTGGATGCGGGCCGCGTGGCCAAGGATTTTACCGATGCACTGGATGCATTGCCGCGCGGGGCCAGCAGTATTTCGGACCTGTCGCAACATCTTGAGGATACGGTTGAACGGGCGTGGGTTTATGCCAGCCTGATGCATAAATCGCCGCAAATCCGCACGGGGCATCTGATTTTGGGCATGGTGAAAACCAAAACCTTGATCCATGTTTTGACCGGCATTTCCAAAGAATTTCGCAATGTCAAAGCCGATGAATTGGCTGATGATTTTTATGATATTTGTTCCGGTTCCCCCGAAGATGGCTTAGCGCCACAAGATGGCATGGTCGGCGGTGGCGCGGTTCCTGGTGAAGCATCGGATGCCATGGCCCCAGCCCAAATGGGCGCGGGTGAGGCGCTGGATGCCTATTGCACCGACCTGACCGAAAAAGCTCGTAATGGCGAAATAGACGCGATTGTCGGGCGCGATGAGGAAATCCGTCAGATTGTTGATGTATTGATGCGGCGTCGGCAAAATAACCCTATTCTGACCGGTGAGGCTGGTGTTGGCAAAACCGCAGTGGTGGAGGGTTTTGCCATGCGGATTGCGCGCGGTGACGTGCCGCCGATGTTGCAAAACGCCAAATTACTGGAATTGGATGTGGGCCTGTTGCAGGCGGGTGCGTCGATGAAAGGCGAATTTGAAAACCGTCTGAAACAGGTGATTGAGGAGGTTCAATCATCAGAAGTGCCGATTATTATGTTTATCGACGAAACCCATACGCTGGTGGGCGCGGGTGGTGCTGCGGGCACGGGCGATGCGGCCAACTTGCTAAAACCGGCGCTGGCGCGCGGCACATTGCGCACCATTGGCGCGACAACTTGGGCTGAATACAAAAAACACATTGAAAAAGACCCAGCGCTTTCGCGGCGTTTTCAGACGGTTGTGGTGGATGAACCCGACGAGAAAAAAGCCATTTTGATGATGCGCGGCATTACCGGAATGTTTGAAAAACACCACAAAGTGCAAGTGCTGGACGAGGCGATCGAGGCTGCGGTGCGGCTGTCGGCGCGCTATATTCCAGCGCGGCAATTACCGGATAAATCGGTTAGTTTGATTGATACGGCCTGTGCGCGGGTGGCGATTTCGCAACATGCTGTGCCTGCCGAGGTGGATGATTGCCAACGGCGCATTGCTGCCTTGAAAACCGAGCTTGAAATCATTGGCCGCGACGAAACTGCTGGATATGACGGTGAAAAACGCCGTGAGCGGGTTGAGGGTGAAATGGCTGAGGCGAAAACCCAGCTTGAGGGCCTGACGGCGCGCTGGACTGCTGAAAAATCAGTGGTTGAGGAAATTCTTGAGCTGCGATCAAAATTGCGGGCCGAGGGTGGCGAGGTTGATGGTGACGATGCAGATGAAGCACCTGAAGGCGCGGAATTATCCGACGAGGATCGTGCTGCATTGCTGGAAACATTGAAAGGCAAACAGGCGGAGCTTGAGGCGCTGCAAGGCGAAAACGCGTTGATTTTGCCGATTGTTGATGAACAGGCGATTGCATCTGTGGTGGGTGATTGGACCGGCATTCCGGTTGGCAAAATGATGAAAGACGAGATTTCCACCGTTTTGAATTTGGCTGAGGCGTTGAACAAACGGGTGATCGGCCAAGATCATGCGATGGAAATGATCGCCAAGCGGGTGCAAACCGCTCGGGCTGGTTTGGACAACCCGCAAAAACCCATCGGTGTGTTTATGCTGGCAGGGCCATCCGGGGTTGGTAAAACCGAAACCGCGCTGGCGCTGGCAGAGGCATTATATGGTGGCGAGCAAAATATCATCACCATTAACATGTCTGAATACCAAGAGGCCCATACGGTTAGCAGCCTGAAAGGCGCGCCTCCGGGCTATATTGGTTATGGCGAGGGCGGGGTTTTGACCGAGGCTGTGCGGCGCAAGCCCTATTCGGTGGTGCTGTTGGACGAGGTTGAAAAAGCCCATCCCGATGTGCATGAAATTTTCTTTCAGGTGTTTGACAAAGGCATCATGGAGGATGGCGAGGGGCGATCAATTGATTTCAAAAACACCCTTATTTTGCTGACCTCCAATGTTGGGTCGGAATTGATTATGGATATGTGTGCGGACCCTGATTTGATGCCGGAGCCTGATGGCATTGCCAAAGCCATGCGTGATCCATTGTTAAAGGTGTTTCCGGCGGCATTATTGGGGCGGATTGTTACCATTCCGTATTATCCGCTTAGCCCTGATATGATTGGCCAAATCACCAAGCTGCAACTGAACCGGATTGTGAAACGTATTGCCGAAACCCACGGTGTGCCGTTTAAATATGACGATGCAGTGGTGGATACGATTGTGGATCGTTGTCAGGAGCTGGAAAGCGGTGGGCGGATGATTGATGCCATTTTGACCAATTCGATGTTGCCTGAGGTATCGGGCGAATTTCTGCGCCGGATGATGGAAGGCAAGGACGTTAACGGGGTGAATGTGTCGGTTAAAGACGGCGAATTTACCTATAGTTTTGACTAGACCACAGCCCCCGCTTCAAAAATGATGCGGGGGCAGTATTTGATATATTTTAAGGGCACATAATTCATGTCAGAAAACACCGATGCTGCTGAGGGTTCTGCCCGCTGGAAACTGGCGCAATTTATTGACAATCCACGGATACGGTATTCGATCCTTGGCTTGATTGTATTTAATGCGCTGACGCTTGGGCTTAGTACTTCTACGACGATTAGCAGCAAAATCGGACCGTTTCTGAACCTGTTTGACAACATTGTTTTGTGGGTGTTCGTTGCGGAAATGGTGATCAAGATTTATGCCTATGGGCCTAGGTTTTTTAAATCCGCATGGAACCTGTTTGACCTGACAATTGTGTCCGTTGGGCTTTGGCCAACCAGCGCCAACCTGTCACCATTGCGAGCGTTGCGGGTTATTCGGGCGATGCGGATTCTTTCTGTTGTACCACAGTTACGTTCGGTTATTCGAGCCTTGCTGGAAGCATTGCCGGGTATGGGCGCGGTGATTATTCTGCTGGGCATTGTGTATTATATTTTCGCAGTTATGGCGACAACTCTGTATAGCGAAACTTTCCCGCAATGGTTTGGTACGCTTGGCGAAAGCTTCTATTCGCTGTTCCAGATCATGACGCTTGAAAGCTGGTCAATGGGCATTGTGCGCCCTGTAATGGTTGAACATCCTCTGGCGTGGTTGCTGTTTGTACCGTTTATTATTGCAACATCTTTTGCGGTGTTAAATCTGTTTATTGGTATTTTGGTTAACACAATGCAAGCCGCAGTGGAGGAGGAGCAGGAGGCAGAAATGGAACGTATTTTGGGGATTGTTGTGGCAGGCCACGCAGAAACCAAAGCAGAATTAGCTGAAATGCGGGCATTGCTCGAAAAACTCGGGAATAAATAAATGTCCAGCAGTCAAAAATTTATCGCTAAAAATCGCGCGCCAAGGGTTCAGATCGAATATGACGTAGAGCTGTATGGCGCTGAGAAAAAGATCCAGCTGCCTTTTGTGATGGGTGTGATGTCTGATCTTTCGGGTAAATCCGAGGTGGCGCAGCCGTCGATCAAGGACCGCAAGTTCCTTGAAATCGACATTGATAATTTTGACAGCCGCATGAAATCCATGAAGCCCCGCGCAGCGTTTGCGGTGCCAAATACCTTGTCCGGAGAGGGCAGTTTATCGGTTGATCTGACCTTTGAAAAAATGTCGGATTTCAGCCCGGCGGCGATTGCCAGCAAGGTGGAACCGCTGCGAAAACTGCTGGAGGCCCGCACGCAGCTTTCAAATCTCATGACCTATATGGATGGCAAAACCGGCGCAGAGGAATTGATTGAGCGCCTGATAGAAGACCCCGCAAAATTTAAAGCAATGGCATTGGCAGGCGCATCACAAAACAGTGACACCGATGCGGCTTTTGATGCGATGAAGGCCGCTGCGCCAGAGGTTGAGGAAGCTGTTGAAGATAATTCCGGTATTCTTGATGCGCTAAAAGCCGACGCACCGGCAGAGGTCGACATCGTCGACAAAAGCGCTGATGTTTTGGCGGATATTGCCGCCGAACCCGAAGTTGAAGAAGCTGCCGACACAACTGGCGATGTTTTGGCTGACATGGTTGACAGCGCTGTTGACCCTGTTGAAGAAGTCGATACAAGCAGTGATATTCTGGCTGGCATGGCCATGGATACCCCTGACGAAATCGTTGATAATAGCGCAGAAACAGCCCTTGCGGCCATGCGCGCCGTTGAAGTCGATGGCGATGAAGCGGTTGACGATAATTCCGATTTATTGGCGGAAATGGCGGCAACAGCGCCTGATCATGTAGAAAACCCTGATCAAAGCGGCGATATTTTGGCTGACATGGCTGTGGAAATTGAAGACCAGCCCGAAGACAATAGCGCAGATTTGGCACTGGAGGCTATGCGGGCGGTTGAGCTCGAAGATATCGCAGATGACAGCAGCGATGATTTGCTGGCGGATATTGCCGCAGACGCACCAGAAGATGTGGCTGAAGATGATACAAGCAGTGATATTCTGGCTGACATGGCAACCGGTTTGCCAGATGAAATTGAGGACAATACTGCCGATTTGGCAATTGACGCCATGCGCGCCATTGACGTTGAGGCCGATCCGGCGGACAATAATGATGCGCTGCTGGCTGACATGGCAAGCGATATTCCTGACACAGAAATTGCGGATGACAGCAGCGATATTTTGGCAAATTTGGCAATTGAACTGCCTGAAGAACCTGAGGATAATAGCGCAGACGAAGCACTTGCAGCCATGCGCGATGTAGACGTTTCGAACGAAACTGAAGACAACACTGATGAACTATTGGCTGATATGGCTTCTGTTAATATCATCGACGAACCGGCTGATGACAGTCTGGATGTGTTGGCGGACATAGCGCTGGATGCGCCAGATGAAGAAGATGCTACTGATAACACTGATGAATTATTTGCAGATATGGCGCTAGATGCGCCAGAGGCTGAAGCAGTTGATGATAGGGATGACATCCTGAATGACCTGGCAATTGATATTCCTGAGGCTGAGGAAAATGCTGGCAATGATGACGTTTTAGCCCAAATAGCTGTGGACACACCTGATGAGGTTGAGGAAGAAGATATTCTTTCCGGGTTGGAATTTGAAATTGAAGAAGATGAAGCTGACGATAAAAGCGACGATATTCTAGCCGATATAGCCGTGGATGCGCCGGAAGATGACGTTGAAGAAGAT
>CAZCDC010000001.1:36752-41807 GCA_964497195.1 uncultured Rhodobacterales bacterium | reverse complement strand
CGATATTCTAGCCGATATAGCCGTGGATGCGCCGGAAGATGACGTTGAAGAAGATATACTGGCAGATATTACTTTTGACGAGGTTGAGCCGGAGCAAGAGGATGAAACCGATGATATTCTGGCAGGGCTAGATCTGGAATTTGACGACGTCGAAACGCCGGATGACAGCGATGATATTCTGGCTGATCTGGCGGGAGATGCGCCGGAAGATGACGTTGAAGAAGATGTTCTAGCTGATATCTCATTTGACGATGTTGAAAACGAAGAAGACACAGCCGACGACATTCTAGCTGGTCTTGATATTGATCTGGCTGAGGATGACAGTGTGGATCAAGAAACCCAAAGTGCTGATGATATACTTGCTGAGCTAGGGTTGGATTTTGGTGATGAACCAGACGAGGATAATGCTGAAGCGGAAGTTTTAAATGATGATCTTGCCGCTATGCTGGCGGATTCCGGGGTTGAGTTTCCTGAAGGTGAAGCAGAAGCGGCTATCGACATTGCAGCTGCGCCAATCGAGGACAGCACCGAAATTGATCTGGATGATCTATTGGCTGACGAAGAAGAAAACTTTGATGATTTGCTGTCTGATGACGATGAATTGGATGCGCTTTTGACAGATGATGGCTCTGATGATGATTTGGACGGGCTGCTTGCTGATGATGTTGAGAATGATGATGATCTTGATGGGTTGCTTGATGAAGACATCGGTGATCTGGACGATTTGCTTACGGATAATAGCGATGATCTGGACGACTTGTTCGGTGATCTGGACGACTTGCCCGATGACAGTGCCAAACCGGAGGAAACCCTTGTGCCAAAGCCGAAAAAACCTGCATTCCAGCCGAATTTCGGCAGTATGTCAGCCGCAAAAATGCAACACGAAGCTGGCTCTCGGCGTAAATTCCGCATTGCCGTGCTGGGGGATTTTTCGGGGCGTGGCAATAAGGGAAATCTGGAAACTGGCGCGGATCTGGCAAAACGCAAGGGGTTCAAGCTCGATTTTGACACAATGGAAGATGTCATTATGGCGTTTCGCACAACGCTGACATTGCCGCTGGGCAATGATGGCACAGCGGTGGAGGTGGAGTTGAATGAGCTGGATGATCTGCACCCTGATGAGCTGTTTGAAAATGTCGAGATGTTCAACGAGCTGAACATGCTGCGCCGTGATTTGGTATCGGGGCGCAATCTGGATGCGGCGATAGCCAAAATGCAAGGCTGGGGCAGTGAATTTGGTGATTTTCGTGCAAAAAGCAACAAGCGTGCCAAAGGCAGCGCCGCGCCGGCTGATTTGCGGTTGACTGATTTTCAGAATCTGATTGGTGATAAAACCCCCACGCTTGAGGCCAGCGAGGCCAGTGATTTAATCAGCCGCATTGTTGGCCCCCATATTGTTGCCGCAAAAGACACAGGGTCCGAGGCCATGATTGCCGCTGTTGATGCAGCGCTTTCAACCGCGATGAACAGCGTTTTGCATCATCCTGATTTCCAAACGGTCGAGGCTGGTTGGCGCGCGATTGAGCTGCTTGGACGCCGCATTGAGGCAAGCGCAAACCTTGAAGTTGTGATCTATGACATGTCGGTGGAGGAATTTGCCGCTGATCTGGCAGGCGCTGAGGATATGGCCCAAACCGGCCTTTATGACATGCTGGTTGAAAAACCGCGCATGGATGAAAGCGGCGGGCCTTTTGCGGCTGTGTTTGGGCTTTATACATGGGAAGAAACCCCGCCCCACGCCGAAATTCTGGCGCGTATGGCGCGGATTTGTGCCAATATGGATGCGCCCTTTGTGTCAGCCATGTCGACGACATTTATGGGCGTTAAGCCAGAGGACCGGCACAAATTGGTGCAAGATACTTGGGGGGCTTTGCGCAAAATGCCTGAGGCCAAATATCTGGGCCTTGCCACGCCACGGTTCTTGCTGCGTATGCCTTATGGCAAAAAAACCGAACCCGTGGATCGGTTTGATTATGAAGAATTTAATGTTCAGGATGGCATGCGATCAATGTTGATGGCCAATCCAGCGACGCTGGTGGCGGTGCTTTTGGGCGAAACATTGGCACGTCAAGGCAAAGATATGAGCCTTGGCAGCATTATGTCTCTGGATGATATGCCGTTCCATTATATGATCGACCAATACGGCGATCAGGTGGCGTTACCTTGCACCGAACGGCTGTTGAACGTGCGTACCAGCGCAGAGGTGATCGCGCGGGGCTATATGCCGGTGATTTCGGTTCAGGGGCAAAATATGGTTAAGCTGGGATCATTTCAGGCGGTGGGCGGCGGCGAGCTGCTGGGCATTTGGGCGGGCGACAGCGCCAAACAATTGTCGGCTGGGGCGCAGATGCAGACCAGTGTCGGGTTTAAATCCGGTGCAGAAAAACCGGCAACGCTTGATGTTATAAGCACACCAAATGATGCCGCAAGCCAAGGCGACGATCTTGATTTGGAGGGGGATGATTTGGACCTCGATCTGGATCTTGGTGGCGATGATGATCTGGATGATCTTTTGGCTGGATTTGGCGATGATGATTTGGAATTAGGGGATGATGACGGTATGGATGATGATCTGGCCGCACTTTTGGGGGATCTATGATGACGAATGACAATAAATCTGGTATATTGCTGATTTCAACGGGCGATGCCTATTGGATTTTAGAAGGAGAAGACTATCTTAGTGCTATGCTATCGGATGAGGAATTTTATCCTAAACCGGTGCGGATGATTAATTATAAATCGTCTTTTGACTTAAGTTTAGACCTGCCGGATGGTATTTCGACCGGAAGTCTTTGGGGAATTAACCCTGCAATTATTGAGCGTTTACGCAAGTTAGAAGATATTATTGAAGAAGAAAAATGATTTTGAAAATTCAACAATTTGAGAAAGGAGGTTGTTATGGCTGATGTTGTTCAAGTGAACAGAGCTCTTAATATGAAAGGCCCGCTCGACTCCAAGAAAATGATATTGGTCCGTGCGGAGGTCTCTGAGGGGCTTTCGGTGCTGACCGAAACGGATATTCAGTTTGTGTCTCCGGACCATGATTTGAAGCTTGATGATATTGTCGGCCAGAAAATGTCCTTGAGCATTGTGGATGAAAAAGAGAATGATCGCCATTGGCACGGGCATTGCATTTCTTGTGCTTATGAAGGGAAAATGGGTGGGCAAGCACTGTATCGCGCCGAAGTACGGCCTTGGTTCTGGTTTTTAACGCTCCATTCCGATTGCCGGATATTTCAGGAAAAAACGACGCTTGAGGTCATTAAGGAAATTTTTGGCGATCGGGGGTTTTCAGATTTCAAGGACAGCACTTCTGCGAGCTATCTTGCGCGGGAATATTTGGTGCAGTACCGCGAAACCGATTATGAATTTGTATGCCGCTTGATGGAAGAGGAGGGTATGTATTTTTTCTTTACCCATGATGATTCCAAGGAAACATTGGTGATCGGAGATGGCGCGGGTTCGCACAAGGCCCTGAAAAATGCTGCTAAAATTGAATTCCATTTCCGCGAAGATGAATACAAACGCGATCTGGATCATATCTATGAATGGAAATCATCTGAGCGGGTGAATACCGGCAAGGTTTCGTTGACGGATTATGATTTCACCAAACCGACCACGGACCTTAAGGCGCTGACCAAAATCGCAAAAGGCAAACACAACCATAAAGAAATCGAGGTTTATGACTATCCGGGCATCCATGTCACAGCCGATGACGGCAAAACCCGCACCCGAATTCGCGCCGAAGCATTTGCGTCAGAACATAAACGTACATGGGGAAAGTGTAATGTGCGCACCATGGCCGTTGGCGGGACATTTACCCTGAAAGAACACCCTCGTTCTGATTTTAACAAAGAATATCTGGTTATTACCGCCAAGCATAAACTACAAATCGAGACGGATGAAGACAAAGCGGGTGTGACCGGCATGAAAGATGCCCGCAGCGGTGACAACAATAATAATATCGATTCAGATCAAAAAGACAGTTACGAATCCGAATTTTCAGTACAGCTGAAATCTGAACCTTTCCGCGCGCGGCTGAACACACCGAAACCCATCATTCCGGGTGTGCAAACAGCTGAGGTCACCGGCCCGAAAGGTGAGGAACTTTATACCGATAAATATGGTCGGATCAAAGTCCAGTTTCACTGGGATCGTGTTGGTGAAAAAGACGAAAAAACCACTTGTTTTATTCGCGTTAGTCAGGCGATGTCCGGCCAAGGTTGGGGGGCGTTTCATATTCCGCGGATTGGTCAGGAAGTTGTGGTTCAGTTTGAAGAAGGCAACCCCGATCGGCCAATTGTTACGGGCATGTTGTATCATGATACCAAAAAACCGCCCTTTGAATTTCCGGCCAATAAGACCCAACATGGGATGAAAACCAACACCACAAAAGGGGGCGGCGGGTTTCACGAGCTGGTTTTTGAGGATAAAAAGGATGCAGAATTTGTGCGTTTTCAGTCTGAAAAAAACTATATGGGGATTATCAAAAATAATTCCGATGTATCGATCGGATTTGAGAAAAAGGACCCCGGTAGCTTAACGCAAAAGATATACGGCAATAAAGTTGAGAAAATCGCTACCGGCGATCACCTTTTTACGATCGGAAAAGGCAGCGAAATCAATAAGATTGAAACGGATCGTAAATCAACAATCAATAATGATGAAGAAGTTACAATTTCTAATAATAAAACCGATGATATTGGCGTAGATTACAAAATCGATGTTGGTGCCAATCTAGAGATTGAGGCCGGAACAAGTATCAAACTTACGGTCGGCAGCTCGGTCATCGAAATGACATCCAGCGGCATAACCATTTCGGCTGCGGCGATCGAATTGGATGCGGATGGCACATTTGATGCCAAGGCGGGCGGTGCAGCGACAATTGAATCAAGTGGCGCAATGACAGTGAAAAGCAGCGGCATGGCGACATTTGAAGCAGGCGGTATGGGCACGGTTAAATCCGGCGGAATTCTGACGGTTCAGGGTTCATTGGTTAAGATTAATTAAGGAGGAGGATGATATGAACGATAAATCAGCCTTCACCGGCTTAAC
>CAZCDC010000001.1:0-36652 GCA_964497195.1 uncultured Rhodobacterales bacterium | reverse complement strand
AAGCCCAATCAAGATAGCAAAAAGGCCACCGAGAAATATGCGCTGGAACCCGGCGAAGCGGATGCCATGATGGCCGAAGCTGCGTTTAATGTGCCATTGCCGGATGATAAAGAACCGCCAACGGCACCACCGCATCTGATCGGCCTTTTGATTTTTTCTGCCCAGATCAAATCGTTTTT
The DNA here is from genome assembly GCA_964497195.1 of uncultured Rhodobacterales bacterium. GTDB lineage: Bacteria > Pseudomonadota > Alphaproteobacteria > Rhodobacterales > Rhodobacteraceae > UBA3077. Next base: position 36,473 of record CAZCDC010000001.1, on the reverse strand, counting down.
CAGCCATAAATTGCCCGAAGATATCAACCGCCAAGGTCAGCTTTTGTTGGCACGCGGTCTTGATGTTGCAAAGGGTGGCAATGGCCAGATTGGTGGAAATGCCGAAACAAAAGAGGACGCGCCCATTGGATAATTTGGCGTTACCCTTTATCATAGCTAAGCCGTTGATTCTGCGGCAAATGGATTGGAAATAATATGCCCCCAGCCGCAAGAATAACAGATATGCATGTTTGCCCGATGGTTACACCAAGTGTACCCCCTGTTCCGCATGTTGGCGGCCCGATTTTGCCAGGTGGTCCGCCGACGGTATTAATCGGCGGATTGCCATCTGCATCTATGGGGTATCCTGCGGTTTGTGTTGGCCCGCCCGATACAATTGTCAAAGGCTCTGGCACTGTCTTGGTTGGCGGAAAACCGGCGGCACGCATGGGCGATAGTTGCGCGCATGGCGGCACAATTGTTGCTGGGTTTCCGCAAGTTATGATCGGGGGCTAACGGCGTTTATGGGATTGACGATTCATATGCAGGGCTCTGGTGCAATGCCCAGTGGCTCTGGTAGCTCGGTTTTGAATAATGGCGCGCTGTCGATTGGACGTGCGGATGGCAATGATATGAAACTGCCGGACCCGGATCGCTCAATATCATCACGGCATTGCGTTATTGAGGAACGGGGCAATGAGTATGTATTGCTCGATATTTCCACCAATGGCACGTTTTTGAATTACACCCAGCAACCGCTTGGCCCCACGCCTACCCCGCTTAATCATGGTGATACCATTTTGGTTGGCGGGTTTGAATTACGGGTTGAAATCACCCACGGCATGGGTGCGCCGGCAATTGATCCTTATGCAAATATTGCAGCGCCAATGGCAAATGATCCGCTTATGCCAATGGCCCCTGCACCCGCAGACGGATTTATCGGCGGCCTTAATGATCCCGCGTCAGCCCAAGGTGGTGGTGATTATCTGAATGATCTGTTGGGTTCTGGCCCCGCAACCGGTCCCGATGCCAGTGCTTTGTCCGCACCTGCGCCTGACCCCGCGCCGCTTATCCCTGAGGATGAAGACATGTTTGGCGGCCCGGTTGAGGACACATTCGACGGCGAACCCGTTAGTGCGCAATCCCATTCATCCTCAGCCAGTGATTTTTTCGCAGCCCCCGAAATGGCCCCTTCTGAGCCGACATTTACATCCGGCAGCGGCGGTGGCGGCAGTGTTATTCCTGATGATTGGGATTTGGATGAAATTCCTGTAGCAAAAGCGCCGGATGTGGCTCCGCCGCCCCCAGCCGAAATAGCAGACGAAAAACCTGAAATAGCTGTCGAACCTGCGCCAGAACCCACAGCAAAACCTGTTTTGGTTGTCGGAAGCACTGATGCAGCCCGCGCGTTTTTCGCAGCCGCTGATGCGGCGGAGCTGGATATCCCTGATGAGGATTTGAGCGCGGCTATGGAACGCAGCGGTGCAGCATACCGGATTATGGTTGAGGGCTTACGCGATGTTTTGATGACCCGCGCCTCGATAAAATCTGAATTCCGGCTTGGCCAGACGATGATTTCACCCGATGGTAACAATCCGATCAAATTCTCGATCAGCGGTGATCAGGCGGTTGAGGCCATGCTAAAGCCAAATATGCCCGGGTATTTATCTGCGGAAAAAGCCGCCAAAGAAGCCATGGACGATATCAAAGCCCATGAGGTTGCAATGATGACCGGTATGCAGGCGGCGATTAAGGATTTGCTGGCTAAATTTGATCCGGCCACATTGTCTGAACGTATTGAATCCAAAAAAGGCCTGTTTGGCGCTAAAAAGGCAAAAAAATGGGATGTTTTTGAAAAAATGTATGGTGAAATAGCAAATGAGGCCGAGGATGATTTTCAGGCTTTGTTTGGCAAAGCATTTGCAAAAGCTTATGAAGACCAATTGAAAAAAATACGCTAGAGTGCATTAGAGTGATGGTGCGACCAACGCGCCGCGCTAGGGGAGAAGTAAAAATTGGCATGGGATAACAAAGTTGTCTGGAGTGAGGGGTTGTTTTTGCAGCCTCAGCATTTTCAGCAAAATGACCGATATGTAGAGTCGATGATCGCTGGCGTTGCGGGCAGTGTAACCCCGCATGCGTGGGGCGTGTCGGAGCTTGAAATTGATAATGAATTGCTACGCTTGGGAAAATTTGCTGTTAAAACCGCCACAGGTCTTACGCCAGATGGCGCGTTGTTTCGGGTGCCGCAGGCCGAAAACCATCCGCCTGCGATGGATGTTCCTGATAGTATAAAAAATACAATTGTATATCTGACGATCCCGACACGGCGCCACGGTGCTACCGAAGTAGACCTGTCTGGCGCGGAGAAATCCGCAGCTCGGTTTGCGCCTGCTGAAATTGAAATTACAAATTCGGTTGGCAATGAACGTTCGCCGGCAACCATGGCTGTGGGTAAAATCCGGCTGGAATTTGCGCTGGAAGTGGATGACCTGTCCGACAGGCTGACCATTCCGATTGCCAAAATTATTGAGGTGAAATCCGACAAAGAAGTTGTATTGGATCGTAGTTTTGTGCCCAGCTGCCTTGATATTCGGGCCTCGTTAACCTTGGCGGATTTTGTGCGAGAGGTAGAGGGACTGCTTGGTCACCGTTCCGAAGCGTTGGCGGGTCGGTTGGTTGAATCTGGCCCTGCAAAAGCCGTGGCTGAAATCTCCGATTTTCTGTTGTTGATTTGCGTTAATCGGTATCTGCCCATGGTGCGCCATGTTTCTGCGTTACAAAACGCCCATCCGGTGATGGTTTACCAATTGTTAATCGGGCTGGCTGGTGAATTGTCGACCTTTATGGATTCCACCAAAAAGCCACCACAATTTTCGCTGTATCAGCATGATGATTTAACCACGACATTCCGCGAAGTTATGCGGGCTTTGCGCCAATATCTGTCTGCTGTTCTGGAACAAAATGCAGTGCAGATTCCGCTGGAGCAGCGCAAATACGGCATTTCTGTGGGTATGATTGCTGATAAACGTCTGTTGCAAGGCGCTAGTTTTGTGCTGGCTGCCAGCGCGAATGTGCCGCCTGAAACCATCCGCAAACATTTCCCGACACAGGTGAAACTCGGGCCGGTTGAGGGTATTCGTCAATTGGTTAATTCGGCCTTGCCAGGCATTGGTATGCGCCCCATGCCTGTGGCGCCGCGTCAAATTCCGTTTCATTCCGGCGTGACATATTTTGAGCTGGACCGTTCGGGCGACTTGTGGAAACAGCTGACGACTTCGGGTGGGTTGGCTGTGCATGTTGCAGGTGATTTACCGGGGCTAGAGATGGAACTCTGGGCCATCCGGAACGCATAAAGGAAAGTTGAGACATGAGCGACGATGATCCATTTGCCGAACCGGATGACACCGAAAAAACCATCGTAAACCTGCGGCCGGGTGGGCGTGCGCCGGCACCTCAACAGCCCGTGGCACCGCCGCCGCAACAGCAATTTCAACAACCGCCGCAACAATACCAGCCGCCGCCCCAACAAGGTGGGTTTGGCCAGCAGCCCGGTTATCCGCCCCAGCAACAAGGCTATGCGCAGCAACCACCCCAACAACCTCAAGCTGCGCCGCAACGGCGCGGGCCGGATGACGGGGGTTTTGCGCTGACGGGCATGAACCCGCTTAATGCTGCGGCCTCACAAATTTTTGCGCTTATTGGGCGTATTCGTAACCGCGCCCAACACAATGATCCGGCTGCGCTTCGCAGTGCAGTTGTTAATGAAATTCAACAATTTGAACAACGTGCGTTACATGCCGGTATTCCTGCACAAACAGTTAATATCGCGCGTTACGCACTTTGTGCCACGGTTGACGATGTGGTGCTGAACACACCATGGGGCGGGCGTTCAATTTGGACCACGCAGTCGATGGTGGGGACTTTTCACAAAGAAACCCATGGCGGCGATCGGTTTTTTGACCTGCTTGGCCGCATGGAACAAGAACCGAGCGTTAATCTTGATATGCTCGAATTTATCTACATGTGCCTTAGTCTCGGGTTTGAGGGGCGGTTGCGGGTTGAACATCAGGGCAGCGACAAACATCTGCGCATTCGGGAAAATCTGGCACGGCTTATTCGCAGCAATCGCGGTGATCAGGAACACGCGCTTTCGCCATTTTGGAAAGGCCTGAAGGTTGCGCACCGGCCGCTGAATATCTGGTTGCCTTTATGGATTATCACAGGATTTCTGGTGGTAATTCTTAGCGGCACATTCTTTGCGCTGACATTTCTTTTGTCGGGCAACACCGAACGTCTGCAAGGCAGCTTGGCACAGCTTGGCACCGCTTCCCCGATTGAGCTAACGCGGCTTGCGCCGCCACCCCCGCCGCCGCCGCCCGCACCCGAAGTTGAAGAGCGGTTAGACCGTGTCAAAGGGTTTTTGGACGCGGAAATTTCTGAGGGTATTGTGTCGATCCGCGAGGTTGGTAACACGTTGATCATCAGTATTGCGGGCGCAGAAATGTTTGGTCGCGCCAGTGATGAATTGCAAACCGGCTATCCCGAACGTCTAAGCAAGGTTGCGGCAGCGCTGAATGGTGAAACCGGCACCATTATTGTTGCGGGCCATTCCGATAGCGACCCGATCTCAAATGCACGGTTCCCCAGTAACCAGATATTGTCGTTGCGCCGCGCAGAATCTGTGATGAATGTGATTGCGCAAAACCTAGATGACGGGTCACGCGCCACAGCAGAAGGCCGCGCGGATCGGGAATTGATCCTGGATGAAAACGGTCGCGAAGACAAAAAACTCAGCCGCCGTGTTGAAGTAATTTTGGTAAGGTAAAACAGATGGCAAGATTTATAATCCAGCGGATACTGCGCAACCGGATACTGATGTTCCTAACGATAACACTGATTATTTGTGTTGCGATTTGGTTTGCAGGCCCGTTGCTGGCGCTTGGCAGCTGGATGCCATTTGACGGCTTTGTTGAACGGATCATCTGGATCGTTAGCCTGTTTTTATTCACCATATTCTTGTTGATATTCTTGTCTTGGCGTCGGCGCAGAAAAGAAGCCAAGATGAGCGAAGAAATGGTCGCGGAACAGGAAGAGGAAGATGAGGGCGACGAGATCGTCAAAGAAGAGCTGAAGGCAATGCGTGGCCGCATGAAAGAAGCGCTAAAGATTTTACGCAAATCAAAATTGGGTGGTAAATCGGTTTATCAACTGCCTTGGTATGTCATGATTGGCCCTCCGGGGGCGGGAAAAACCACAGCTATCATCAATTCTGGTTTGAATTTTCCGTTGGCGAAAACCATGGGAATGCAATCGCTTGGCGGGGTTGGTGGCACACGCAATTGCGATTGGTGGTTTACCGATGAGGCGGTGTTAATTGACACGGCCGGCCGTTACACCACCCAAGATAGCGACGAAGAAGCCGATAGCAAGGCGTGGTTTGGCTTTCTTAAAATGCTGCGCAAAAACCGTAAACGCCAGCCAATTAATGGCGCGATTGTGGCGATTTCTTTGTCAGATTTATCCACGCAAAGTGCGGCACAACGCAAGGAACACGCGGCCTCGATCAAACAACGATTGGCGGAATTGCGTGACCAACTGGGTGTGCGCTTTCCGGTTTATGTTTTGTTTACCAAGGCTGATCTAATTGCCGGTTTTGCTGAATTTTTTGAGAATTTGCGCCGTGAAGATCGCGAACAGGTTTGGGGCTTTACGTTTAAGCTCAAAAACCCGAAGGCCAAGAAAAAGGCTGATCCGCTCAAACATTTTGACGAACAATTTGCGCATCTGCTAAACCAGATTAATAATTTGACATTGGAACGTTTGCAGCAAGAAACCGACCCGCAACGTCGTGGGTTGATTTCGGGTTTTGCGCAACAGATTGCATCCTTGCAGGGTGTGGCATCCGATTTTATGAAACAGGTGTTTCAGGAAAATAAATTTGAGCAATTGCAATTGTTGCGCGGCGTATATTTCACCTCTGGCACTCAAGAAGGCACGCCGATTGACCGGTTGATGATGGGTATGGCGCGCACCTTTGGCATTGGTCGTCAGGCGATTGGAACCGGCTCTGGTCAAGGGCGGAGTTTCTTTTTGAAACGATTGATGGAGAGTGTGATTTTTAAGGAATCCGGTCTGGTTTCAGCCCATGACAAGGTTGCTACGCGGTATAAATGGTTTGTGCGAACATCGGTTACAATGGCTATTCTGGCAGCGGCGGGCATCGGCGCGCTGTGGACGTTCAGCTATTTGGGTAATCAGGCGATGATCGCCAATGCATCTGAGAAAACCGCGCTTTTTGATGAGGTCGCCAGCATTATTCCGTCTTCGCCCATCAGCGATATTAATCTGGCACCTGTTGCTGGGCCGCTTAATTTATTGCGCAATTTACCCGGCAATCCGGCGCAGGGTGATATCGACCCCGAACGCAGACTGACTTATGGCCTGTATCAGGGCGATGAAATTGGTTCCGAGGCCATTCAAACCTATCGCCAATCGTTAAATCAATTGATGCTGCCACGCATTATTCTTAAGCTTGAGCGGCAAATGCAGGCCAACCTTAACAACCCCGAACTGCTGTTTGAGGCGCTTAAGGTCTATATGATGCTGGGGCTTCAAGGCCCATTGGATGAAAGTCTGGTGGTGGAATGGCTGCGCGCCGATTGGAATATCACCTATGCCGGTGAGGCCAACGCGCAGTTGCGCGATGATTTAATGGGGCATCTGGTCTGGATGATCAACCAGCCAATGCGCGAAATTTCCCTGCATGGGCCGCTGGTGGAACAGGTGCAAACATTGCTGAACGAAACGCCGGTTTCGCAACGGATTTATAATGCGATTATTCGTGGACCGGACGCGCGCGCATTGCCCGATTGGCGGGTTTTGGATGCCGGTGGGTCGCTGACCTCACGGGTTCTTATTCGCCCGTCCGGCACGCCAATGTCCGAAGGGGTTGAGGGGATTTATACCAAAAACGGGTTCTATTCAGTGTTTCTCCCGTCGGCTCTTAATGTGGCAGAACAGTTGAAAAATGAAAACTGGGTTTTGGGGGAACGCGGCGAGGATTTAAGCGATCCAAATGCGTTGCAACGTATTGGCCAAGATGTGCTGGACCTGTATTTCACCGATTATATCGCGTCTTACGAATCTGTTCTGGCAGATATAGACGTCGCGCCGATGGGTGACATGAGCCAAGTTGTCCAAACGTTGAATGTCCTGTCTGGGCCTAGCTCTCCGATTTTGAAAATCCTGCTTTCAGTTGAAAACGAAACCCGCATGACAGTGCGCGATGCGCCTTTGGCATTAGATGGTGCGGCCAATGAGACAAAAAACTTTGCCGCGCGTGAACTATTTGACGCGCAAGGCGTGCGCACGCAGGCCCTGATTGGTATTTTGCAAAGCTCGGCAATTAGCGAAGGGCAGGCGCCGCCACCGCCCCCGGGCACGGTTGTTGAAATGCGCTTCAAATGGCTGAATGAGTTTATTGTTCCCAAAGACGAAGGCGCGCCCTCAGAGCTTGATGGCGTAATGGAAGCGCTTACGGCCATGTATCAGGAGCTGAATCGATTGGCGGTTCTGGGCGAAAGCGCAGACTTAAACCAGAATGCTGTGACAGATTTGCAAGTTTTGCTGGGCCGCACGCATGATCCTATGAAACGCTGGATAACCCAGTTAACCACCAGCAGTGCTGGCGTTGCTGCGGGCGGCGCGCGCTCCAGCCTTGATGCAACTTGGCAACGGGTGGTTTTGCCGACGTGTAATCGCGGTGTTAACAATCGTTACCCGTTCTTTAAAAACCAACAGGCGGATATTTCCATTCAGGAATTTTCGCGGCTGTTTGCTCCGGCTGGTCTGATTGATACATTCTTTCAGGAAAACCTGCTTGATTTTGTCGACACATCCGGCACGCCTTGGCGTTGGCGGCGCATTCAAGATCAGGAATTGGGCATATCAGACGCGGTGTTGGCACAGTTTGAACGGGCCGCACAAATTCGCGATGCGTTCTTTTTGGCGCCCGGTTTGCCTGTGGTTAGTTTCAGCATGAAACCGATCGCGCTGGGCGATGGGGTGCGGCGTATTCAGTTGGCGGTTGATGGTCAAATTCTGGATTATCGCAATAATCAGGCCCTGGCCGAAACCCCGATGCAATGGCCGGGGCCTGGCGGGCCTACCCAGATAGTGCTGGAACCCAGCCGCCGTAACGCGGAAAACAGCCGCGCCGCCGAAGGGCCTTGGGCATTTTTCCGGCTGCTTGACGCATCAGAGGTTCGCGGCGGCAATTCGGATGACAAAATGCGGATTGTGTTTAATCTGGGTGGTCGCTTTGCAGTGTTTCAGCTACGAGCAGGGGCGGCGTATAACCCGTTTCGCCTTAGTGCGCTAACAAATTTCCGCTGCCCGAGTTCGCTTTGATATGAGTGCAGAATTCGGATTTTTCGGCAAATTTCCTGCATTGGGTGATTTCGTGCGCGGCGGTAATATTCCGCGGTGTTTTGTCAATGCTTGGGATCCGTTTTTGCAAAAGGGATTTTTGGCCAGCCGTGCTGCGTTGGCGGATAAATGGGCAGAGGTTTACCAGACCGCGCCAATATGGCGGTTTGCAATCGGGGCAGATATTATCGATGGTGGCCCTTATACAGGGGTGATGATGCCCAGCCAAGATGCGGTTGGCCGGCTGTTTCCACTGACCATTGTTGCCCCCTGTGCAATGCCGGAAAACGGCTTGAACAACCGTGAGTTCTATTTGCCAATCGAGGATGCAGCGCTGGATATGCTGGATTCGTTGCGCGGAAAAATTGATCTCGAAATCTTGGTTTCACAATTTGAATTGCCTGACGCTTTGAGGGGCATCGCAGCAGATACAAGCCAATGGCTAAGTGCCCCCGAGGAGGGTTTTGGCGCGCCGCTTGGCCTATCGCATATTGGCTTGCCGAATGCGGATTCATTCAAAACTTTGCTAAGCCAAGACGTGTCATGCTGGCAAGGGTCGGTGATAAAGGGGGGCGAAGTTTGAGTTTTTTTTACCACAATAGCCTGACGGATGTTGGGTTGGTTCGAAAAGTGAACGAGGATTCAATGGTCAGCGTGCCGGAACTTGGTGCGTTTTTGGTGGCAGATGGCATGGGCGGCCATGCGGGAGGCGATTTTGCCTCGCAAACATTGGTTGCCAAAATTGCGGCGATTGACCGGAACTTGCCCTCAAGTGAAATAATGAAATCCATGCGCACCGCCATTTTGGAAGCGCATTATGCAATACTGGAAGAGGCCGACCGGCGCGGCGGCGGGGCAATTGGCACAACTGCGGTGGGCATCGTGCTGTCTGATCCGCATTTTGTGTGTTTATGGGTTGGGGATTCGCGGTTATATCATGTGCGCAACGGCAAAATGATACAGCTATCCAAGGACCATTCCTTGGTGAATGATCTACTGGAATCAGGTCAAATCACGCCAGAACAAGCCGAGAACCACCCGCATGGCAACGTGATTACCCGCGCGGTTGGCGTTGGCGAAACCTTGGAGATCGATAAATTGCGTGGCACTTATGAACCCGGAGACCGGTTTTTGCTATGTAGTGACGGGCTAAACGGGTTTGTGACAGACGAGGTTATCAGCCAGTATATGACCACCGCGCCGATGGAAACTGTGTGCAGCGAACTGATTGAGCTTGCCAAAAAAGGCGGCGGGCGTGATAACATCACCGCAATTGTCATCGAAATACCTGACCACTTTTAGGCCAATTTTAACCAAATATCGGATAGGAGGGGGTATGACACAAACAAAGCAAAACCCTGAAAACCAACCTCTGGCCGCTCTGAATTCGCTGGAATTGGCGGGGCAGGGCATACGTGCATTATCCGATGCATTAACCAATGGCATGGGTGCTGATTTTACCCGCGCGTTGGAGCTGATCGAGAGTTGCAAAGGCCGGTTGATCGTTGTTGGGCTGGGCAAGAGCGGCCATATCGGCGCAAAATTGGCATCAACTTTTGCATCCACCGGCACGCCTTCATTTTTTGTTCATCCGACCGAGGCCAGCCATGGTGATCTTGGCATGATCAGCCGCGAAGACACGGTTTTGATGATGACGCGTTCAGGAGAAACCCGCGAATTGCAAGATATCGTGGCCTATTGCAAACGGTTTACACTGCCTCTTATTGCCATGACGGGCGACGCACAAAGCCTGGTTGCCAAGGCTGCGGATGTGGTTTTGCTATTGCCAGCTGCCCGCGAAAGCTGCCCGCATAATCTGGCGCCAACTACCAGTAGCCTGATGCAGCTGGCATTGGGTGATGCGCTTGCCGTCAGCCTTTTGGAGCGCCGTGGGTTTTCCGAGGTGAATTTCAGAGAATTTCATCCCGGTGGAAAGCTGGGCGCCAGCCTTATTCCGGTATCGGAATTGATGTTAACAGGGCCGCAGATGCCGTTGATTGACCATACAGGCTCAATCATGGATGCGTTGGAGATACTAACCGAAAAATCGGTTGGTATAATTGGCGTGATCGGCAAAACCGGTGTTTTGCGCGGCGTCATAACCGATGGCGATATCCGGCGATATCTGGCAAAAAGCGCCTATTCGACTATGAAACAAGTGCTGTGGGAGACGCCGGTGCAAGACATTATGAGCAAGGGATCCGTTTCTATTTCCCCTGATATTATGGCGATTGAGGCCTTGGCGATTCTGCAAGCCAACAAAATCTCGGCGCTTTTTGTACTGGAAAATGATAAACCTGTTGGCGTTTTGACCCTGCTTAAATTACTGCAAGCTGGCGTTGCCTAGCTGATGAAAACCGCAATAATTATCCCCGCACGTTTCGCTAGCGCTCGGTTTGAGGGTAAACCTTTGGCTGAGATAAAGGGTGCAACAGGCATTGCCAAAACCCTGATTCAACGCACATGGGAGGCTGCGGCAAAGGTGCCCGATATTGATATATTGGTGGTCGCAACCGATGATAACCGGATCGCGGCACACGCAAAAAGCTTTGGCGCTGATGTCTTAATCAGCTCAGATCAGGCGAAAAATGGCACCGAGCGTTGCGCCGAATTGGTTGAGCAACTGCCAGATGATATTGACCTGATCGTGAATTTTCAAGGCGACGCGCCCCTGACTCCGCCGCATTTTGTCACCGGACTTATTGATGCAATGCAGGGCTGTTCTGCTGATATGGCAACACCGGTTTTGCGTTGCGATGCGCAAACGCTGAAACAATTCCGCGAGGACCGCCGTGCGGGCAGGATTGGCGGCACAACGGCTGTTTTTGATAGCCAAAATCGGGCACTTTATTTTTCTAAAGAAGTATTGCCCTATGCGGATAATCTGAAAACAACACCGCTTCCGGTGTTCCATCATGTCGGGTTATATGCGTTTCGACCTCAGGCTCTGCGCAATTATTTGACTTGGCCGATGGGTGTTCTGGAACAGATTGAGGGGCTGGAGCAGTTGCGGTTTTTGGAAAATGGCAAAATCATCCAATGCGTCGAGGTTGACGCAAAAGGTCAGGAATTCTGGGAGGTTAACAACCCGGTGGATATTGGCCGCGTTGAAACTGCGCTTGCAAAAATGGGGATCGAATGATGAAAACTGTTACGGTTTTTGGGCCAGAAAATAGTGTTGATTTACGCGCCGACCTGCCTTTTGTGCTGCTGTGCGGCCCGTGTCAGATTGAAAGCCGCGAGCACGCGATGCGGCTGGCAGAGCAGATCAAAAACCATGCCGAAACGGCGGGAATCCCGTTGATTTTCAAAGCCTCGTTTGACAAAGCCAACCGAACCTCTGCGGCTGCAATACGCGGGGTTGGCATGGATGATGGCTTGCGTATTCTGGCGGATATCAGGGCAGAAATCGGCGTTCCGGTGCTGACAGATGTGCATGATCCGGCGCAATGCGCCGCTGTGGCGCAGGTCGTGGATATGCTGCAAATTCCGGCATTTCTGTGCCGCCAAACAGATTTACTGCTGGCTGCTGCGGTAACGGGTAAGCCTGTGAATGTCAAAAAAGGCCAATTTTTGGCGCCTTGGGATATGGAAAATGTTGCTGGTAAAATCAGCAATGCGGGTAATAATCAAATTTGTCTGACCGAACGCGGCACCTCGTTTGGCTATAACACATTGGTGTCAGATTTTCGCAGCTTGCCCACGATGGCGGCAACCGGATACCCTGTTATTTTTGACGCCACGCATTCGGTTCAACAGCCCGGTGGGTTGGGTGGTTCCAGCGGCGGACAACGAGAATTTGTGCCGGTTCTTGCGCGCGCCGCACTGGCAGTTGGCGTTGCCGGGCTTTTTGTTGAGGCCCATGATGATCCGGATAATGCGCCCTCTGACGGGCCAAATATGTTGCGCTTGGATGCGCTTCCACAGCTTTTGGCTGAATGGAAAAAGCTGGACGAGCTGACTAAATCTAGGTGACAGCCTTGATCAGTTTACGCTCCAAAACCCGTAATACTATTGTCAAATCATGGCCACGCCGCAGGGTTTTGCCATCCATCGCGACAACTGCATATTGCCCCTGACGGCGCGCTAATTTGGGTGTTTTTTCAATGCGATAAATCGGGTTTTCGGAGCTGTGTCGAAAAACAGCAAATATCGCGATGTCTTTGAGGCTGGAAATTCCGTAATCGCGCCATTCACCGGCCGCAACCATACGCCCGTAAAGCGACAAGATCGGCGTTAGCTCAGTACGGTGAAAGCTGGTGATCTGCGTGTTTGGGCGCGGAAAATCGGTGACGCTGTTTTGCTGTGCTGCCATGATAAAAGTTTGCGGCAGGTTTAGAAATATTGCAAGAAAAATTTACGCGGAATTGAAATTTGCGCAAATAACTGGCAGGCTGCGGCAAACTATCCACAGGATTATTATGCGCGATTTTCACCGGCCCGGCCGCTCAACTGTTATTTCCCAAAACGGGATGTGTGCAACATCCCATCCCTTGGCGGCAAAAACTGCTATTAAAATACTTGAGCAAGGCGGTAATGCTGTTGATGCAGGGATCGCGGCGGCGATGGTATTAAACATTTGTGAGCCACAAATGACGGGCCTTGGCGGGGATTGTTTTGCATTGTTGCAACCCGCAGCCAGGGCGGATTTTATTGGGTTAAATGCATCGGGCCGTGCGCCGGCAGGGCTGTCCGCGGATGCTTTGCGCGCTGGCGGAGTTGCGGAAATACCCGATAATAGCGCCGCCGCTGTGACCATTCCGGGTGCCGTGGACGGGTTTATCACTTTGTCAAACGATTGGGGAGAAATGCCGCTTGCGGATGTTTTGGCACCCGCAATTCATTATGCAGAACAGGGTGTTCCCGTGGCGGAGCGCGTCGCGTTTGATTGGAAAACCAGCTTTTCGAGGCTACAAGGCAATGCGCAGGGCCTCTATGGGCTAGGTGGCGGCGCCCCGCAAATGGGGCAAATTTTCCGCACGCCGTTACAGGCGAAAGTATTGCGCAAAATCTCGGCTGAGGGGCGCGCCGGATTCTATGAAGGTGAAGTGGCGCAAGATTTTGTCGAGAGCTTGCGCGCACGCGGTGGCCGACACACTCTGGAGGATTTTGCCGCCACAAAATCCAGCTATGTTACGCCTGTAAAAGGCATGTATCGCGGTCATGAGCTGATTGAGCTGCCGCCCAACGGCCATGGTGCAATCGCTATTTTGATGGCAAATATATTAAGTCATTTTGAGTTGGCGAACCTTGACCCGATGGGGGCCAAACGCGCGCATCTTGAGGCCGAAGCCTGTAAGCTGGCTTATAACGCGCGGGACCGTTTTGTGGCGGATCCAAATGCTGTGAAGGATCATTTAGCGCATTTGTTATCACCAGAAACTGCTGTTGAACTGGCTGGTTTGATTGATCCAGAACGGGCAATGGAAATGCCAAACCCGCGCATGAATGCGGTTCACAAAGAGACGGTTTATCTAACTGTTGTTGATAAAAATCGTATGGCCCTGTCGTTGATTTATTCGATTTTCCATAGTTTTGGCAGTGGTATTGCATCTGATAAATTCGGGATTTTGCTGCAAAACCGCGGTGCGGGGTTTACGTTGCAAAAAGGTCATCCGAATGAAGCAGGGCCAGGAAAACGCCCGATGCACACGATTATTCCCGGCATGATCCGCAAGCCGGATGGGTTTTTGATGCCGTTTGGTGTGATGGGCGGGCAATATCAGGTGAATGGGCATATGCGTTTCCTGTCCAATATCGCCGATTTTGGCATGGATCCACAAAGCGCCATCGATGCGCCGCGTTGTTTTGCACATGCGGGCTTGATGGCGCTCGAAACGGGGTATTTTGCTGCAACACGCGCTAAATTGCAGGCGATGGGGCACAAGGTAAACGTGCCGGAAACGCCGATTGGTGGCGCGCAGGCGATTATGATCAAGGACGATGTTTTATATGGGGCATCGGACCCTCGCAAAGATGGCTGTGCGCTGGGATATTAATGCAAATGCCCCGAAACATCGTATTTGCCGTTTGAAAGGCCGCCAAAGTTTTCTGTAACTTCGGGGTGGTCAACCGGTTCGTTGCTGTCATCTGTCAGCAGGTTTTGCTCTGACACATAGGCCACATAATAGGACGTGTCGTTTTCAGCGAACAGGTGGTAAAATGGCTGATCACGACGCGGACGCTTGTCTTTGGGGATGGATTCCAGCCATTCTTCGGAATTGTTAAATGTTGGGTCCACGTCAAAAATCACGCCGCGAAACGGGTGTATACGGTGTTTGACAACTTGGCCAAGCGCGAATTTTGCGTGCAGTTTTTCCATGATTCCTATTCCGATATTTAAGGCAATGAATATCAGAGCCATAAACCGTTTGTCCACACAGATTGCAACAATGGTTGACAAGCATACTAATTGCGGTTCTGAAGGATCAGCCTAGATTGGAATTCCGTTGACTATTTTTGCAACATTTATCGAAGTTTTGCAGATCATTGCGCCAGTTTTTATTTTGGCGGCCATTGGTTTTGTTTGGGTGCGTGCCGGCTGGGATTATCCCGTACAGTTTGTTACGCGGTTGACGATGAATTTGGCGATCCCGTGTTTGATTTTTACAGCTTTGGCAAATTCGCAAATTGATCCGACGACATTGCGTAACACTGCGTTGGCTGCGACTTTGGCGTATGTGGCCGTTGGGTTAGTGTTTTGGGGATATCTTCGCATTGCCAAGCTTGATCAACGCACATTTCTGGCGCCCCTGGTTTTTGGCAATACCGGAAATTTGGGCCTGCCTTTGGCGTTTTTCTCGTTCGGGGCGGTGGGGTTCGATTTTGCTGTGGTGATTTTTGCGGTGATGATTTTACTTTCATTCACAGCCGGGGTTTGGCTGGTTTCGGGTGGAAAATCACCGCTTGTTGCCATCAAAGAACCGCTGGTCTGGGCGACTTTGCTTGGGGTGTTATTTCTGGTGACCGGCTGGGAATTGCCAGTGTGGAGCATGAACAGCCTTGATTTGATTGGACAAATGGGTATTCCGCTTATGCTGGTAACACTGGGTGTGGCCATCAGCCGCCTGCAACCCGCCGCGATTTCGCGCGCGGTCTGGCTGTCATTGCTAAAACTGGTGATCTGCGTGGCCATTCCCGTGGGCATCGGCCTGATTATTCCGCTGCCGCCATTGGCGTTTGCCGCATTGGTATTACAGGTGGCGACGCCGGTTGCGGTGTCAAATTTTATGCTGGCCGAAAAATACGGGGCAAATTCGGCTGAAGTCGCAGGGCTGGTTGTGGTTTCGACGTTGTTTTCGGTGGTCGCAATTCCGCTTATTCTCGGATTCTTGATCTAGCAGCCCTTGATTTTTACCTCAAATTCGGGCCATGTGGTAAAAAAATAAATTGAGCAGAAATAATCAGAGGCAGGCAGATGCGGTATTTTGCCCTTATATTGGTGTTGATCCTTGGATCATGCGCGCGCGAATCTCGACCACCTACTGGTCAGGATGATGCGTGCAATATTCTTGATCAGCGCAATGGCTGGCTGCGGTCATTACAACGAGCCGAGGCCGAATGGGGTGCGCCTGTGCACGTTGTTATGGCAATCATCTGGAAAGAAAGCAGCTTTCGGGCGCGTGTGAAACCGCGTCGGGTTTATGTTTTGGGGTCCATTCCCAATGGGCATATCTCCAGCGCATACGGGTTTTCACAAGCGCTGGACGGAACGTGGGGCGACTATCAAAGCGCGACAGGTGACCGTGGGGCCAGCCGCAGTAATTTTCGGGATGCAACTGATTTTATCGGCTGGTATATGAGCAATTCAAACCGTCGTAACGGCATCGCCATGGATGATGCTTATGGGCAATATCTGGCATATCATGAAGGCCAGACAGGTTATGCGCGCGGCTCATATAATGAAAAAGACTGGTTGTTGAATGTGGCGCGCCAAGTGCGCAGCCGCGCCGCCCAATACAAACAACAGTTGCAAAGTTGCAGCTAACGTCGCTTAAATACGTTTAAAATTACAAACCACAGGCTGGCCACAACGATGATTGACGGGCCGGCTTGTGTGTCGGCTTCCCAGCTTAACCATAGGCCGCCAAACACGGATAACACCCCGATAATGCTGGAATAAATCACCATACGCTCGGGTGATTTTGCAATGGCTGCGGCAGCGGCGGCGGGTAAAATAAGCATAGCGGTGATCAGCAAAACCCCCACCAATTTGATGGATAGTGCTACAAAAAGCGCCAATGTCAGGGTGAAAATAAGCCGGTCACGCAGCAATGATCCGCCCTCGGCGACCAGCAATTCAGGGGATAAAGTTGCGTTTAGCAAGCTGCGCCAAAATATGGTCATTATCACCAAAATAGCAACGCCGCCAATCGCGATAAAGATTATGTCGTTGGCAGAAACCGTCAAAATATTGCCAAGCAAAGTATCAATCAGGTTCAGCCGCACATTGGGCAACAGCCCGGCCGCTACCAGCCCAATGGCGAGGGCCGAATGGGAAAAAACCCCCAAAACTGTATCCATCGCATAGGTGCCGCGCTGGGTTGCAAAGGTAACCGCCAGCGCCATGGCCATCGCCACCGCAATAACACCCAGCATCAGTGGCAAAGATGCCGCCATCGCCAAAGCAATGCCAAGCAATGCGGCGTGGCCGGTTGCATCGCCAAAATAAGCCATGCGCCGCCAGACAACCAAACAGCCCAGCGGCGCGGCCGCCAGTGCTATTATGGCTCCCGCCAAAAACGCACGCAGCAGGAAATCATCAATCATGATTGCAATCCTCGGTGTGGATGTGGTCATGTTGATACAGGGCCAGTTCGGGGCGCGCGCCGAATAATTCCTGATAGCTGGGGTCATTTGATACGGTTTCGGGCGCGCCGGAACAGCAAATATGGGTATTGAGGCAGATCACCCGATCCGACCCTGCCATCACAATATGCAAATCATGGCTGACCATAAAAACTGCGACGCCGGTTTCAGCCCGCAGTGCATTCAGCAGCGCATAAAACCGCGCTTCGCCGGATTGATCGAGGCCTTGGGTTGGCTCATCCAAAATAAGCAAATCGGGTTTGCGCATTAATGCACGCGCCAACAAAACCCGCTGCATTTCGCCACCCGACAAATCCCGTAGCTGCGCATTTTGTAAATTTCCGGCATCACAACGGGCCAGCATTTCATGGCGGTTCTTTGGGTTTTTTTCGCCCGAGAGCGCCAAAAACCTGTCCACCGGCATTGGCATCAATTGCTCCAGATGCAATTTCTGCGGGGTATAGCCGAGCCGCAAACCTTTTTGTTTATGAATATGGCCACTGCTTGGTTTTATGGCACCAATCATCGCCCGAATAAGGGTGGTTTTGCCTGCGCCATTTGGGCCAATCAGGCTGACGGCTTCACCACGAATCAGATCAAAGCTGATATCGCGTAACAAGCTGCGTTTGCCTTTCATTACACTCAGGTTTTTGACCGATAGCAGTGAATTCATTGGCATGAACCACACAAGCCAGAGGCCTCGAGTGTAATATTTTCAATTTGAAAGTCTTGTGATTTTAATTGGTTATCAGGGGGCGCGTCCAGTTCTTTGACATCACCACATTGACGGCAAATCAAGAACGCCGCCCCATGCACATGCGGCCCTATGCAACAGGCCGTATAAGCAGAAATGGATTGTAATTTATGCGCCAAACCTTGCTCAACCAGAAAATCAAGCACACGGTAAACGGCGGGCGGCGCGGAGGCTTTTCCATTGGCATTCAGCTGATCAAACAGCTCATAAGCGCCAACAGGTTTTTTGGAATGGTGCAATATTTGCAAAACATTGCGCCGCAATTCTGTCAACCGCACACCGCGCGCGGACAAGGATTTAACCGCGCTCGAACTGCTTTCACAGGCTTGGCAATTTTGTGACATCACACCCCCCCCCTAAGGTTACAATATAACCTATTAGCGGCCAGCGCGCGTGGCATCAACCCCTTGCGGCATTATGGTATTCTGGGTTTGGCTTCATGCCAATTGCCGAGGCCATTTTATTGCTCATATTATAAAACCCGGCCACGGCGGCAATATCCCAAATATCCGCATCTGAAAATCCTGCATCGCGCAGTTTCTGGCGGTCAGATTCGTTGATTCCTGCACTTTTTTCAGTCATCAGAACCGCAAAATCCAGCATGGATCGTTCGCGCAGGGTCAGGTCTGCGATATGATAATTCATCACCAACGCCTCTCCCAACTCTGGCCGCCCTGACAATTCGCGCACCGCCGCGCCGTGGGCCACAAGACAATAAAAACATTTATTAACCGACGAGACCACGACCGCAATCATTTCGCGCTCCAGCTTGCTAAGGCCGCTATCGCCTAGCATCAAATCATTATACAGCGCAGAAAATGCGTTTAGTTTGTCGATATTATGGGCATAAGCCTGCAAAACATTTGGCACCAGCCCCAGCTTTTCCTGACATATTTTGAAGAATTTTGCAGTGCTTTCGGGCAACGGGTTGACCATTGGCAGATTCAATGCGGTTGGTAGATCAGTCATGATTTATCCTTTATTCTATAATGGTAATTGCCGGTTTCAGCCATGCCCAGCTTTCGATAAAGCCCACATGCAGCGGTATTTTTTGAAACCACAACCAAGCCAAAACTATGCGCGCCGTGCTGTTGTGCCCAATTTGCAGCGGCAATCATCAATTGCAGCCCCAGACCTTGGCGGCGCGCTAAATTCAGCACCTCCAGCGCGTGGATCATGGCGATATTATTGTGAATGGCCACAAATGCCGCCCCCGCAGGCAGCTCATTAAGCCGCCCGAGGTAAAATATTTTTGGGTCTTTGACGCGCCGCATAACATCCACCCGCGCCGCGCCAAGGCCGCCCGCCTGCCAAATTTCGGCCATCGCCGCAAGGGGGGCGGGGCTGGGCAGGGCGATCATATTGGTGTTGTCTGACGTTGCCAGCAAACCAATCGGCGCGGTAAATATCGTGACATAATCAAAATCGCGATAGCCAAGGGTTTTTAGCCGATTATCCAAGCCCGTATCGCCCGAGCGGATGATGAACAGGCTGGGCTGTCCCAGCGCGCGCATCTTTTGCTCTGCGCGTTTAATATCCGTATCAGAAAAATCTGCCCGTTCCAGTGTTGCAGCCGAGGCACGTTTGCCGCCATTTTGGCCATCGCGCAGCATAAATGGCCCGCTACGGATTTGCCGTGCGGCGGGCCATGTGGCGTTGACCACATCCATTAGTTCGGGGGCTGTTGGGGCTTGCCAGCTCATATCACACATTTCTCCAGAAACGGAGTTTGGCTGAGAATACGCTCAAAGCCAAGGGGGCTGAGATCAAGCGTTTGGTATTTACCATGGTTCAGCAATTCAGCAATCGCGCGACCAATTGCGGGGGCTTGTTGCAAACCGTGGCCAGAAAATCCATTGGCAAAAATGAAATTTTCAATGTCGGGATGCGCACCTGTTACCGCGTTTTGGTCCAGTGTATTATAGGCGTAATGCCCGGCCCAAAATCGCAAAACCTTGATGGCCTCAAAATTTTTGGATCGCGCCGCAAGGGCTGGCCAGATGATGTCTTCAAATTCATGGTGGTTGGCTTCAAAGTCATTCAAATCGGCAGGGCCATCATTTTTTGGGCAGCAACCGGTTAGGAAATATTTGCCCTCGGGTCGTGCCCAAACGCCGGTTGGGTCAATCATCAGGGGCAAATTTGCTGGCGGAGGCATAGTGCAATCAAACAGGAAATTTGTGCGTTTGCGCGGCTCAACCGGCAAATCAATGTCTGCCATCGCGGCGATATTGGCAGCGTTTGGTCCGGCAGCGTTGATAAATGTGCCGCAAGCGATTTTGTCACCCGATGCCAGATTTACAGCAGAAACCCGGTTTTTGGTGAGGGTTAGTCCGGTGACTTCATCAACCACGCGCTTGGCCTTGGCGTTTTGACGAAACCCACCCAGCAGGCCCATGCTGTCAAACCACCCTTCATTGCGCGGCCCAAATGAGCCAAGCGTCAGATCATCAACAATAAGATGCGGCCATTTCACGAGCATCTGTTCAGGCGAAAGCAATTGTGTTTCAGCACCGCATTCTGTTTGAACCTTATGATTTTGCTGCAAAATCTGTGCGCCCGCATCCGTGTTGGCGAGATTAAGATACCCTTGTTCGTGCAGGTTTAAATCAACGCCCCAGCGGGCTTTTGCGCCCTTGATAAACGCAACGCCAAATTGGCTGATCCGCACATTCAACGCCTGTGAGAATTGCAGCCGAATACCGCTACCTGACAGCGCGGTTGAGGAACGTGCAAAGCTGGGGTCGCGCTCGATTATCAGAACTGAGCCGTCAAAACCTTGTTCTTTCAGAAACCACGCGATTGCGCTGCCAATAACAGCGCCGCCGCAGATGACAATATCAGCTTTTTTCATCGTCTGGGTGCGGATGATTGGTAAACCAGCCGCCAACCACGCGCGCCACGCGGGCATTGTGATCTTGGCGTTCGGTGGTTTCCAGAATGCGTGAAACATGGCTATCGGCGCTGTCTTTTGGCCGATAGCCGATATGGGTGGCGCGGTCATTGGAAACGGCGCGCTGGGCATTATCAGACGTGCCATAAATAACCGAAAAACCAACACGCGGCGTGGTCATCGCGGCCTCTGTCATGCGCACACAATCGTCAAAACTTAGCCAGCTCCACAACATGCGCCGGTCGGCGGGTTCCGGAAAACACGAACAAATCCGCAGATTTACCGATTCAATGCCCCATTTATCCCAATAAAGGCTGCCGAGATCCTCAATAAAACATTTGGTCATGCCGTAAAATGTATCAGGCCGGTGGCGCACCTCGGTGTCGGGCACGCTGTCGACCTCGTGGAAACCAACCGCATGAATAGAGCTGGCGTAAACCACCCGTTTTGCCCCATAAAGCCGCGCGCCTTCATACATGTAATAGGCCGCCGGAATGGTGTCGGTCATGATTTCGTCGAATGATTGTTCGCGTGGCACACCAGCAAAATGGATAATGATATCAACGTCTTTGGTGATTTCCATGGCGGCGTCTTTGTCGGACAAATCCATGACGATCAGCTCCTCACCGTCTAGCGCCTCGCCCATATCAACGCGGTCAACAAGGCGCATATGGGTGGTCAGGTGTTTTAAGCCGTGGCGCAAATATGTGCCTAATGAACCAGCCGCGCCGGTGATTAAAATTCGGTTGAATTCAGGCATGTTATCCTCGGATCTGTGAAAGTGTGAGTTTAGGTGTGGCGTTTTCAGCATCGACAATCAACTCGATAAGGGCGCCAGTGGTTGAGGCCATCGCGCGTTTGAAAGCTGCCGAAAAATCGGCGGTTTTGGTGATTTTTTCGGCGTGGAAACCGTATGCAATGGCGATGGCTACAAAATCAGGGTTTTCAATATCGGTAAAGCTGTTGCGGTTCGGATAATCGCGTTCTTGATGCATTTTTATGGTGCCATAAGTGCCGTTATTGACCAGTAAAATAACCGGTTGCGCGCCGGATTGCATGGCGCAGCCGAGTTCCTGCATGTTCATCTGGAAATCTCCGTCACCTGCGATACAAATCACCGCGCGGTCGGGGTGTTCGATTTTGGCGGCAATGGCGGCGGGCAAGCCATAGCCCATCGCGCCGGATTGCGGGCCAAGCAGGCGGGCATCGGGACCGTATTTAAAAAACTTGTTGGTCCAAATGGCAAAATTCCCCGCGCCATTGGTCAGAATGGCATTTTCGGGCAAAACCATCTGTAAATGCGCCACGACAGCCGCCATATCAACACCGTTATCGCGGGCAGGCAGCACCATTGATTGTTCATATTCAGTGCGCGCATTGCTGGACCATTCAGCCCAGTTGCCGCGCAAATCAAGCTGTTTCAGCACCGCCGCCATCTGGTTTGGCCCGGCATGGATGGGCAGGTCGGGCTGGTATATTTTGCCAAGCTCAAGATCGCTCAGATGACAATGGATCAGGGTTTTGCCCATATCCGGCACGTCAAACAATTCATAGGCATCGGTGGTGTTTTCACCAAAACGAATGTTAAACGCCAATATCAAATCAGCCTCAGCCAGTGCTTTTTTGATTGCAGGGGTTTTGCCCAAACCAGCATCGCCAATATAGCAGGGTGAATTATTATCCAGAATATCCATAAAGCGAAACGCGCTGGCAACGGGCAGGTTGTTAGTCTCAACAAATGTTTGAAAATCAGCGCGGCCTTGATCATTCCAGCCGGTGCCGCCGAGCAGCACCAGAGGCCGCTCCGCGCGCGCCATCAATTTGCGCAGTTCATAAATGCTGTCAGGGCTTGGCGCAGGCTCAGATATTTTGACTTTTGCGCACGGATTGGCATCTGTCAATTCACGCAGCATGTTTTCGGGCAGGGCAATAACAACCGGACCGGGGCGGCCTGATTTGGCCAAGGTAAAGGCCCGTGCGATAATCTCGGGAATGCGGCCTGCATCGTCAATTTCGGTCACCCATTTGGCCAACGGGCCGAAATATGCACGGTAATCGACCTCCTGAAAGGCCTCGCGGCCGCGCATATCAGTGGCGATCTGACCAATAAACAGGATCATCGGGTTGGAGCCTTGCATGGCGGAATGCACGCCTATGCTGGCATTGGTGGCACCCGGGCCACGGGTGACAAAACAAATGCCCGGCTCGCCTGTTAGTTGCCCATGCGCACAGGCCATAAAACTGGCGCCGCCCTCGTTTCGGTTGCCGATAAGGCGAATGTCATTACGATCATAAAGCGCGTCCAGCACCGCAAGATAGCTTTCGCCCGGCACACCAAATATCGTCTTTATACCTTGGTTCGCAAGGCAGCTTACTAATAATTGCCCACCGGTTTGCATGGTCTCGTCTCCGTTAAATTTGGGCTTAGGCAATCATAGAACGCCCCGCTTTGAAAGCGGAATTTAGGCTGATTTGCGTTTTTCGCGAAACAAAGTGAACAGCCCCGCCGCCACGACAATAATCGCGCCAAATACAACACGAGACTGCAAGGTTTCTGCAAATATCAGCACCCCGATCATAGAAGCAAACACCAGTTGGAAATAGGCAAATGGCTGGATGGCTGAGGCTTCGGCGGTTTCATAGGCTTTGATGAGCAGAAAATGCCCAAATGCGCCCGATACGCTAAGCAGCGCCATCCAGCCCCAATCGGCTGGATCAAGCGGTTGCCAGAAAAATAGGCCTATGATGGTCACAGCGACCGCGCCGGCAATGCCTGTCCAGAAAAACGAGGTTTCGGCGCTATCTTTGCGCGCCGCATATCGGGTTAACAAACCATAAAGTGCGAACATAAAGGCGGCCATTAGTGCCAGCATTGCGCCGCTTGAAAAAACCTGAGAACCGGGGCGCAGGATGACCAGCACGCCAATCAACCCAACCCCAATTGCCACCCAACGTCGCCAGCCGACCCTTTCGCCCAGAACAGGGCCAGAAAGCGCCGCGATAATCAGCGGATAACAGGCAAAAATGGCGTGGGCTTCGATAAGGCCAAGCGCCACAAATGCGGCAATGGCAATGCACATCTCGGCCACCAGAAGAACACCGCGAAAAATCTGCAAAAACGGTTGACGGGTATAGGCTACACGCCGGATGCCTCCGGTTCGCGCCGCCGCCAGAGCAAGGACAAAAACTGCAAAAAACCAATAGCGGATCATGACAATCATGATTGGGCCGTATTGCGCCGCCAGATGGCGTGAAATGCCATCCTGCACCGCAAAAATAAAGGTGGTCAGGATCATCAAAACAATGCCTTTGCGCGCGTTATTTTGCATTTCAAGCATTCCTAATATTGTTGGGTAATTCCGTTTGTGATAAAGGCTGATATTGGTGGTTAAAGACAAACAGTGGGCTGCTGGAACGGGAATTGCAATGCAGGAAAAACAAAAGGTAATTGTGGTTGGGGCAGGCATTTTTGGCCTTAGTGCTGCAGTGGCCCTGTTGCGGCGCAACTTTGAAGTGACAGTGCTGGAGCAAAATAAAATTGGCACCGGGGCCAGTGGCGGGTTGGTGGGCGCGTTGTCGCCCTATGTTCCCGAAGCATGGTCGGTGCGCAAACAGTTTCAGCTAGATGCGCTGTTGGGCGCGGCGGCGTATTGGCAAGGGGTTGAGGCACTGTCTGGCCTGTCGGTTGGCTATGGTCGCATCGGGCGGCATATTGTTTTGCCAAATGCGTATGAGGCCGAAAAGGCCATTAGCCGCGTTGAAGGCGCGGCGCGGCTTTGGCGGGGCGATGCCAGCTGGGACGTGTTGGAAAGCACCCCGATGATTGACCCTGTGGCGGCGCCGTTCGGGGTGGTTTATGAAACCTTGTCGGGGCGGATCAACCCGCGTGCAGCATGTGCGGCCTTGGCGTGTTGCGTTGAAAAGTTGGGCGGACAGGTTATTGAAAATTATGACGTGCGCGCCGTTGAAACCGGACAGGTGCATGGCCCTGACCATGTTATAAAGGCTGACCAGATTATTATTGCTGCGGGGGTTGAGGGCCTGTCATTGCTGGAGCCATATCTTGGCCCCAAAGCGGTGCGCGGTGTCAAAGGACAAGCGGCGATGCTTGATGTCATTTTACCAGCCAATACACCGCTGATTAACGGCGAAGGGATATATATTATTCCACATGCCAGCCATGTTTCGGTTGGCTCGACCAGTGAAACATCTTGGGATGATCCGTATTCGACTGATCATTTGCTGGATGAAGTTCTGGGCAAAGCCATCAAAATTTGCCCTCGATTGCGCGGGGTTAACATCAGCGCGCGCTGGGCGGGTTTGCGCCCCCGCGCGCCGAAACCAGAGCCCATGCTGGGGGCGCTGGACAAAGGGGTGTTTGTGGCCACCGGCGGGTTAAAAACCGGGTTGGCAGTAGCGTATCGCGTGGCGGACGCGCTGGCGGATTTGGTTGAGGGCAACCCGCCGGATATCCCGCTGGATTTCTCACCCAAACACCATTTTACCCGCAATAAAAAATAGTTGCTAGTTTGGTAAGTGATAGACTATCGTGCGGCAAAAGAGGAAAGCCCATGCGGGACGTTGTTACCAAATTTATTTCTCATAGAAATTTCGGCACTTTTATCCTTGCGGTAATTATTCTGAATGCGATTGTTCTGGGGCTGCAAACATCCAATAATCTGATGGCCAGTGCGGGGGGTGTGCTGGATTTAATCGACAATATTTGTCTTGGTATTTTTGTGGTCGAGATTGGCCTTAAATTCATCGCTCATCATTTCCGGTTCTTTAAATCTGGCTGGAATATATTTGATTTTCTGATTGTTGGTGTTTCTTTGGTGCCCGGTGCGGGTGGGCTTTCGGTATTGCGCGCTATGCGTATTTTACGCGTGTTGCGGGTGGTTTCAGTAGCGCCAAGTTTGCGCCGTGTGGTTGAGGGTTTTATTGTGGCTCTGCCGGGTATGGCCTCGGTTTTTGTGCTGATGGCGATTATCTTTTATATCGCTGGCGTGATGGCCACCAAACTGTTTGCTGCGGATTTCCCCCAATGGTTTGGCACCCTTGGTCACAGCCTGTATTCGCTTTTTCAGATCATGACATTGGAAAGCTGGTCAATGGGGATTGTGCGACCAGTGATGGAAGATTTCCCTTATGCGTGGGCGTTTTTTGTGCCCTTCATCATGATTACCACATTTGCGGTTGTTAACCTTGTGGTGGGTTTGATCGTGACCTCTATGGAGGGCGCAGGCGATGAGGCCGAGGCCGCCGCAACCGATGGGTTTCGTGACGAGGTTGTGGCTAAATTGGCAGCGATTGAAGCAAAACTGGAGCAGTTGAGCAAATGACCAACACCATTGTCATCACCGGCGCAGGCTCCGGCATTGGCCGTGTAACTACCCTGCATTTTCTGGAAAATGGCTGGCAAGTTGCGCTTTTGGGACGGCGGCTTGAACCTCTGGTTGAGACAGCAAATGGCGATAAAAACGCTTTGGTTTTGTCTTGTGATATTTCTGATGAATTGGCGGTTGAGGCGGCTTTTGGCAAGATTGTCGAAGAATTTGGCAGGATTGATGCGTTGTTTAACAATGCCGGTATTTTGGTGCCGGGGAATACCATTGATAAAATTCCGGTCGCGGATTGGCAGGCCACGCTTGACGCCAACCTGACAGGTTCATTTTTGTGCGCCCGCGCTGCGTTTGCGCAGATGCGCGCGCAATCCCCGCAGGGCGGGCGGATTATCAATAATGGCTCAATTTCTGCGCAGGCTCCGCGGCCCGGGTCAGTGCCTTATACCGTGACAAAACACGCGATTACCGGCCTGACCAAAACCCTGTCGCTGGATGGTCGTCCGTTTGATATTTCTGCCAGTCAGATTGATATTGGCAATGCGCTAACTGAATTATCACAAGGTATCAGCAAAGGTGTGCCACAGGCTGACGGGTCGGTGATGGCTGAACCGATGATGCAGGCAATTGATGTGGCGCGCGCCGTGCTGCACATTGCCAGTATGCCGCTTGGCACCAATATTCCGTTCATGACAATCATGGCGACAAATATGCCATTGGTTGGGCGCGGTTAGCCTTTGAGCCGGCGGAAAATCTCGGATGCGCCATAGCCGGCGATAAGGGCCACAAGCAATGATAACAACCCATAGAGCAACGCATTTTCATGGGCTAGATTATATATCCATGCCCCGATACCGGTTTTTCGAACCGATATATCAATGGCGGTCTGGCCAACAATTTGTTGATCGCGAATAAGGAAAATTCGGGCGACATAATCGCCTTCAACCAAGTTGGCGGGCAAATCAATATCAACATTAAACAAGGTTTCGTCGCTAAGAATAACAGCACCTTCTTGCTGAGAATAAAGCCCGTTTGCCACACGAATACGCGCAATGGCTTCGTTAAAGCTTTCCATTTCGGGGTCGAGATCCTGCGCCGGTAAGCGCACCGCATATTCAAGCCCAATGGCGTGTTGGCGCTGCAATTCTTCTGGCAGGATATCATCAAGCGGGCGGGTTGTGGCAACCGCAAAAAAGCTGGGCGCGTCGTCAATGGCGATAGAATCGGTATTGATCCAGATCCCGAGTTTCTTTTCTTTGCGCCGCACCGTGACTTGTTCTAGTGGCCCTTCGATTATAATGGCAACGTCCAGCGGGCTGGCATCATCCGGCATTTCGCCGGTGCGTTTGACGGCGCCAAAAACCAGAATATCAGAGCCGGAAAACGTGGCGGTAATCGCAACATTGCTTTGGCTAAGGCCAACAATAACAGATTCTTGTGCCGTGGCGGCGCTGGCGAATACCGCCAGTGTTAGGGCAAGAGTGCGCAACATCTTAATGTCCTCCCGGGCCAATAGAAAACAGTTCAGACGGCATAATCAATAGATCCATTGCTAGTTTTCCACACATGCCAAGCACCAGAATAGCCAGCAAAATGCGGAGCTGCTCAGCCTTTAGCTTTACGCCGATACGCACGCCAATCTGGGCGCCAACAACGCCGCCAATCAGCAATAGCAGCGCCAGAACCGCATCAACAGTAAAGTTTTGCGTGGCGTGGGCCAGTGTTGTAAACGCTGTTACAAAAATAATTTGGAACAGGGATGTGCCAACCACTACTTTGGTGGGCATACCCAGCAGATAAATCATCGCCGGAACCATAATAAAGCCGCCACCAACCCCCATGATTGCCGCCAAAATACCAACCAGCAACCCAACCAAAATTGGCGGAATGACCGAGATATAAAGATTTGAGGTGCGAAACCGCATTTTAAACGGCAACCCATGAATCCAGTTATGTTTCTTTTTCTTGTAAACCGCGCCCGGTTTTTTTGATCTGCGAATGGCGTTCAGGCTCTCGACAAACATCAATGAACCAATGATGCCCAGAAAAACCACATAAGTCAGGGTGACCAGCAATTCTACCTGACCGATGGATTTCAGGTATTTGAATACCTGCACACCAATGGCGGCCCCCACAAGGCCCCCGATCAACAGCACGCCGCCCATCCTGAAATCGACCGTTTTGCGCCTGAGATGCGCTAAAACACCGGAAAATGACGAGGCCACAATCTGGTTGGCCTCGGTCGCTACAGCAACAGCTGGCGGAATGCCGATCATAAACAAAAGCGGTGTCATCAAAAAGCCGCCGCCCACGCCAAACATACCCGAAAGAATGCCAACGCCGGCACCCAGGCCAATCAATAGGAAAACATTTACCGAGATCTCGGCAATAGGAAGATATATTTGCATGATGTCACCTTTATGCGGTGATTTCCTTTACAACACAAATCTTGAATATATCAATCAAAAATCTGCGACATATTGGAGCGATTTAGCCGGATTGTTGCGAAAGATACTGCCGCAACACTTTTTCCAGCTTGGCAGCGCCTATCGGGGCCATCTTTTTAGTGTGTTCGTGGGATAAATGTTCGTTGCTCATGCCTGCGGCCATATTGGTCACAACCGAAATTGCGGCGGCTTTCATGCCAAAGAACCGCGCCAGAATCACCTCGGGAACCGTAGACATGCCAACCGCATCAGCGCCCATGCGCCGGATAGCGCGAATTTCAGCAGGGGTTTCAAAGCTGGGACCAGAGAACCACGCATAGACGCCCTCAGACATGACGACCCCCGCAGCATCGGCAGCGGCGCGTAAATCTTTGCGCATTTCAGGGTCATAGGCATCGGACAGAGATACAAACCGCTGGTCGGTATCTTCGCCAATCAGGGGGTTTGCGCCGGCAAAATTGATATGATCCGTCAACATCATGATATCACCCGGCTGGGTGTTTGGCTCACAAGTGCCAGCGGCATTGGTGGCGATAATCGCCTCTGCGCCCAAATCCCGTAGGGTTTCCACCGGTATCCGCATAACATCGGCCTGACCGCGTTCATAATAATGCATACGCCCGCCCAACACCGCCACGCGCACGCCCTCAAAATCACCAACAACCAGTTTTGGATTGTGCCCCGAAACCCCCGCATGGGGAAACCCGGGCAGGTCAGCGTAATCAATCGCAACGCCGTCAACCTGTTCAGCAATATGGCCAAGGCCAGAGCCAAGGATCAGCCCGTATTTAATTGGTGCAGCGCCGGTTTTTTCACGGATCAGATCAGCCAGCATTGCTAGCGCTCCTTCACATAGGGTTCGCCGCCGGCTTTTGGCGGGATGGCTTTGCCAACGAATCCGGCCAAAATCACAACGGTCATGACATAAGGCAGGGCTTGCATAAATTGCCCCGGCAACACAACAAACCCAAGGTCGATGCTTTGGTATTTTGTGGCGATTGCTTCTAGCAGGCCAA
The DNA here is from genome assembly GCA_964497195.1 of uncultured Rhodobacterales bacterium. Taxonomy (GTDB): domain Bacteria; phylum Pseudomonadota; class Alphaproteobacteria; order Rhodobacterales; family Rhodobacteraceae; genus UBA3077. Next base: position 6,804 of record CAZCDC010000001.1, on the reverse strand, counting down.
ATAACAAACAGGCCCACATCGCCGGAATAGGTTTCCATTTGGCAAAAATCAGCGCCGCCAGTGCAATAAACCCGCGCCCTGCTGTCATATCACGGCCAAACCCGGGGGCCGAGGTGCCAAGGCTAAGATAAGCCCCTGCAATGCCACACAGAATGCCGGTAATGATAATCGCCGAATACCGCAGCTTCACCACCGAAATACCTGCGGTATCCACCGCGCCGGGGTTTTCACCAACCGCACGCAGACGCAGGCCGTAACGGGTGCGAAACAGCACCCACCATGTTGCCATTACCGCAAAGAACCCAAAATAAACAATCAGGTTATGGCCGGAAATCAGGTTTTCATAGATAGGTCCAACCACCGGCACGTTGCCAACAGTTTCGGCCAACGGTAATTCGATCGGGCGAAAACGGCCTTCATTTGGTAATTGTGGCGTGTCGCCGCCCTGACGAAACCAGCTGGCGCCAATCAAAACCGTGATACCTGCCGCAAAGAAATTGATGGCTACACCGGAAATCAATTGATTACCGCGTAGCGTAATCGAGGCAAAACCGTGAATAAGTGCTAGCAAAATTGACGCAATAATCGCTGCGACCATGCCAACCCACATGCCGCCGCTCTCCCAGCCCCAACCGCCATCATAAGCGGGCATGGTTGCCAGCGCCGAAAACGCGCCTGCTGCAAAAGCACCAATCAGCATTTTGCCCTCAAGCCCGATATCAAAAATACCAGAGCGTTCGGACCAAAGCCCTGCAAGACAAGCGATCAAAAGCGGCGTCGAGAATCGGACAGCAGAGTCCAGTATTTGCAATATGGTTCCAAAATCCATTATGCAGACCTCTTTTTGATGCGGGTAAATAATCGTTCCACAGGTATACGAACAAGGTTCTCAAGACTGCCGGTGAACATAATTATCAACGCTTGAATAACGATCACCATCTGGGCCGGAATTTGCATTTCAAATTGCAATTCCACCCCGCCTTGGGTTAGCGCGCCAAACAGGAACGCTGCCAAAACAATGCCCACAGGATGATTTCGCCCCATCAAAGCCACGGCAATACCGATAAAACCAGCACCCCCGACGGCGCCCAAAACCAGCCTTTCAGCTTGGCCTTGCACAGTATTTACCGCCATCAGACCTGCCAATGCGCCAGAAATAAGCATCACGATCATGGTGATTTTGATCGGTGAAATACCAGCATAAACCGCCGCTTTGTCAGAATGGCCAAAAACACGGATCTCGTATCCCAGCCGGCTTTTCCATATGAGCAGCCAAACACCGAATGCCGCTAAAATGGCAATGAAAAATGTGATATTTACATCAGCAAAACGGTCAAATTCGATGCCAATTATCCCAAGCATATCATGCATGGTTGGCAAAGACGCAGCACTTGGGAAAAGCGGGCTTTCGGGCAAAGACCCCGAGGCCTGCAACGGCCCAACCAGCAAATAACCAATGACGGAACCCGCAATCAGGTTAAACATAATCGTGGTAATCACAATGTGCGACCCACGCTTAACCTGTAAATATGCCGGAATAGCCGCCCAAGCCGCGCCAAATATCGCCGCCGCCATGGTGCCGACAAGTAGCGCAATTGTCCAATGGGGCCAATCATATGACAACATGATTATGGTAACGCCAACACCGGCAATCGCCGCTTGGCCCTCGCCGCCAATGTTGAACAGCTTGGCATGAAATGCCACCGCCACCGCAAGGCCGGTAAAGATGAAACTGGTGGTGTAATAAAGCGTTGGGCCAATGCCGTCATTTAGGCGAAACGCGCCGTAAATCATCAGTTTTATGGCCTGAATAGGGTCTTTGCCGATCGACATCACAACCAGCCCTGACACAGCAAACGCCAAAATCAGGCTCAGCAGCGGAATGAGGACAACATCAACCCACTTTGGAATCACGTTATTCATTGGGGTGCCTCCGGATCAACGCCGGCCATTAGCAGGCCCAGCTCGTTTTTATCAGTGTTTTCCGGCAGACGTTCACCCTGAATGATGCCATCAAACATCACCAAAATGCGGTCTGACAGGGCCTGAATTTCGTCCAGCTCCACCGAGATCAACAAAATCGCTTTGCCTGCATCGCGCAGCTTTACGATTTGCTGGTGAATGAATTCAATCGCGCCAATATCAACGCCGCGTGTCGGTTGGCCGATCAGCAATACATCCGGATTGCGCTCAATTTCGCGTGCCAGCACAATTTTTTGCTGGTTACCGCCGGAAAATCTCGACGCGCTCAGTTTGGGAATAGGGGGGCGAATATCAAACCGCTCCATCTTTCCTTTAGCATCCTCAAACATGGCTTTTTGATTGGCCATGCCAAATTTTTTGCTGAATTCTGGTTCGTTGTGATACCCTAGCGCTGTGTTTTCCCATGTTTGAAATGGCATAACCAAGCCGCGCGCGTGGCGGTCTTCGGGCACATGGCCAATGCCACGTTGGCGGCGTTGTTGGGCGTCTGCCTTATGGGTCAGATCAATCGACTCGCCCTTCATGAACACTTCGCCGCTGGTGGCAGGGCGAATGCCGCCCAAGACCTCAAGCAATTCGGTTTGGCCATTACCCGCCACACCGGCAATGCCCAGAACTTCGCCACGTTTCAGGCTAAAGGATATATTTTTGAGCCGCTCAACACCTTGACCGTCGCGCACTGTCAGGTTTTTGATCTCCATCACGGTTTCACCAACCGTTGCGGGGGCTTTGTTAACCTCCATCACCACGGAGCGGCCTACCATGGCTTCGGCCAGTTTGGACGGGCTGGTGGTGGCGGTTTCAATGGTGGTGGTCATTTCACCGCGCCGCATCACCGAAACCGTGTCGGTAATATCCATGATTTCGCGTAATTTATGGGTGATAAGAACAATGGTTTTGCCCTGTTCCTTTAGGTTGCGCAAAATGCGAAACAGGTGGTCGGCTTCGGCTGGTGTCAAAACCCCGGTGGGTTCGTCCAGAATAAGAATATCGGCCTGCCGATACAAGGCTTTGAGGATTTCAACACGTTGCTGGAACCCAACAGATATCTCGCCAACGATGGCGTCAGGGTCAACGTCCAGCTCATATTCATCCGCAAGGCGTTTCAGCTCTTTGCGGGCCTTGGCAAGGCTTGGCTTAAGCATCGCGCCTTCCTCAGCGCCCAGCACCACGTTTTCCAGCACTGTAAATGTATCAACCAGCATAAAATGTTGGTGAACCATGCCGATACCCGCAGCAATCGCGGCGTGGCTATCGGTGATTTCGGTATCAATTCCGTTGATTTTAATATGGCCGGAATCGGCTTTGTAAAATCCGTAGAGGATAGACATAAGGGTTGATTTACCCGCGCCATTTTCCCCGACAATGCCATGAATTGCGCCTTTGGCAACGGTCATGGTGATGTCTTTATTGGCCTGCACCGGGCCAAATGCTTTGCTTATGCCAAACAGCTCAATGGCTGGGGGCGTTGGGGCAGCCGCATTTGGCTGCCCCGGGTTTTCGTTTGTTTCAGACATGTCCGATTAATTAACCGGGCAAGTGCCGTCGGTTGTGTAATCATGCACAACAATGTCGCCAGCGATAATCGCTGTGCGTGCTGCATCAACTGCTGCCAACATTTCTGGGGTGATCAAGCCTTCATTATGCTCGTCCAATGCCCAGCCAACACCGTCAGCCTCAAGACCCATCGCAACGATACCGGCAGTGAATTCACCGTTATTCACGTCGTTAAAGGCGTTGAAAACCGCAACATCCACGCGCTTGACCATGGAGGTAAGCATGGTGCCCGGATGCATGTAGTTCTGGTTGCTGTCTACGCCGATACCAAAGATACCCGCATCAGCAGCCGCCTGAAGAACACCACGACCTGTGCCGCCAGCCGCTGTAAACACAACGTCCGAACCAGCCTCGATTTGCGCCATGGTCAGCTCGCCACCTTTAACAGGGTTGTTCCATGCGGAACCATCAGTGCCGGTCATGTTGCCGATCAAAGTGATGTCGGGGTTTACAGAACGCGCGCCCTGAAAATAACCACACTCAAATTTGGAAATCAGCGGAATGTCCATGCCGCCAACAAAGCTGACAACACCGGTTTCAGACGCCATCGCAGCCAATAGGCCAACAAGGTATGAACCCTCATGTTCCGCAAATACAACCGAGCGCACATTTGGCAGATCAACAACCATGTCGATGATTACAAAATCTGTGTCAGGGAATTCAGCGGCAACAATGCCCATGGCGGTTGCGTTTGAAAAGCCGGCTACAACAACAGGGTTGTTACCTTGCTGGGCAAAACGACGAAGCGCTTGTTCACGCTGCGCGTCTGATTGCAATTCGAATTCACGATATTCAATACCGGTTTCTTCGCGGAAACGCTCAGCACCGTTGAACGATGATTCGTTGAATGATTTGTCAAATTTGCCGCCAAGATCAAAGATAAGCGCCGGGTTTGCTGGCGCGTGGCCTGCTGCAAATGCCAATGTTGACATGCTGACAGCCGCCGCAGCGCCTAAAAAAGTTGTTACTAGTTTCATTAGTTTCTCCCAATATTTTGAAATCCTACTTCTTTGTGCGCAGACTGCACAGAAAGCTGGAAATACGATGACATAGTAAAGCGGTTTGCAAGGGGAGGGGTCAATGCTTAATTCAGGAAATATTCATTTTTTGACCAAGCGGATAAATTTTCAGCTAAAAATCGCATATTTCATCACAATTGCCGCTACGTTATCTCCGGATTTATCTTGATAATAGCCAGCGCGCTTGGCGATTCTTTCGAACCCAACAGATTTATAAAGGTTTATTGCAGCTGCATTTGTTTGGGCTACTTCAAGGAAAATTTCCTGAACACTGCTAATCGCAGCCGAATCAATGAATTTCTGCAATAATATGCGCCCCTCGCCAAGGTTTTGCGCGTTTGGCAAAACAGCAATGGTCAGCAATTCAGCCTCCGGCCCTACGATCCGCCCCAAAGCAAAACCGTTTTTCGACTGGATAAGGAAAATCAGCGGATTGGCAAGAAAATCAGCAAACTCCGCCACATTCCACGGTCGTGGCATGTCAAAACAAGCCGCGTGAATTTTGGCCAATTGTTCAGCAGTCATCCAATATCACCGGCGGTTTGTCCTTTGCGGGGGCTGCATCGGCTGGCCGCAAATAGAGCGGCGCGGGGCGCGGAATTTGAGTGCCTTGGGCAAGGCGCAACAGCGCAAACTGTGCGATATCCGCTATGTCAAACGGGCTGTTTGCACCTGTTACACAAATTTCCGGCTTGCCTTTCGCCTCGGGCGGCTGGCCATTTGAAAATCGTTGCATGCCAAATTGTTGCCGAGGCAAAGAAATGCCAACATGAATTTCGCCTGTTATTTCGCCTGTTATGGTGTCAGATGCAGCCAAGGCCGCCGCTTCAAAAACAGTGACTCCGATAGCTGGAATTTTCAGCGACATCGCCAAACCCCGCGCCGCAGAAACACCAATTCGCGTGCCGGTAAAATTTCCCGGCCCTGTGCAAACCGCGAGCGCATTCAAGTCATGCCAGCCAACATTTTCTGTTTGCAGCATTTCTTCCAACATTGGGAAAAGCCCCTCAACCTGCGCACGCCCCAGTTCTTTGTGCCGCGTTGCAAGAATGTCATTACCGCGCAACAAAACGGCCGCGCACTGCGCAGCCGATGTGTCAAATGCCAGAATTGTGGTGGTGTCAGACGGCAACAGGGCGCACCTCGGTGACCTCGGGGATATAGTGGCGCAACAGGTTTTCAATGCCGCTTTTCAGGGTCATGGTTGACGATGGGCAGCCCGCACAGGCACCTTGCATATGCAAATAAACCACGCCGCGATCAAAGCCGTGAAAGGTAATATCGCCACCATCCTGTGCCACAGCAGGGCGCACACGAGTATCAAGCAATTCCTTGATTTGATCGACAATTTCCTTGTCAGGGCCGTCATGCTCGGCGTGGCCAACTGTGCCGCTATCATCGGCCATTACCGGATTTCCGGATTGGTAATGTTCCATAATCGCGCCAAGGATTGCGGGTTTGATATGGGCCCATTCAACCGCTTCGGTTTTGGTAACGGTTACAAAATCTGGCCCGAAAAATACGCCAGCCACACCTTCGGCCGCAAAAATCATTTGCGCCATTGGCGATGTACCCGCGCTTTCCTCATTCGGAAAATCAGCAGTGCCCATTTGCATAACAGCCTGCCCCGGCAGGAATTTTAGGGTAGCAGGGTTCGGAGTGGATTCGGTCTGGATAAACATAATGTGCCTTTCGCGTTAAGTTTGATATGGCGGCCTTAAGCAAAAAAGTCAAGCAATGGAGCGTCGCAGTTAAATGCCGATTGCGGAAAATTTTTGACTGGTTATTAATGCCATATGATTACCAGAAAGCCATTCTATTACATCCGCCACGGTCAAACCGACTGGAACGTTGAGCGGCGCTATCAGGGCAAAATCGATATCCCGCTTAATGCGGTTGGTGAACAACAGGCGCATGACGCAATTCCCGCATTGGTGGGCCGTGGTATCACGCATATATTTGTCAGCCCTTTAAAAAGGGCGCGCCGAACAGCGGAAATAATTAACGGCACTTTGCGCCTGCCATTGACCGAAATTAACGCACTACAAGAATGCAATTTTGGAGTATTAGAAGGAACTATACGCACCGGCGAAAGCTTTTCAGACAAATGGAAAACCGGTTTTACGCCCAAAAATGCTGAAACCTATACCAGCTTTACTGCGCGTGTTTTCAGGGCCGTAAATCAAGCATTGGAACATGACGGTCTGGCCTTGATCGTGGCGCATGGCGCGGTTTTCTGGCCGAT